>PMKW01000057.1 GCA_003157895.1 Methanoregula sp. | reverse complement strand
TCACGGAAGAGTACATTGATGAACATATCAGTAATAACCATCTTGTCTTCCTGAACTCATCACTGGAAGATGAAGTGAAAAGTGCACCGGAAGAAAGCTGCATAATCATCAGGGGCAGACTCGTCGATATCCGGGGTACTTCTCCCGGAAAAACGTTCAGCGGCAATACGAGTACGGTAAGAAACGACGCATTTCCGGCAGGCTGCGAGATTATCCTTGTCGAATCGTATACACCGGTCAATTGCGGGAATTAGACTTGACCCGTGCCGGCTGTAGGAAATAAAAAATCTGCTCTGGAGAAATCCCTTTTTTAAGTGATGATCGCCCCCCCCATGCGCCAACCCTGTCCCCATTGGGGGCTCATGGCGCATTGCGATGCCCCGGCATTATCTGAACTGAAAATCTCTCTCCCATTGCGTGCAGGTAATAGGGCACAATCGCAACCGGGGGATGTCATAACGGCAGGAGCAGAGCCCAAAAGAGCATCATAATTACTATCAAAATGATTTCTCCAGAGCAAAAAAATCAGAAAAAACCGCCGGTCTGGTGCTTACCGGCGGAATGTGCAATGGATTGCAGTATCTCGCATGATGCATGAAGGTGGCGGTTCAGGACGGGGGCGTCATCATTGCCCTGTCACGGTGGCGCTGGACAATCGTGGTCGTGCGCCAGTTCTCATTCGTTGCAATCTCCTCAAACCACCCCCCAGCCGGCATACGAAGCGGTGTTGTACTGACGGCATTGAGAACATTGTCCAGTACAGGGCGCACCGTTTGGCCGGATTTTTTTACCATGGTCTGGCTGCTGTCTGTTGTCATAACCTGTTCTCCCGGATCCTTCCTGCAAAATCCGCTCCGGGGAGCTGATATTTGCAGGGGAGGGTCCATTCTCCCCCCGGTTCCTGTTCTGCCAGAAAGAAGGGCACTCCGGGGAAAGCGTTCCGGAGGTTCCTCCTTCAGGTCATGGTCCGTTAACGGGGGGACGAGTGCAGGGCTGTCCCGCGTATTGCCGCAGGATCTGCACTCTGATCAGGAAATCTGCCCGGGCAGCACATATAATCGTAAAATGTGCCGGGTCCCAGGCTCGTACCCTGCGGTTCTACGATTGAACATGGATGACGGAAAGGATATTAATACAGACCCGGTTTTCGTGCGTGAAAAACCGGTAAAAAATACTTGTAGATCCGGGATGCGAAAGCAAACCTCATAGCATGCAGACTTCTTAAAATACCGTCAACCTTCCGGAACGCGGTTTCGCTGTTCCAGAAGTACCCTGTCGCAAATATCGGGTTACCGGGTTCTCTGTATGCTGCTTTGAATCCGGATTGGCCGATTATTTTTTACCCGCCATCTGCGTTGCTGTCATCAGCCAGTGAAGCTCTCCTGACGGATTCCTGGTGGGGGAGAACTCCCGTATCTTTGCGAGGGCTCCCTTGGACATCGCGATAGCGGCATTCTCATTACCGGTAATAATACGACTGATGAGCGCAGAGAGCAGCGGTTCATGACCAACCAGCAGGATAGCACGCACATCCGGGTGCTTCCCGATCAGATGGCAAACGCTCTCCGGGATCCCACCCGGTGCAAGGAGCTTCCAGGTAATGAGACGCTCTTTTTCCCCAAGACATTCGGCAATGATTGTCGCCGTCTCCTGCGCCCGGATAAGCGGACTTGCCGCTATCAGATCAAACCGGAGTTCCTGCGATGCCATCCAGCGACCGGCCGCAGCAATCTCTTCGCGCCCCCTCTTCGTCAGTCTGCGGTCCGCATCTCCCCTGCCCGGCCTGGCGTCCTCTGCCTTCCCATGCCGTAAAATGTAAACATCCACAAGAGGACTCTAAGCACTTCCGGGAATATGAAAATTGTGATGAAAATTATTCAAAGAGCCGGTAATTCGGCGCTTCGTCCGTGATCAGGATATTGTGCGGGTGGCTCTCGGTCATGCCTGCATTCGTAATCCGGACAAACCGTGCATTAACATGCATCTCGGGGATTGTTTTCGAGCCTGTGTAACCCATTGCAGACTTCAGTCCGCCCACGAGCTGATAGATGACCTCCCCTACATGGCCGACATAGGGAGTGACCCCTTCAACCCCCTCTGGCACAAACTTCGTGCTGCCGATATCCTTCTTCTTCTGGAAGTACCGATCGCTGGACATGCCGGTATTCATAACGCCAAGCGATCCCATACCGCGGTACTGCTTGTAGAGCCGCCCCTTAATGGTGATAACCTTGCCTGGTGCTTCGTCCGTGCCGGCAAACATGCTCCCCATCATCACCGTATCGGCGCCAGCGGCAATCGCTTTCGCCACGTCCCCGCTGAACCGGACGCCGCCATCAGAGATAACCGGTATACCGGAAGGGTGGGCGATGTCGGCAACCTGTGCCACTGCGGTGATCTGCGGGACGCCGGTCCCTGCAACAATGCGGGTTGTGCAGATCGAACCCGGTCCGATACCGACCTTGAGTCCATCCACCCCGGCTCCGATGAGTGCTTCAGCCGCCTCCCGTGTCGCAATATTGCCGGCAATAACCTCGGCCCTGACGCTTGCCTTGATGTCCTTTACGGCTTTGACGACCTTCATGTTGTGCGCATGGGCACAGTCAACAATAAGCGCATCAACGCCATTCTGATCAAGCAGGTCTGCCCGGGAGAAATCGAACGGTCCGACCGCAGCGGCAACCCGGAGGTTTCCCGCTGCATCCCGGGTGGCAAACGGATACTGCTTCTTCTCAAGGATATCCTGCATCGTTATGATGCCAAGGAGTTTTCCTTTCTTATTGACGACCGGCAGGCGCTCGACCTTGTTCGTATACATGATCTCAAGTGCCTTGTCAGCGGTAATGTCCTCATCGGTCACGATCGGTTTCTTCGTCATGATCGCGGTGATCTTCTCATCCCCGCGTTTGGAAACAATAGCACGCACGTCACGGTTGCTGACAATCCCGATGATCTTCCCGTTGTCAACCACGGGTACACCGCCGATATTGTACTGGTGCATCAGGTTCTCTGCATCAGAGACCGTTGCGGTGTCCTCGACATAGAACACATCGCGCTCGATGAGTTCCTCCGCATGCTTGACGAACTGGACTTCCTGCAATTCCCGCTCGGGTGTCGTGTTGCGGTGGATGACACCGATACCTCCCTGCCGCGCCAGGGCAATAGCCATGGTTGCCTCGGTCACGGTGTCCATTGCAGCAGAAACGAGCGGGATGTTCAGCTGTATTTTTTTCGAAAATATTGAGCGGGTATCCGCTTCGGAAGGTTCCAGCCACGATGCCCGGGGTTCAAGCAGGACATCATCGAAGGTCAATGAGAGTGGCACATCCAGTTTTTCGACGTACATAAATCACCTGATCATGGCGAGTGCTGTTTTTATCAGATCCTCGCGTATCGTTGCGTTACGGTCACCGCCGCAGACCATGCCCCGGACACCAATGATATCCGGGTTGATCCGCTTCAGAGCATCGATATCCTCGAATTTGAGTGCACCGGCAAGCGCGGTACCGAGCCCGAGTTTTTTATTCTTCTCGGAAAAAGAGCGGAGTGTCGCTTCATCCATGAACGCGAACGTGCTCTGACGATCCTTGATGCCGGTATCGATCATGGCAAAATCGGCACCGCATTCCGCAGCGATGGGGGCCATGTCGAATGGGGAGATGGAATGCATGCGCTCAAAATCCGAGTAGGCCGCAATGACAACATTTTTTTTCGGGAATTCGTCTTTTACGGCTTTCACAACAGCACGTATCACGTCGCGTGCCTGTTCCTGCCCTTCAAACGCCAGCCCTATCTTCACATAGTCAGCCCCGGCACAGGCTGCCCCGTAGGCAGCAAGGGAGGCACCGCCCGGTTTGAAGTCAAAGTCCCCAATCGCTGCACTCACCGGCTTTTTGGAAAGTGCTTTGATCTCACGGATAACCCAGGGGAAGTTGGCACCAAGCGAGCCTTCAGAGGGTTTTTTGACGTCGATGATGTCAGCGGCACCTGAATGCTTTGCTTCTTCGATTGAGCTGGGGCTGACCAACAATTGCATAAGGTTTAATGATCTTTTATCCAAATAATGGATGCGTTAAATTAACGTTAAATGTTCCATCTGGATAAGCAGATTACTCCTCCTTTCCTACTTGTATGCGTGCGAGGGAATAAGGCTTTTTCCCTTCTGAAAATTGGGGAAACCAAACCAGAAAATTGCATTTTAAATTATATGCTATTTTTTACCGCTGCCGGCAGGATACTGTCTGAGAATTCCCATGAACCCCTCTAGCGTCACAACCGCAGGATATTTCATTCTTATATCCCAATCATAGGTGTAAGGTACTATGGCAATGCGCACCGTAACATTCCTTCCCAGTTACCGCAAGATCGAGGTAGAACGGGGCACGACTATTCTCGATGCAGCCCAGCGGGCCGGGCTTAACATCAATGTGGTCTGCGGGGGACTTGGAAAATGCGGCAAATGTGTCATGTTCATCCAGTCCGGCAGGACCGAATTCGATGTCCAGAAATACGGGAGGTTTTTTTCAGAAGCTGAACTGGCAAAAGGGGCCTGCCTTGCCTGCGAAACCAATGTCCAGAGCGATCTTTATGTCGTTATTCCCGAGAGCACGCTCATCCAGGAACAGAAGATCCTAATGGACGGAAAGGACAATCCCATTGAACTCCGCCCGTCAGTGAAAAAATATTACGTGGAACTTCTTCCCCCTACCCTGTCGGACCCCTCTCCGGATCTCTCGCGGCTGTTATGGGGCATCCAGAAAAGCGGCGGGCCGGTAGCGGATAAGATGTATGCCCCCCTTGAGGTGCTCCGTGAAATCCCTGGTATCCTGCGCCACAGCGAATGGAAAGTCACCGGGACCATCGCCCTCGTTCCCGGCGGGTACCGTCTCATCGATCTCCAGGAAAACGATACATCAAAAAGAGTGTACGGTGCGGCAGTGGATCTCGGGTCAACAACCATTGTCGCATATCTCTGGGACCTTGTATCCGGAAAAATTGTCAGTGTTGCCTCGAATTATAACAAGCAGATCAGTTGCGGTGAAGACATCCTTGCCCGCGTGAATTTTGCCAGGAAAAACGGTCTCGGCCGTCTGCAGGCCCTTGCAACGGAGAGCATCAACCAGGCACTTACCTCTGCTTCCAATACGGCCGGCATTGACCGGGAAGATATCTATGAAGTGGTGGTTGCCGGTAATACCGTCATGACCCATATGCTGCTTGGCATTGACCCGGCCTACATGATTGCCGAGCCGTATGTCCCGGTCGTGCGCAGGGCCCTCTCAGTTGCAGCGGGGAGGATTGGGATAACCTGCAATCCGAACGGGGGGCTTTTCGTATTCCCGGCCGTCAGCGACTTCATCGGTGGCGATATTATTGCAGATATCCTTGCATGCGGCATGGCCGAACGCGAGGAGATATCGCTTCTGATCGATATCGGTACGAATTTCGAGGTCGTACTGGGCAATAAGGAGTGGATGTTCTCCTGCGCAGGTGCAGCCGGTCCCGCCCTTGAGGGGGGTGAAGTGCTCTTCGGCATGCGGGCAAACCCCGGGGCTATCGAGAAGATCACCATCGATCCCGGGACCCTGAATCCCCGTTATTCCACGATAAATGGCATCAAACCCCGGGGAATCTGCGGTTCCGGTCTGATTGACCTTTTAGCCGAACTGCTCAGCACCTGCATTATCGACCGGACCGGGCGCATCAATACCGGTATCGAAAACCCCCGGATCCGGAAAACCTCTCACTTCCCGGAATTTGTCATTGCATGGGCGAAGGAGACCGAGATCGGTAAGGATATCGTGATCACGGAGAACGATATCAAGAACCTTATAATGAGCAAGGCATCCATCCACGCAGCCTGTGTGACGCTGATAAAACAGGCGGGGGTTACCCGCAAGGAGATCTCCACTATCTACTTTGCCGGGGCATTCGGGAACTACCTTGACAAGAAAAATGCCACCATTGTCGGGCTGATACCGGAGATCGATCTTGACCAGATCAAGAATATCGGAAACGGGGCCGTTGCCGGGGCAAATATCGCGCTCATCAACCGGAGGGCCCGGAAAACTCTCGATGAGATCGCCTATAAGATTGCATATATTGAGCTGAACGCCGAGTCATCGTTCATGGACGAATACACCTCGAGCACGTTCCTCCCCCACACCGATCTGACCCTGTTCCCGGGAGTCCAGAAGACACTTGAGAGCTGCCGGGTCAGGAAAGGGTAACTGTATGGTAAAGATGATCCCGCCCTCCCGATCACTTGCCACCGGTGTCGGTGCACTGCCCCATACCGATCCGAAACAGGCGTGTGACGATGTCCTTTTACTTTTCCCGGAATTCCCCTATATCCCGACGCTGCCGGACCGGAGCCAGCTCGAAAGTATTGTTTTTAATGACTCCGAGCAGCTCCCGGGCCGGGTGATCCGCAATGACCGTCTCCTTTTCGACAGTGCAAGAGACCAGACCGGTGCCATGGAGAAGGTGTACATGGACTATGTGGAAGGTAATTTCCAGGATTATGGTCTCCATAAGGAATATGCCTCTGCCTTTATCGAGATGATGTCCCGCAGACTTCCCGGTGTAACGGTCCTCAAATGCCAGGTGACCGGGCCGGTGACGTTTGGCATGCAGGTAGTGGACGCTGACAAGCGGCCTATCTATTATGATTCGCAGCTTGCCGATGTACTCTCGAAGATGATTGCTCTCAAGGCCCGCTGGTGTGAACAGGAAATGAAAAAGAATACCGGTGTTTCCGAGACGGTGGTCGTGCTCAACGAACCGTACCTTGCCTCGCTGGGATCTTCCGTTGTACCGGTCGACAAGGAGACTGTCCGGGCCGGGTGGGAAGACATAGCAGCGCTCGTAGAGGGCGGGCTTGGCATCCACTGCTGCTCGAACACGGACTGGGAGTTCGTCCTTAACCTGAACCCTTCGGTGGTCTCGATCGATGCCTATGCGACCGCAAAGGAGTTCCTGTTGTATTCCGATGCCGTTATATCGTACATGGAACGGGGCGGGATCGTAGCATGGGGCATTGTCCCTGCCGACACTAAACTGTTCGTTACGGAAACGACAGATTCTCTCTATGACAGATATCTCAAAATCCGTACCCAGCTCTGTGCCCGCATGCCGGAGAAACTGTTCGATGCACAGTCCATGATCACGCCGAGTTGCGGGATCAGGTTTGCGAACCGTGAGGGATCGCTTGCGATCATGGGTTCTGCTGCAGAGATTTCCCGCCGCATCCGGAAAACCGCGGGACTGGTGTGACTATGCCCAAAAAGCCGTTCACGATCGCTGTTTCCGGCAAAGGTGGTACCGGAAAGACGACAGTCAGCTCGCTCCTCATCCGCTCGTTTATCACCCTGGGAGAAACGCCGGTTCTTGCGGTCGATGCCGACCCGAATGCAAACCTGCACGAAGCCCTCGGAATTACTGTCCGCGAGACCATGGGCAGTATGCGGGAAGAGGCGTTCACCCGCACTATCCCGCCGGGCATGAACCGGCACGATTATGTACGTTACCGTTTCCGTCAGGCGCTGGTGGAATCTGAAGGTTTCGACTTGATAGCCATGGGCCGGCCGGAGGGAAGCGGTTGTTACTGCTTTGCCAACGACCTCCTGTCCGAGTGCATGGGGGAACTCGAACGCGATTATCATTTCATCGTTATCGATACCGAAGCAGGCATGGAACACATCGCACGGGGGACCATTGGCAGGCCGGACCTTCTCCTCATTGTCAGCGACCCCGGTGCACGGGGGCTTCGTACCATTGCCCGCATCCGGGAGATTGCCACGCAGCTGGGTCTTGAGAATGAGAAGATCCAGATCGTGTTCAACCGGTTCCGGAGCGGCACCGCACCGGTGGATATAGGTGCCGGGCACCCGATAGCAGTTATTCCCGAGGATCCGGCAATCGAACAGGCAGACCTTTCAGCAACGCCGGTTTCACTTGTTCCCCCGGAAAGCCCGGCATGGGTTGCGGTGCGGGAACTGGCGGAGAGGATACGTGAGATGGCACAAGAGCGGGTGTAAGGTTAAGAGAGAATTTTTCTCTCTATCTCTTTTTATGAAATATCTGCTTTGGAGAAAACCTGTTTCTCACATCCCAAAACCCCCTTCTTACCCCCCGTCCCCCTTTGGGGCAGGGTTGGCGCAAAGGGGGGCTGTTATCACCGGAAAAGAGGATATCTCCAGAGCACTTTTTTTAGGGTATAGTGCCGTTTTAACTACCAACTCGTAAAGGAAATAACGAGAGAAATTATGGTCAGAATATTGTTCCAAAATTCAGATTGAAAAAGTGTTCCTGATCAGGGACTAAAAACGTTGACGCTCCAGGGGCTTCGCCCCGCCGCTATGGCGCCCCGGTTGCGATGACGTTGTATTACCAAGGATCAGGTATACCGGTAATTCAGATGAATCGCATGCGCCATGAGCCCCAATGGGGGCAGGGCTGGCGCAAGGGGGCGTCCATTAAAAGCAAGAAAATTAATCGCTGAAATGTGATTATACCCTTTTTTCAAACCAATGGAAAAAATGGATACCTTTTTCTGAGAGATTAAAGAAAAACCGCCACCGCAATCGTTGTCGTCCAGAGGCCGTTCTTGTCGCCCTCTGCGGACTGGCAGGTATTCTGGGTCTTGATGATCTTTCCGCTGGCCTTATAGGTCTGTTCGCGTTCGGACCATGCGGCATTCACATCGAACTCGATACCGAGCGTTGTCGCAAGCATGGTTGCTGCCAGGTCTTCAGCATACTCCCCGGTCTTCTTTTCGGTCTCGCCATATGCATGGTGTTCCGAGAGATATCCGTATTCTTCGGCAACGCTCGGCATGGCAAGACCGATTGCAGCAGAGACCAGCCGGTTCGGTTCATTGGTCTCGTTGCGTGCCATGACACAATACGTGATTCCGCCGGCTTTGAGACATTTCAGTCCCTCTTTTCTTGATATCTGTTTGCAGTTAGGAGGAAAAATGCTGGACACATACACCAGATTGCATTTCTCTACACCCGCCTTCCGGAGCGCAAGTTCAAAGGATGCCAGACGGTCTTTATGAACGCCAACGCCCTTGGTGAAAAAGATCCTTTGCGGAACCCTTTGCGGAACGAACATACTTAGAATACTTTTTTCCTGCCTTTTTAAGTTGTGGTCAGCCATTAAGACGGGACTGCCCGCCAGGTCCTATGCTGTTATCGCATAACGGATATCCTGTATGCCCGGAATACCAGACAGACCCTGCACATACTGACTCATTCATTCCAGCAGGCCGGAGAGTATTTCCGGTAATTCCGCCATGGTATTAAGGGTGTAATCTGCCTGAACTGATGAGCGGTCATCAGAAAACCGGTCCCCGTACCGGGCATACACGGTTCGGAAGCCAAGTTTTTTTGCGGGTTCGATATCACGCCGCGGGCTGTCCCCCACCAGCAGCACTTCGTCGGTCGTGGTTCTGAGCATGTCAAGGGCAACGATGAAGGGCTCAGGTGCGGGTTTTTTTACCCGCACCATGTCATACGTGACCATGCAGCAGAAATAGGGTAATAACTCTGTCTTCTGGAGGCGCATAACAGCATCGCGGGAATGTGCATCGGTGATGATCCCCATAGGGAGTCCCAGATTTCGGATCATATTGAGGGTATCGACAACTCCCGGGTACGGCGTAATAGCGCGGATTTTTTCCTGTTCGTACATGCGCCGTGCAGTATCGTATAATCCTGAAACGGGTATCCCCCGGTCCAGCATGAAGTCGAGAATATTCTCATGGGATTCAAATCCGCGTACAGGCCGGAGAAAATATTCAAAGAGCCGATCATCTTCCATCACACCCAGTGACCGCGAGACCGCCCGGCAGGCTGCCATCTGTGCCCCGACAAGGTCGAACAGCGTATTGTCCATATCGAATAAAAGAGCCCGTACTGGTTTTGAGGACAAACAATTATTATCCTTATGTCTGATTGCTGAAGGATCTTCAAGGGTGCTGTTTTTTTTCACAGGTACCTGTATAGAATGGATCCCGCATGAGAATATCGGTTATGTCAGGTGTTTGCGCTCCTGCCGGAAAAAATAAAACAGGAATACACATGAAAAATGCATGATACCGTGGGTTACTGACGGTGATCGCATGTCCAGGTTTTAAAACCGTTATCACATAACCTGTATCCGGGACGATCTCATAATTCATTACAGTAAAAAAGGACGATCCCCTGTAGAGAGATTTCCCCCCATAAATTTAACCTTGCAGCACCAACAGGAAATGAAAATAACCGTCTCTACCTATGGACTCCACGTACCTCGTTGAGATCCGGCTCTCCCGGACAAAATGGCGTATCAGGAAAATTACCCATGAAATTGCGCGCAATTTCGGGATAGGGGAATTTCTTGAGCTGCACCCCCACGTGACCCTGTTTGGCCCCCTGACCCTGAACGAGGGTGTCAGTAGCCGGCAGATGCTTGATGCAATCGCGCGTGTTGCCGTCTCCTCTGATCCGGTCCCATTCCTTATTGATGGCTGGGAAAAGCGGGATGGCATGCACGGTTGCGTGATTGCGTTTCCTGTACGGGCGTCAGAACCGCTCCGGCAGCTCACCCGCGATATTGCGAACGTCCTCTCTCCCCTCACCACAAGCCAGAATGCTTATGATAAGGAACCGGATCAGAAATGGTTCCATGTCACGATAGCAAACCGCCTCGGATCCGGCCAGGCATCGGCAGTCTTTTCACAACTCACCGGCCAGGTACAAAACCCGGGGCAGGAAGGGGTGCGGAAGGAAAAACCCGGGCTGCTCCAGAAATTTCTCATGGGTATAACCCGTGAAAAACCCGTCCGCCCCATCCCCCCGGTCCTGCTCGATGAAACGGGGATCCGGATCACGGTCATGCGGGAGGAGGCAATCCTTGCAGAATATGATCTTATCGAAAAACGGTGGGTATACGGGGATCACCGCCACAGCACTGCCCTGTGGCAGAAAACTCTTTTGCAGTTCCGTCACCATGCCGGGTTCGAGCACCAGGATCCCGAACATTCACATCCGGATGATGTTTTCCTGATCGCAGATCTGCACCTGGGCCACGCCAATATCATCCGCTACTGCTCGCGCCCGTTCCTTTTTTCCGACAGCGGGGAAATGGATCACGTGCTTATAAAAAACTGGAATTATACCATCGGGCCAAAAACCAGGATTTATTGCCTTGGGGACCTGCGATATGGACCAGTGTCTGAACCGGCCATGCAGTACCGGAAACGGCTCCGCGGGGATATCATCTTTATCCGCGGGAACCATGATGACCCGGACACCGGAGCGGTTTTGTTTATTGAAACAGAATACGAGGGTAAAAAATTCCTCTTGATCCACGATCCGGCGGATGCCCCCCCGTCATTTGACGGCTGGGTCATCCACGGGCACCACCATAACAACGATCTCCGTAATTACCCGTTCATGAACTTTACCGGGCGCCGGGTCAATGTCAGTGCAGAAGTCATCGGTTATAAGCCTGTCAGCCTGCACGAGATCGTGCAGCGGATTAAAGAACGGGAGATATCGGGCGATACCACGCCAATCCTCTTCCGGTATGCCGGGGAATAGGTATCGTTTTACCCCTGCTTTTACCCCAACCTTTTTACAAGACGAAGATGTATTCCCACACAGGATGAGACCACATGTTGTTCGAACGGGTATTTTCCGAAGGTCTTGCTCACAACTCGTACATCATCGGTGATGCAGGAAAAGCAGCGGTCATCGATCCCCGGCGGGACAGTGATATCTATCTCGAAATTGCAGCCCGGAATGCCTGCACTATCACGCATATCTTTGAGACCCACCGCAATGAGGACTATTGTATCGGCTCTCTTGCATTGGCGCAGCAGTGCGGGGCAGAGATTTTTCACGGGGCGGCAATGGATTTTGCGTACGGGAATGCGGTGCATGACGGTGATATTTTCACGTTCGGGTCTCTGTCCCTCCAGGTTCTCGAGACTCCCGGGCATACCGAGGAGAGTATCTCCCTTGTTGTCCGCGACCAGAAGAGCGGGGAGGCTCCGTATCTGGTATTCTGCGGTGACACCATCTTTGCCGGAGATATTGCGCGGACGGATTTTTTCGGCGATGCCAGAAAAGAGGAGATGGCAAAAAAGATCTATGACAGTATCGCGCAGAAGATCCTCCCGCTTGGCGACGGAGCAATCCTCTGTCCTGCCCACGGCGCAGGATCCGTCTGCGGCAGCGAGATTGCGGACCATCCGTTCACAACCACCGGTTACGAGAAAGCCACAAACCCTTTAATCCGGATGGGGAGGGAAGAATTTGTTTCCGTACGGAGAACAGAATCACCTTACCTGCCACCCTACTTCCGCACCATGGAACGGTTCAACCGGGAGGGCGTCCCCTTGCTGCACAATCCGCCGCTCCTTCACCTCCTCACGGTTCCCGGACTGGACCATCTCCGGAAAACCGGGTGCCAGATCCTCGATATCCGGGCACCTGCTGGTTTTGCCTGCGGCCACATCCCCGGCAGCATCTCACTCTGGCGCGGCGGGATCTCGTCCTATGCCGGCTGGGTCCTCACGTACGAGGATCCTGTCGTTATCATCGATGACTATAACCAGAACCCTGAGCAGGTAACCCGCCAGCTCTTCCGGATGGGATATGACAATGTTACCGGGATCCTTGCCGGGGGAATTGCAGCCTGGTACAAGAGTGCGGGGGAGATCGGTACCATTGGGGCGTGTTCCGTGCAGGAACTCAAAGCGCAGATCGACTGCGACACCCCGTTCATTCTCGATGTGCGGGATATCCGGAACAGGCGCGCTATTGGCCATATCCGCACATCACATCACATCTATGTCGGGGAACTTCCATTCCATCTCGAGGAAATTCCGGTAAATGAACCCATATTCGTCTATTGCGATGCCGGTTATAAGGGGAGCCTTGCAGCAAGTATCCTCGCGCAGAACCATTACAAGACGGTCATCAATGTCCTTGGAGGCATAACGGCATGGAAACAGGCCGGTTTCCGGGTCGAGCACTGACCTTTTTTTTATCCCGCCGTCAATTGAAAAGATTTATCTTTTTATGGTGGGAACGGTGTGTGAGAGTCTATGGATATCATCAGGATCCCGCGGGCAGACAAAGTGGAATATGATAAGCTGATCGAACGGGGATACGTTTGCCGGATCGCGTTCCAGGGCGAGAAATATCCTTATATTGCTCCGTTCCTGTATGTTTTTGACGGATCGTTCCTGTACTTCCTCTCGACAAAATACGGCAAGAAGATCGAGCATTTCCGCAAGAGTCCCTATGCCTCGGTAGAGATCGAGAAATACACAAAAGATCTCTCCACTTACACGTTCGTGACCCTTCAGGGATATCTCGAAGAAGTTACCGATTCTATCGAGAAGAAGATTATCCGGGAAAAATTTGTGGACCTGATCGTGGAGCGCAACCTTTCCTGCAACATCCTTGCCGCGCTCGGCCATTCGCCCCTGGACGCGCCTGTTGCCATTGCAGAGGAGGAGCGCTCCCTGGTCTGGAAACTTGCCGGGGTAAGAGATATTGTTGCGCTCAAGAACCTCTGATTTTCCCCTTACTTTTTTTCGCTGAGCAACGCCTGGAGTGCTTCCGTTGTTGTTACGGGAACAGAACAGGTTCGTCCCGTACAGACATATGCTGTTGGTTTACCGTTCTGTCCGGTCATTGTCCGGGTGAACGGTGCAACCGCATCAAGGACCGGAGATGCCTGCGGGGTCCGGAAGTGGAGAGTAACAGACGGGAGATACCTGTCGCGGACTATCCGTATCATCTCCCCGGCAGCAGGATCAGATCCTTCTCCGGCAATGACCACATCTGATGCCGGACCCAGGAGGTGATCGAGGCCGCACAGGTATGCGCTGTATGCTGAAGGGGAGATGCGGATAATTCCTGCGAAAGCGTCTGCAAGACCGGAAGCCTGTTCTTCATGCACCGGATCCCCGGTCAGGTGGCCCAGCAGGACGAGGTTTGTGAGTATCATGGAGTTGCAGGAGGGAAGTGCCCCGTCATAGACCTCTTTTTTACGGGTGATAAGAACCTCCCCCTCATCGGAGGTTGTGAAAAACCCGGTACCGCCGGTATCGGAGAAATGCCGGCGAAGGTATTGGTCCAGGTCCAGGGCTTTCTGAAGCCATGCAGGATCGAAGCTGGTCTCGTAGAGTTCGACGAGCGCCCGGATAACGAACGCGTAATCATCGGCAAATGCCGGAATTGCCGCTTCGCCTTCGCAATAGCGGTGCAGGAGTCCGCCGTCGGGGACCTGCAGCCGGCCAAGGATAACGTGCATCGCGGTTTCTGCTGCACGGTAATATTCAGGGTTTTCAAAAGTACGGGAGGATTGTGCAAGTGCTGCGATCATCAGGCCGTTCCAGTCGGTAAGAATCTTTCCGTCCCGCTGTGGCCGCGGGCGCTTTTGTCGTCCTGCAAGGAGCCGGTTCCGTATACCGGTAATCCTGGTCTCATCCTCCGGACAGTTCCCGTTCCCCGGGTTGAGGAACAGGATATTTTTCCCGGGGCCCGTTTCAGCCGAAAAGAAATTTCCTTCTTTTTGGACATGAAAAAGAGCGGCGGCATACGGACCGTCACGAGGCCCGAGGATATCATCCAGTTCTTTTTTTGTCCAGAGATAAAATGCGCCCTCTCCGCCGGGACTGTCCGCATCCTCCGCAGATATGAATGCACCTTCCGGTGATGAGAGATCGCGGGCCACGTAGGCGATGATTGCTTCCGCTGTCCTTCTGTACACCGGATTTTTTGTCGCCATCCATGCCTCCGTGAAGGCCATGAGGAGGAGTGCCTGGTCATAGAGCATCTTCTCGAAATGCGGTATACGCCACGCGGTATCTGTGGAATACCGGTGAAATCCGCCGCCCAGATGGTCATGGATCCCCCCGCAGCACATTGCATCGAGAGTCTGTTCAGCCATGCGGAGGGCCGGATCAGAACCTGTACGTTTCCAGTACCGCAACAGGAAGAGGATCTTCGTAGGCGTTGGAAACTTCGGTGCCCCGCCAAATCCGCCGTTCACGGGATCGAACGATGCAGCAATCTCTTCATACCCATTCCGGAGAAGGGATCGGTCGGCAGTCTCTCCCGGGGGTTGATCGGGGATTTCCGCCAGGCTGGCGGTGAGTTGTTCTGCTGCCGCCACAAGGGTGTCCTGCTTCTCCTGCCAGAGCCGGGCAACCTTCCTGAGGAGTTCTTCGAGGCCGGTCATCCCGGTCCGGCTTTTGCGGGGAAGATAAGTACCCGCAAAGAACGGTTTTTTGTCGGGGGTCATGATGATCGTCAGAGGCCATCCGCCCTGCCCGGTCATCTGCTGGCAGGCGGTCATGTAGATGCTGTCGATATCCGGCCGCTCCTCCCGGTCGACCTTGACCGCGATAAAATGCATGTTCAGGAGGGCGGCAACTCCGTAATCCTCAAACGATTCACGGGCCATCACATGACACCAGTGACAGGTTGCATACCCGATGGAGAGGAAGATCGGTTTCTGCTCTTTTGTTGCGCGCCGGAAGGCTTCGTCCCCCCACGGGTACCAGTCCACGGGGTTATTTACATGCTGCTGCAGGTAAGGGCTCTTCTCGCGGATGAGATGGTTGGGCAGGTTTTGTCCTGCCGCGGGTTTTGATGACATGGCAGCGCTCCGGTATCCGCAGATATGCTTGAATACCTGATGAGCTTTTCAGCTGTACCAGATCCGGCACGAAACATATGAAGGAGCACAGGGCATCTTCATTGAGACAAAAGCATGGATTTTTACGGGTTCCTTCTGATAATAATAACCGCAATCATTGTTATCGCACTCTCGTACTCGCTGGACCACCTCTGGGCTGCCGCAATGCCGGTCCGGGCAATCTATCTTTTCATCCGCCTCCCCGGGGTAGTCCTCCATGAATGCGCCCATATCATCGGCTGCCTGGTGACCGGAGCCCGGATCCGCAATGTCGTCCTCTTCTCAAAAGACGGGGGATCGGTAACGTACACCCGCCCGCTCCTGCCGTATATCGGGGATGTGATCATCAGTACGGCCCCGCTTTTTTTGCTCCCGCCCGCTCTTTCGTTTATTACGTGGGTCTTCGGCAGGTTCCTTGGCTGTGTTTTTCCTGTATTTCCCGCCACAATCGGATCACCGGATGTCCTGGTGGATCTGGTAAAAGCGATCTTCTCCACGTTCTCGGACAATCTGCTCACCCGGTTCAATGGATGGTTCCTCCTCTACCTCTACCTGACCACGAGCCTTGTTCTCTCTGTTGCCCCGAGCATAAAGGACTTGAAAAATGCTGCTGTGGGGAGTATCCTCCTGATACTTACCGGGATGTTTGTTATCTGGACCGGGATACCCTGGGCAGTATCCGCACTTGCCGGACTGGCAGGCATATTCGGGTACGGTTTCACGCTCGGGTTTGTCTACGGGCTTGTTGCGCTCACGGTATCACTGCCTCTCATTTTCTGGTACGCGTATGCGCATCGTTCATAATGCCGGCAGGATCGATCAGATGGGTATTATCTGATCAAAGGCTACATTTTTTACACCATGGCACGCGAGACCGGACCCGGCCAGCAGAACGGGAGTGACCCTAGTCTGCGTCTTACTCCGATCATGCGCCTGTACCAGGACCTGAAGGCAAAGCACCCGGACACCATCCTCTTCATGAGGATAGGGGATTTTTACGAGACCTTCAATGCCGATGCCGAACTCGTTGCACGGGAACTGGATATCGTGCTCACCTCGCGCTCGAAGAGCGGGGACACGCGGATCCCCCTTGCCGGTGTCCCGTACCATGCCGTTGACGGCTATATTGCAAAGCTGATCGGAAAAGGGTACAAGGTTGCAATCTGCGACCAGGTCGAAGATCCGAAGACCGCAAAGGGTATCGTGAAGCGGGAGATCACCCGGATCATCACCCCGGGGACGGTGATCGACTCCTCCATGTTGCCCTCCGCTGCGGCTGCCTATCTCATGGCACTCTGCCCGGAGGCAAAAGGGCATGCCTGGGGGATTTCCCTCCTGGATATCACCACGGGCGAATTCTTCGTTTCGCTTGTCGAACACGACCAGAACCTCTTAAATCTCCTCTCAGAAATAGCGCGGTACCGGCCTCGGGAATGCATCATCCCGTCGACCATTCCTGATGCCCTTGTAAAAAAATTGTCCGAACGCGGTGTCGTGGTCTCCCGGTTCCGCGACGAGGCATTTTTCCCCGTGCATGCGAAAAAGGCGCTCACTTCCCATTTCCATGTTGCAACGCTTGCCGGGTTCGGTTGCGAAGATGAACCGGCTGCCATCGGTGCCGCGGGTGCCGCGCTGCTTTATGCGCAGGAGACTCAAGGGTCATCTCTTGTCCACATCCGCAGCCTTGCGACCCGTGCATCCTCCCATTCGATGATGCTCGATGCGGTTACCCTGCGGAACCTCGAAGTGAACGAGAGCATCCGGGGGGGAGCGAGAGGGGCAACCCTGTTCTCTACCCTCGACCAGACAAAAACCCCGATGGGCGGCAGGCTTCTTTTTCGGCACCTGACCCGCCCGCTGCTGGATACCGGCCAGATCAATGCGAGGCTGGATGCTGTTGAATTTTTTGCCACGCGGACTGCTGTCCGTCTTTCCGTACGATCAGAGTTATCGAAGTTTGCCGATATCGAGCGGATTGCTGCCCGTGTCTCGTACGGGAATGCCGGGCCGCGGGACCTGCTTGCGCTTGCAGACTCCCTTGCAGCTCTGCCGGCCCTCAGGCTTTCCATCAATCCCGGGCAAAGTGATGACGTTCCCGCCATCATCAGCAATGCACTCAAGGATATCCGGGACCTTCCGGACACCATTGCGCTTATCCGGCGGGCGATCGTTGAAGAGCCGCCGGCGATAGCCCGTAATGGCGGGATTATCCGGCGGGGATTTTCTGAGGATCTCGATACCATCCACACGGTCCTCCATTCCGGCAGGGACTGGATCGTGAAACTCCAGGAACAGGAGCGGGAGAAGACCGGTATCAGGTCCCTCAAGATCGGGTACAACCGTATCTTCGGGTATTACATCGATGTTACAAAACCCAACCTTGCGCTCGTCCCGGCCCATTACGAACGGAAGCAGACCACCGCAACGGGTGAGCGGTATACTCTGCCGGAACTCCGCGAAAAAGAAGCTCTTATAACAAATGCAGACGAGAAAGTCCTTGCGCTCGAACGGGAGTTGTATGCCGGCCTCATCGAGACCCTTCGGAAGGTTGTGCCGGATGTGCAGACAATCGCCACGGGCATTGCCGCCATTGATGTTGCCGCGACCCTCGCAGAAGTTGCCTGCAGCCGGAATTATGTGCGCCCGCAGCTGAATACCGGCGATGCACTGGTCATCCGCGATGGCCGTCATCCCGTGGTTGAGCAGGGAGTGGCCGGGGGTTTTGTCCCCAATGACGTGGACCTCTCGGGAAGTTCAAACCAGATCCTGATCATTACCGGTGCAAACATGGCCGGGAAGTCCACGTACATGCGGGCCGCAGCGCTCATCTGCATCATGGCGCAGGCCGGCAGTTTTGTCCCGGCCCGGCACGCGAGCATCGGGATCATTGACCGCATCTTCACCCGCGTTGGCGCATTTGATGACCTTGCGAGCGGCCAGAGCACCTTCTTTGTTGAGATGCTCGAACTCTCCAACATCCTCAACAATATCACCCCCGGAAGCCTGGTCATTCTCGACGAGATTGGGCGGGGGACGAGCACTGCGGACGGGTGTTCCATTGCCCGTGCTGTGCTCGAATATCTCCATGGAAAAGGAGCAGCCGGGCCAAAAACGCTTTTTGCCACCCACTTCCACGAGCTGATCACGGCAGAAGAGACCTTAAAAAGGGTGAAAAATTACCATTTCGCTGTAAAAGAAACCAATGACGAGGTCATATTTTTGCGGAAACTGATCCCCGGGGCAACCGACAAGAGCTATGGTATCCATGTTGCCCGGCTTGCGGGGATCCCAAAGAAGGTGACCGAGCGTGCCGATGCACTCCTGTCGGAAGATATTCACCGGGGTATTTCAGGGAGCATGAAGCCGCAGCGCTATACCCAGATCCTGCTGGTCGATGACCAGGGGCCCGGTGCTCCGGCAGACCACCCCACCCTCCGGGCCCTGGCAAGGCTGAATCCGGATGAGATGACGCCCCTTGAGGCGCTTGCAAAGATTGCAGAACTGAAAAAGACTCTTGGCGGAGGTGACAACCCTGCCTGAAAGAACTGATCTGAAACGGATCCATATTCTCGATCCTGCAACGATCAATCAGATAGCAGCCGGAGAGGTGGTCGAGCGCCCTGCATCGGTGGTCAAGGAACTCTTAGAGAACGCCATCGATGCCGGTGCAGGGTCGATCACGGTCGATCTGACCGCATCGAAAGAGAGCATCACTGCCATCCGCGTGACTGATGACGGGTGCGGCATATCCCCTGCTGATGCAGGACTTGCATTTGTCCCCCATGCCACGAGCAAGATTACAACTCTTGACGATCTCCACTCCATCCGCACACTCGGGTTCCGGGGCGAGGCGCTGGCAACGATCGCTGCCGTGTCCCGGGTAACCCTTGTCACGAAAATCAAGGGCAGCGGGGCAGTTTGCGGGACACGCGTTATTGTGGAAGGAGGCAGGGTCCTCGAAACGACCGGGACCGGTGCACCGGACGGGACGAGCGTCCTTGTCGAAGACCTCTTCTTTAATACCCCGGCACGCAGGAAGTTCCAGAAGGGCAGGAATTCCGAGCTTGCCCATATCCACGATATCTGTGAAGGCATCTGCCTCTCCCACCCGGCCGTTGCATTTCACCTCTCCTATAACGGGACAGAACAGCTGGTGACCGACCGGACCACCCGTCCGCTGGATACCATTGCCCGGCTCTTTGGCAGCGAGGTTATCCGCGACCTGGTACCGGTGGATGCCTCCCTGCCGTTCCTTTCCCTGAGCGGGTTTGTTTCCCGCCCGTCCCTTTCCCGGAAAGACCGGGCGAGGATGATCGTTTCTGTCAACCAGCGGTTCATTACCTCACCGGCGATCAACAACGCAATAAAGGAGGGTTATGGCACGCTGCTCCCGAAGGACCGGTTCCCGGTGGCATTCCTGAACCTTGAAATCGACACCACGCTTGTGGATGTGAATGTCCACCCGACCAAGAAAGAGATCCGGTTATCGCGGGAGAAGGAGATCAGGGAAATGATCGGGAAATCTGTACGGGATGCCCTGCTCGCCCACGATCTCATTCCTGCGGCAGGACACCCGGCTGCGATGATGCCGCTCGATTCGGAACCTGTGGCGGCACCGGTGAAAACCTACAACCTTTCCCCCCACCCCGGACCGGCCGCTGTCTTTGAGTGCACCCATGCCGGAACCGCAGCAACGGACCAGCGGCTCCGGCAGACCGAGTTGTCGGTTGATCCCGAGCCCACGTACCTTGTTTCCTCCCTGCTTCCGGCAATTGAGGTCATAGGGGAATTTTCGGGCATCTATATCCTTGCCCGCACGAAAGATGACGAGCTGCTCCTCATCGACCAGCATGCTGCGCATGAACGTATCCTGTACGAGCAGGTGACCGGGCAGGCACTGGAGGCCCGGCCCTCGCAGGAGCTGATCAGCCCGGTGGTCCTGCACCGGACACCCGGGGAAGCTGCGATTCTCAAAGACCTCCTGCCGGCACTTGCCCTCGAGGGTTTCATCCTTGAAGGGTTCGGTGGCGACGCGTTCCTTGTCCGGGCAGTCCCGGTCGTACTTGGCCGCATAGAGGAAACCACGATCATTGACGAGATCATCAGCGATCTCGTCAGCGAGGACGCTGCGCAGGCCGTCACCAACCGGGAGCGTATCACCCGGATCGTTGCCTGCCGGGGGGCAATTAAGGCGGGTACGGTCTGCACGCGGGAGCAGTGCCAGAGGATCGTGGACCAGCTCCGCAGGATGAAAAATCCCTTCACGTGCCCCCATGGCAGGCCGACCATGATCCGGTTCACCCGGAAAGAGCTCGACACTATGTTCAAGCGGATCTGATCGAAATTTCCAAAAGCTGGTCTGGTTCTGAGGCAATTTGCGAGCTGGTTATCCTATGAAAACAACCCGGCAGGTGCAACTGGATATTTCCCCGTCACGGTTCTTACCTGAGAACTCATCCTCCATCAGCAGATTCCGGACGATGGTGCTCACCTATTATTCGGAGCACGGACGGGACCTTGCGTGGCGAAGGACAAGGGATCCGTACCGGATCCTCGTTTCCGAGATCATGCTCCAGCAGACGCAGGTGGAGCGGGTTTTAGAAAAATACCCGGCATTTATCGCATCGTTCCCTGACTTTCCCTCGCTTGCCGGAGCACCATTGACGGACGTCCTCGCAGTCTGGCAGGGAATGGGGTACAACCGTCGGGCAATCTCCCTCCAGAAGTGTGCCCGGCGGGTTGTTGAAGAGTATGACGGTGTGCTGCCGCAGGACCCGGAGATCCTCGAGACATTTCCCGGCATTGGCAGGGCAACCGCCGCGTCGATCTGCGCCTTTGCCTTCAATATGCCGGTGGTGTTCATTGAAACAAACATCCGCAGGGTCTTCATCCACTTTTTCTTTGGCGATCACGAGACGGTAGACGATACCGAGATCCTGCCCGTCGCACGGCAGGCCCTCTTCAGGCAGGACCCCCGGACCTGGTATAATGCGCTCATGGATCTCGGCGCAGCGCTCAAAAAGACCGGAGAAAACCCGAACCGCCGGAGCCGGCACTACACAAAACAGGCAGCCTTTGAAGGATCCGACCGGAAGATCCGGGGCCATATTCTCAGACTGCTGCTTGCTGAAAAACACCTCAAGCAAAAAGATATTGTGGAAAAATTTTCAGATGACCCCGCCCGTATTATCCGTATCCTCGACGATCTGGAAGCAGAGGGATTCATCACCCGTACCGGTTCCCTGTTCGCGATTGCTTCCTAGTGATCTGGTTGCCGGCTTCCTGCTGCGCCGGCAGGGCGCCTGAGCCGGATGTTATGAGCAAATAGTTGATAAGCGGCGGGTACGCATACCGGTACAGGACAGGGTGTAACAGGTATGGCCGGCCTTGATTCAGTTCCTGATTCCATGAAGTGGCGGATCGCTGCAGATTTTTCCGCACAGATGCCCGCACGCTATGACCGTGCATTCCGGAGTATTGTCGGGAAACGGTACGACGAGATCGAACAGGAGATCTGGATGGAGGTGGCGGAGACTGCAATTACCCTCGCAAAGAACCTCTCCCTGCCGGTCGGTACTGCGCAGGATCTTGCCGAGACTATGCGCACTGTCATGGTCATCCTCTTTGGCCCGGAATTCAGGAGCGAGACCCTTGAGGTCTCGAAGGACGGTTCGGTAATCATTGTCAAATACTGTCCCCTTCTTTCCGCGGCCTATGAATCCGGTTCCGATGGCGAGCGCACGTTTTGCAAGTGCATGGCCTTTACCTTAAGCAGCATTCCCCGGCTCAACAGGGACTTCTCGGCACGGTTTGTCCGGACCATGTGCTCGGGCGATCGCCAGTGCGAGTTCAAGGTAGCAGGGAGCGGACCAGCGGTTACTGAGACCATCGCAAAAAAGTGAATCGGGATCCTTTCTTACCGGTTATTTCAGGTAATACCCGGCAATCACCAGCAGCAAGCCAAGGTAGAACATGAGACTGAAATACTGGGAAATCCCCGGAAAAACGGAATCAAAGTTTTTCAAATAAGGGATGAACAGCATGATCAGACCAGCGATAAAAGATACTATACTTATTTGCGTTTTTGTAGCTTTATCCATGGGATAACTCCGT
This sequence comes from Methanoregula sp., assembly GCA_003157895.1. Taxonomy (GTDB): domain Archaea; phylum Halobacteriota; class Methanomicrobia; order Methanomicrobiales; family Methanospirillaceae; genus Methanoregula. The sequence continues at coordinate 2,890 of PMKW01000057.1, read as the reverse complement.
AAATTATTCTTGAATCCATAATAAAAAAAGGTTTGTCGCTGCCCGTTCTCTCATTACACAAGGGGAATATTCCGCTTTATACCCCCGGGGTTTACTCCCGGAAACGACGGCGGGCGGTCTACCGACGAGTTCCTCCCTCTCCGGTTCCTTCAGGACCGCAGCCAGGGCCTGCCGGAACGTCATATCCTCATTTCTGCTGCCACGTCTCCACCGGAACCATGAGCGGAATTATCATTATCCCCCGCATCCACCGCCCGAAGAAGCGCGGTAGGAATACCCCGAGAACGATATAACGGTATTGCAATTTGCATTGATCGTAAATGACTGTTGCTCCGGCTCACGGCCATTTTTGTCCGGCAGATACGCGATATAATTACCGGAGACGAGGCTCACGGTATCTGAGTTTCCATCGGGTAAAATTTTCACCTGGATATACCCCGAGGTCTGACTTTCAATAACATTCCCGCTGGAATCATACAGGTCGTTAACCGGGAGAACAGCCGTCCCTTCACGAGCGATAAATACGGTAACGTCATTTCCCAAACCCCCGGTGTGGATCAAAAGTGAGCCGGTACCACCCTCCGCGGATAAAGGTACAGCAGTTATTGCTGCCACCGGCACCTCGCTCGCGGGTTCAGTAGTTGTTGCAGCGACCGTAATCCCGGTTGCGGGTACCGTGGTTGTTGCAGCGACTGTAACCCTGGTCGCGGGTACAGGAGTTGTGGTTGCGACTGTAGTCTTGTCCGGGGGTACAGCGGTTGTTGCAGCGACCGGAGCTCCGCTCGTGGGTACAGCGGTTATCGGTGTCTGAATTGTCGTAAATGGAGGCAGGGATGCGGGTTCCGGTGCTGGTATTTCCCGGGAGAAGGTTTCCGAAGAACCCCGTTGGTAGATCTTATCCGAAAAAGGATTGTATATCCATTCTGTTGCGGTTACATTTCTCTGGTTATTTGCACGTTGAGATGGCATATCGGATATGACGAAATAAGAATAATTCGCATTCCCGTTTACCTTCCAGGTGATATTTCCGTCACTGCCAACCGTGCCATCAGCATAAAAAACCATCCCGTTCAGCCAGGAGCCGATTATCGGATCCCGGGCTGAGGGTGTTGATGCCGGGGAAATCGCTGGCGTCAGGGTGGGAGTTACGGTCACCGTCTCATCCGCGATCTGCGGAGTGGGTGTTGTATCCGGAGCCACGCCCGTGGATCCCGTGCCCGTGCATCCGCTCATTACCACCATCCCGCTGACCAGAACGGTCAAAATACCGGTTGCATTCCATTTTTTCATTATCTGTTCATGAGATCATGGTCTGTACTTCAGGAAATACACTCCTGTCATGACAAATACCGGCAGACCGGTGATATACCTGACAGAGCAGAACCGTGTTATGCAATTCTGCTGGCGNNAGAGCCCGTTTGTTCCGGTTGCGTGGATGTGCCCGGACTCCGCGCAGAGGGGGGAGGATTGATCGCCGGAAAAATTGTCTGAGGTAAAACCATTTCCCGGTAAGCGGGATGTCCCTTTTTCTCTCCTTGGCGTTTCCTCACTATTTTTATCAAGCACCATGGTATAGTAATAACAGATCCGCGTGAAGAGTGATGCAATGATTATCAGCAGGGCTGCGCTTTATTCTGTCCCGGTTATCATTACGCTCATCATCATAGTATGTTTTGCCGGTTGTTCCGGACCGTCCGACGATACTGTACTGCCATCATCGCCAGCGATCTCTTCAGTTCAGCCTGAATTTATTAAGGGGGATATTATCGCAAAAAATCTCTCTTCTTCTGATCAGTTTATGCTGATTTTAAATTATAATTCTTCGACAGGTGAATACGAACGTGCGATTGTAAATAAAAAATCTGAGGGAAACTGGGTCCGGAGTAACGATAAATCAGAATTTGTTGACCGGACTCTGATGGAAAAGGTATACCCTGCAAAGGTCGGGCATGTCAGTTCACTCTCCCAGGTACCGGTTGAAACCAGTCCCTCAACCGTCATAACACAAACGGAATTTGTCCCGTCACCCTCAACCGCGACAAGAACCATAACTCCGATAATCATACCGCAACCATCAAAAGCTACAGGAACGCCAACTCCGACATTCCCGCCCGAAACGGTAAAAACTCTGGAGAGCACAGCCGGCAATTCCTCTCCTGCCATAGATATTCCGGCATTAGAGATGGAAATTCATACCCTGATCAACCAGCAACGGAGGAGTAACGGACTTTCAGATCTGAGCTATGATCCGTTGCTCGCATCTGTTGCACGGAACCATAGTGCGGACATGGCACAGAACAATTATTTCTCTCATTACGATCTCCAGGGTCTTGATCCGGATGCCCGGGCGGTCCTTGCGGGCTATTCCTGCGCTGAAAATGATGAGTCTTCCTATTCAATGGGGATAGCGGAAAATATTATGCAGAATAATCTCTATGATTCCGTTACGTACTATAACGGGGTTCCCCGGTATGCATGGAATTCGCAGGCAGCTGTCGCCCAGTCGACCGTAAGTGGCTGGATGGGCAGTTCCGGTCACCGGGAGAATATTCTCTCATCAGCCTATGACCGCGAGGGAATCGGCGTTGCAATAGCCAAAGATGATAAAGTGTACATAACAGAGGATTTTTGTTAAGGGTATAGTCATATTTCAGCGACTAATTTTCTTGCTTTTAATAAAAGCCCCCTTGCGCCAGCCCTGCCCCCCATTGGGGGCTCATGGCGCATGCGATTCATCGATATTACCGGTATACCTGATCCCTGGTAATACAACGTCATCGCAACCGGGGCGCCAGAGCGGCGGGGCGAAGCCACTGGAGCGTCAACGTTTTTAGTACCTGATCAGGAACACTTTTTCAATCTGAATTTTGGAACAATATTCTATCCATAT
>PMKW01000058.1:9967-11835 GCA_003157895.1 Methanoregula sp. | reverse complement strand
ATCAAGCACGGCTTTTGGCAGGAACCCGGACCGAACGGGAAAAGGAGCATGCATAATTCCCGGTAATCACTGCTTCCTGATCGCCCGTGCGATCTGGTCTGCTGCCGATATCCTGCTGCAGCCCCGTTCGATCGTATCGCTGCAGGCAACGTCCCGGATGCCGGTTGCCATAAGGCGGACATATGCTCCGCCGGTGAAGACCCCGTGGACACAGGCAGTAAAAACATCCTTTGCGCCCTGCTGGTACAGCATGCCGGCGGCTGTGGCGATCGTGCCTCCTGTGGAAATGATGTCATCCACGATCACCACGGAGCGCTTTTTTGCGCTGAGCTGTCGCGGGGCCATTTTTACTTCAACGCCGCTCAGGCGCGTCTTCTCGAGATGATCGTATTCCCATCCCCCGGCGGATGCCACCTGCTCAGCAAAAACTACAGCCCCTTCGTCGGGCGCGAGGATGAGCGGGTTATCGAGTTTGAGGGTTTTAATAAAGGACCCGATATCCTTTGCGAGGGAAAGGTTGCCGGCCGGCACGGAAAATGACTTCAGGATCTCTTTCTCATGGATATTGACAGTAATCACCTCAGATATGCCCTGGCTGAGTGCCCGTGCGATCACCCGGGAACTGACCGGCTCCCCGGGCCTGAACCGTTTATCCTGGCGGGCATAGGCCATGTAGGGGAGGACGAGACGGTTCGTTGCGCGGTCGCATGCATCTACAAGAAGCATCAGCTGGATGAGCGAATCACTATCTACAACGCTTCCGACGATCACCATCTCGTCATCGATCTCTCCGGTCAGGAGGTAGTGTTCCCCGTCGGGAAAACGGGAATATTTAACATCGACAACCGTCGTTTTCAGTGCCCTTGCAACCCGGGTCGCAAGAACCTGGGATTGTTCCGTGCAGATGACTTTCATGGTATCATTCCTTGATTTTGAGGAAACCGTATCGAACGTGTCCGCAGTTGATTACTATACAGCTTATGCTATTGTAGTTTTTCCGCTTACGTCCCGACCTGCGAGAAAAATGACGATCTGTTAACAACAACGGGATCCGGGCAAGCTGTCGTCAATGGTGATCAGCTGAAAGTAATTAAACTAGCATGAGACAAGTTATATGAAAATCCTGTAGCTATACAAGAGGTCAATTTCGCAATGGAAATTTCAGAACCACTGTCTCCGCGAACGGATGATGTGAAACCTGATGCAAACCCGCCCGGGGAAGTACAGACAGCAGGCGCGGTGCCAACATCATCACAGATTGAGATCCCACCCAGACTCATAGATCAGGTCATCGGTCAGGAACATGCAGTTGAGGTCATTAAAAAAGCCGCTATCCAGCGCCGGCATGTCATGATGATCGGGAGCCCGGGTACCGGGAAGTCCATGCTGGCAAAGGCGATGGCAGAGCTCCTGCCAAAGGAGGAACTGCAGGACATTCTTGTCTATCCGAACTCGGATGACAATAATAACCCGGTGGTCCGGACCGTGGCAGCAGGCCGGGGTAAGCAGATCGTAGCCGCCCACAAGGCTGAGGCAAAGAAAAAGATCCAGTTCCGGAACACGCTCCTGATGCTCTTGTTGCTGGGTATCGCCGGGTATGCCATCATCACCATGCAGCTGCTGATGGGACTTATTGCCGGGGCATTCGTGTTCATGGCACTCCGGTACACCACTCCCCGGGAAGAAGCGATGGTGCCCAAGCTGCTGGTCTCCAACGATACCAAGAGCATTGCACCGTTTATTGACGGGACCGGCTCCCACGCCGGTGCGCTGCTCGGTGATGTCCGGCACGACCCGTTCCAGAGCGGCGGACTTGAAACCCCGGCGCATGACCGGGTCGAGGCAGGAGCGATCCACCGGTCGAACGG
>PMKW01000058.1:9538-9888 GCA_003157895.1 Methanoregula sp. | reverse complement strand
ATGGCAGAGAGCATGGAAGATACGGACGAGAACCGGAAGAAATATATCCGGTTCATTGCGCAGGAAGTGAAAAACGATGGCAAGATCCCGCATTTCGACCAGAGCGCGATTGACGAGATCATCCGCGAAGCCCGCCGGCGCTCGAACCGGAAGGGCCACCTGACCCTCAAGCTGCGTGACATGGGCGGCCTCATCCGGGTGGCGGGAGATATCGCCCGGGAAGAAAAAGCCGCGATAACGACAGGTGCACACGTCATTGCGGCAAAAACGACCGCCCGGTCCATCGAAGACCAGGTATCCGCGGAGATGACCCAGCACTTCCGGGAATACGAGATGACGGTTGTCGAGGG
>PMKW01000058.1:5037-9514 GCA_003157895.1 Methanoregula sp. | reverse complement strand
ATCGCCACCGGTATCTCCGGAAGAAGGCAGGAATCGTGGCTGAAAGACGAGGAATCGATCGCCCAGCAGTCCATCAAGAACGTTTCCGCCCTCATCAAGAAATTCACCGGTAAAGACATCAAGAACATGGATGTGCACATCCAGTTCATCGGGACCTATGGTGCTGAAGGAGATTCTGCATCGGTTACCATTGCCACGGCCGTGATCAGCGCGATTGAAGGCATTCCCGTCCGGCAGGATATCGCGATGACCGGTTCCCTCTCTATCAGGGGAGATGTCCTGCCTATTGGCGGGGTCACCTACAAGATCGAGGCAGCAGCAAAAGCAGGGATCAAGACCGTCCTCATTCCCCGCATGAACGTCGGCGACGTGCTGATCGAGGAACGGTACAAGCCGCTGGTTACTATCATACCCGTGGATACGATCAACGATGTCCTCAAGTATGCGCTCGTCCCGGAAAACTCGGAAAGCTTCCTTTCCAAGCTCAAGAAGATGGCAATGCAGTCAACGGGAATGATCCCAGACGTCACGGCGCCAAACCCGACAATGGCCTGAAGACAATGTCCGGCGTGAACTATTACGATCTGCGGCATGTAACCGGCCAAGTCACTCATATCGATATCGATAATGGCGTTGTTGAGTCCGCGGGGACCTCCTTTTTCAACAAGGCTGTTCTCCGGGTCCTCGACAGGACCGGCTGGGGCGTCATCCAGATCGACAATTATACCCCCTGCACCGGCAGGAAGTTTGAGAACCTGATCGGGGCGGCGCAGAAACTGGCGGGCATAACCGAGGAGATCGTAGAGCTTGGCGATGTACCTCACGGCATTCTTCCCATACCCCCCATGAAGGAAGATCCCCGGTCGATCAGTATCGAGGAGAAGTCCTCGCTGCTTGCCGGTATCGAAGAGGCTGCCCGGCACCCGCTGGTCACCAACCGCCGGGCGAATTATATCGAGCGAATCGAACAGGTTCGGTTTGAGGACAGTTCGGCAAATGTTTACTCATACGAGATGTGCCGGTCCGGTTTCAACGTGCTTGCCGTAGCCTCCCGGAACGGGAATGTCCAGATGGGGTACGAACGGGAGCACACCATCCATGGTTTTGATCTCCGTCACCGGCAGGAGTCCGGTAAAAAGGCCGCTGAAATCGCGGTTGCCTTGCTTGATGCAGGTGCTGTGAAGGGGGGAAAGATGCATGCGGTCCTCGATCCCGAACTGGCAGGTGTGTTTGCCCATGAAGCGGTTGGTCATGCAAGCGAAGGGGATCTCATCCAGGAGGGCAGTTCAGTGCTGAAAGGGAAAACCGGGGAAAAAATTGGTAATGAGATCCTCACCATTGTCGATAACCCCGCTCTCTGCGAGTTCGGGTTTGACCCGGTGGATGCAGAAGGGACGGCTGTTTTGAGGACCGAGATCATCAACCGGGGGGTCGTCAATGCATTCCTCCACAACCGTGAGTCGCTGGCTGCCGTCGGGAACGGAATAGCCGGCCATGCCCGCGCCATGCCTGGGGAACCCCCGCTGGTGCGGATGAGCAACACCTTCATCGAGAATGGTGATGCAACGGAGGCGGAGATCTTTGCGGAATGCAGGAACGGGATCTTCTTAAAAGGGTCCCGCGGGGGCCAGGTCGATCCGGGCCGGGGAATATTCCAGTTCAATGCGGAATACGGGTACCTCGTGGAAAACGGCGAGTGCACAAAAATGATCCGGGACGTTTCGCTTTCCGGGGATATCCTATCAGCGCTCCACAACATTACACTCTGCGGGAACGACCGGAAGATGAGCCCGGGATATTGCGGGAAAGGTGGCCAGAGTGTACCGGTCAGTGACGGGGCGCCTCACGTTCTTCTTCTCAATGCGGTGGTGGGTGGCAGTGGCCTGGATTGAGGATCTTATCAGGGAAGGACAGAAATCTGTCGATGAAATCGAGGTCTTTTACGTTGAAGGTACCTCCGTTTCAGCAGATTTAAAACAGAAGAAAGTGAACCTCGCCACAACCTCCCGGGACTGCGGTCTTGGCATCCGGATTATTCATAAGGGAAGAATCGGGTCTTCCAGCACCAACGACCCCGATAAGTGGCGGGATTGCCTCAAGGCTGCCATTGCAAGCGGGAAACTTGCCACCCCGCAAACCTGGAATGGCCTGCCGGAACCGGTCTCCATTCTCTCCTCCTCCCTCTCGTTCGATCCAGCACTGGAATGCGATCCGGACATTGCCCGGGACCTGCTCCGGCAGATGCTCGAAGGGGCATCTGAGCACCCGGCAGATATAACTGCAGGATCCGCTTCCCTCTCGGTCTCATCAGTAACGCTCGCAAACAGCTATGGCATCCGGTATGAGGATCATCATACCGGCGTTTCCCTCTCCCTTGAAGCGATTGAACGGCAGTCAACCGGCTCCGAATTTGACTATAAGTCTTATATCGGGGATGTTAATCCCCGTCATGTGGGTCAACAGGCAGCGTTCTTTGCCAGTAAATCCACTGACGGGAAGGAGATCCCGACCGGTGATTATCCGGTGGTACTTTCTCCTCTCGCATACGCAGAACTGCTGGGAAACGTATTTATCCCCGCTCTTAATGGGCGCAGTGTCCACTCCGGGCGATCGCGACTTGCCCAGTCGCTGGGTCAGACCATTGCCGATCCCCGGATTCAGATGTATGACGATCCCCTGCTGCCCCGGGCGAGTGGCAGCACAGGGTGGGATGCCGAGGGGACACCGGCGCGCAGGATCGATTTTATTTGGGACGGGGTGCTCCAGACCTTTGCCTATGACCTCAAGACGGCCTACCGGTATGATAAAAAAACGACAGGGTCTGCGGTTCGAGGGGGGTTCGGTGGCCTGCCGGCCATCGGTCATCACAATTTTATCGTAGACGGGAAACGGGATAATATTCTCGATGAGCGGGTGCTCTATGTCCACAACGTCGTAGGAGCCCATACAGCCAATCCAATGAGCGGGGACTACTCTGTTGAAATATCCAATGCTTTCTGGATGGAAGACGGGGGATTTGAGGAACCCGTGCGGAGTGCCATGATGTCCGGCAATGTTTTTGACCTGCATAAGGACATTGCGGGCTTAAGTAAGGAAACGCGGGCTATCGGATCGCTTATCCTGCCGTCGATAAAAATAAATAAACAGCGTATTATTGGTAAATAGAAAAAAGGGGAAGAAGATGAGTTCGATCATTGTCGCTATCCTTCTGCTCGTGGCTATTGTTGCTGCGGTATACTTCCTTGTAAAAAAGCTCTCGGTGGTTATCGGAAACGCTGTCGTCGGGCTTATTCTTCTCGTAATCCTGAACTTCTTCAATATCATGCAGTGGATGGACAAACCCGCCCTTGGTTATGGCCTTGCAACGATTCTTATCTGTGCCATCGGGGGAATTCCCGGGGTCTGCATCCTTGTCCTCCTCGATATCCTGGGTATCGTTATCTGAATAAAGAATTTTTTAAAATATTACAAATCGTGGGATGTCAGATACTCTGCGGGTCACTTGTATCACAGTGAGGGCATGTGCATGGAATGTGTATGTATTGTTGCCTCCTGCCTCGTTCTCATCATCTGAAAACACCCATCAGTTAAAGTTAAATGAATGCAGCGAGGATTTCGTAGTGAGGTACAAAAGACCATGTGCACAGTAGGCGGGCCGGTTGATATCGATCTTCCCCCGGAACGGGTACAGGGGAAGGACTACCGGTGCAATGAATGCGGCGAGCGGTTCAAGGGCATCGGGAAAAAGCCCATCTGTCCCAGTTGCCAGTCGGATGATATATCAGCAGCATGAAGTACCCCCTTGAGGACGGGCTGCTGCTCATCCGGGGGAATTCCTCCTTCCTGCTTGTCGGAAAGGCAAAGGAGCAGTTCGCNNTGCTGATGGACCTTGTCAGGACGTATCACATGCCGCTCCTGGTATTGCCCCGGAACCATCCCGGCTCCCGCAGGATCTCCCGGGTTGTCTCGGTTGATAAGGAAGTCCATACCAGCTGTTCGATATCTCGGGGAACCCACCCTGAGCAGCACCTTGTCTGTTCCAGTGACGAGCTTGCCGGGCTGACCCTTCGGGGGGAACCCGGGGGTTTTGAGATTGAGGGATTACCGGCTGGTCTTTCCCTGCAGACCGTTAATTATCGGATCCTTCTGGACAGTTCCTGATTTTTTTCTCCTCCGCACCCCGTTTCTCATCCGGAACAACCTGTCTGCGCGAAATAACAATACATATATCCCATTTTTCCCAAGTATTGTACTTGCCGTGAGAGGAGGGTTGGATGAAGACTGAGGTCCTGAAAAACATTAAAAAGGCTGAAGAAGAGTACCAGTCCACCATCAGCAAGGCTCAGGAAGAGAAGAAGCAACGGCATTCCCAGGCCGAGCTCGAGGCTGATAATCTGGTATCCAAGGCGCAGAGCAATGCAGAACAATACAAAAAGCTGAAACTGGAAGAAGCACGGCACCAGGCGGCACTTAAGCA
>PMKW01000058.1:4566-4991 GCA_003157895.1 Methanoregula sp. | reverse complement strand
CGGGACCAGATGGCCCCGGTTATTGCGGAACTATACCGCTATAACCTGTTTCACATCGAGGATTATGTCGATGCCGGGGCAGAAGGCTACGAAGGCTTTAAGATAGGTTCGCCTCTTTCAGGTGCAAGTGAAAAGTCCGCTGATCTTATCAAGATCCGGGCGATTACGAACGCCGTCTCACTCAGTGCAGACGACGTTGATGCAGGGCCGTCCTGTTCCATGGACGAGCTGCAGACAAAAATCGAGCGGGAACTCCCGCTCCTAGAGCGGGAAGTCGAGGAGCTGACGGTCAGGCGCTCAAAACTCGACGCACGGGAAAAGGAACTCGAACAGAAGATTACCGAGATTACCCCGTTTGCAGACATACCGGTTGACCTGAATCTGTATCACGGTTACAAGAGATTCACCACCATTGCCGGTTACGT
>PMKW01000058.1:0-4554 GCA_003157895.1 Methanoregula sp. | reverse complement strand
CCGGGTTCCAGTCGGTTCCCGTTCCAAATGAGTCCGGATCCGCAAAAGGGCGCATCGAGTTCTATACAGGCGAGATCGCGGCCACAAAAAAGGAAATCCTTGAGATCAGCACGCAGCTTGAGGACGTGAAACAGAAACACGCAAGCTTCCTTGTCGCCTGCGAAGAACTCCTGAAAGCAGAGGTAGATCAGACGGAAGCCCCGCTCCGCTTTGCAACGACAAAACAGACATTCGTTGCAGAGGGGTGGATCCCGACTGACCAGGTCATGGTTGTGACGAACTCCCTCCTCCATGTGACCGAGGGGAAGATTTTTGTCACGGTCGTACCGACAGACCCTGAGCACGATTCGGTACCGGTGGAATACAACAACCCGGACTTTGCTAAACCGACACAGGTGCTCATGGATATCTATTCCCGGCCCGGTTATACAGAAGTCGACCCGACCCTGATGGTCTCCATCGTATTTCCCATTTTCTTCGGATTGATTCTCGGCGATGTCGGGTACGGGCTGATTCTTCTTATCATGTCATACTGGCTCCGGAAGTTCCTGAAGGATGGAGATGGCCGGCAGTTACTGGACGTTCTCCGGAATGCCAGTCTTTCCAGTATCTTCTTTGGTATCATATTTTCCGAGTTCTTGGGATTCGCGATTCCCGGGTGGAATCCTGTCCTGTACTCCCGTCATCTCATGACCGAGGGAGGGGGGCACGGCCCGAATATCCCGGAACTGATGGTCCTGTCGATCTGGATCGGGATTCTGCATATCACGTTGGGCAGGCTGCTCAGCATGTATAACCATGCAAAACAGGACCACGGTCACCACCGCACCATGGCAGTACTGGCCAACTTTGGCTGGCTTGCCGTGATGTGGGGGATTATCATTGTGATCTGGTCTGTCGCTGCGGTGCCGCTGATGCCCGACCTTTCCGGTCTTTCAGCGGTCGCAACGGTACCAGGTACCGGGTTCGGGCTGAATCCTGCAGCAATCATCGGCGGATTACTTGTCCTCGTGGGAATCGTTCTCATCGCCCGGGAATCGGTTCTTGAAGTAATCGAGTTGCCCACGATCGTTTCCCACGTGCTCTCGTACGCCCGTCTTGTTGCGGTCGGGCTCTCATCTGTCGCCATCGCAATGGTCGTGAATTATATGTCCATTACGATGTTCATCAGTCCCGCACTGGAAAATCTCTCAATTTTTGGAATCGTCATGATCCTTGTCGGTATTGTGGTATTCCTCCTTGGGCATACCCTCAATATCGTTCTGGGGATTCTGGGGGGCGGTCTCCACTCGATTCGTTTGCATTATGTTGAATTCTTCACCAAGTTCTACAAAGGTGGAGGCAGGAAGTACATCCCCTTCGGGATGAAACGCAGATTTACGGAGGATTAAATTATGGTAGACGCAGCAGTAGCAGTAGCAGCAACAGATCTTGCATCAGTTCAGGCATCGCAGTTGGGAATGAAGGCACTCGGTGCAGGTATCGCCGTCGGTCTCACCGGTATTGGTACCGGCGTAGCCGAGATGGGTATCGGTTCAGCAGCCGTCGGCGCAGTTGCCGAGAACAAGGATATGTTCGGCCTGGCGCTCCTCTTCACCGTCATTCCGGAAACCATTGTCATCTTCGGTCTGGTAGTCGCCCTCCTGCTCTTGTTCGTATAATAACGAGGCAGACAATGGGATCAGTTGTAAAAGAACAAGAGGTCTGCCCCAATTGCGGCCATCATCTCCATACCGGTCAGGATGGGAATATTGGCCTGGAAGCGCTCGTGAAGGAGATCAGGGAAAAAGGCAGGGCTGAGGCGGAAAAGCTTTCTGCAGAAGCGAAAGTCGATTCAGACCAGGTCCTAACCGCAGCAGGAAAGCGGTCCGAGACGATTAAGCTTACCGCAGAAACGGAGGTACAAAAACAGACCTCCCATATCGTAAGCCAGGAAGTCTCCGCAGCAAACCTGCTGGTCAAACGTGAGCTCCTCAACACTCAGAAGGCGCTCCTCGACCAGGTCTACGAGGCCACGAGGAAGGAGATCATTGCCCTTCCTGAAAGTTTCCATCGCGAAGCCATTAAAAAACTCCTGAGCGATGCAAAAAAGGAGATCCCGTCCGGGAAGGTTTTCTGCAATGCCCGCGATGTTGCTGCTTTAAAGGCCGTCATCGCTGACAATGCCGAGTTCTCGAAATTCCAGCTCGGGGAACCTGTCGATATCGACGGGGGGATTCTCGTTGAGGGTGAAGGTGCAGCGTTGCAGATTGATAACAGTTATCGCACAATCCTTGCGAAAGTCTGGGAATCTGGGTTGAAAGATGCATCCGATATCCTGTTTGGTTAAGGAGGTACGCGTATGGTTGGGGTGAGAGGTATCTCAGCACCGTACATTTACGTATGTACCAGGATGCGGGTCAGAAAGGCAAAGCTCATACCGCGGGAAGAATACCAGCGGATGCTCAACATGGGCCTTTCCGAGATCACCCGTATCATCGGTGAATCCGAATACAAACAGGAGATTGACGAACTCGGTACGACCTTCAAGGGGATTGACTTAATCGAGGTAGCCCTGAGCTGGAACCTGGCAAAGGAATACCAGAAGATCCAGGAGATCACGCCCGGGAACTTAAAACAGTTCACCCAGGCGTACCTCCGCCGCTGGGATATCCAGAATGTCTTAACCATCCTCCGAGGCAGGATGCAGGGAGCAAAGACCGGTAAGATCAAGGAGATCCTTGTACCCGCCGGAAGTCTCGACACAACAGCTCTCGATCGCCTTCTTGGTGAGGAGAACCCGGAACGGGTTATCGAGGCTCTCAAAGGCCACCACATGTACCCGGTCCTAGCGCGGGAATTTCCCTATGCAAAGGAAAGCGGATCGTTCTCACGGATGGAGAATGAGCTGTTCAAGCAGTTCTATTCCGAGATCATCGCCGAAGCAGAGAGCGGGATCAAGGGAGGCAACCAGTTCCTTGATTTCATCAGGCTTGACATCGATGTCAAGAATTTAAAAACCCTGTTCCGATTGCGGGCAGATGCATTCCAGGAGGATGCCCGTGAGATGCATATCCCCGGGGGAGCACTCTCTGCAACAGAGTTCTCGAACTTAAACCTCATCAAGGATCAGGGTGAGTTCATCGATACGCTCAAGGGATTATACCGGCAGAAGTCCCTCCTCTCCCTCCTCGATGAGATCCGGGAAGAGAAGACCATCCGCGACGCGGAGATCCGCTTAACAAGGGTTCAGCTGGAACAGATGGAGAGAATGAGTAAGCGTAATCCCATCTCGATCCACCCAATCCTCGTGTATCTCGAGAAGAAGAAGTACGAGGTCTTCAACCTGAGGGCGCTCGCACGGGGCAAGGAGTCAAAACTCCCCCCGGAAAAGATCATGAATTATCTGGTGATGTGAATGGAGATCGCAGTAATCGGCAACAGCGAATTCATTCTCGGTTTCCGGCTTGCAGGGATCCACAAGACCTACGCAGCCGAGAACGACGAGAAACTGATCGAGCATATCACCAGCGTACTTCGGGATAATGACGTCGGGATCCTCGTCCTCAACAGCAGCGATATGGAAAAGGTTCCGCGCAAACTTCGCGCGACGCTGGAAAACTCCGTGAAGCCAACCGTAATAGCGATTGGTGCCGAAGAAGGCGGACTCTCCATGCGGGAGAAAATCAAGAGATCGGTGGGTGTTGATCTGTGGAAGTAAAAGAGAAAAAAGCCAAAGAAACAAAACAAGGGGTCCTGAAAAGGATCGCCGGCCCTGTCGTTACGGCAGTCAACCTTGACGCCCACATGTACGATGTGGTGAAGGTCGGCAAAGAAGCGCTGATGGGAGAAGTCATCAAGATCCAGGGCGACAATGTCATCATCCAGGTGTACGAGGATACCACGGGTATCCGCCCGGGTGAGCCGGTATCGAACACCGGGCTCTCGCTTGCAGCAGAGCTCGGTCCGGGCCTCCTGACGAGTATCTACGATGGTATCCAGCGCCCGCTCGCGGTGCTTGTCGACAAGATGGGCAACTTCATCGAGCGTGGTGTTACGGCACCGGGGCTCTCCCATGAAAAAAAGTGGACGTTCAAGCCAGTCGTCAAGACCGGCCAGAAGATCGAGCCGGGCGCCATCCTTGGCGAGGTGCAGGAGACCAACATCGTCCACCGCGTCATGCTGCCCCCCAATGCAAAGCCAGGGATAGTCAAGACGATCAAGAGCGGGGACTTCACCGTTGACGAGACCATCTGTGTTCTCGAGGACGGCCGCGAGTACCCGATGATGCAGCGCTGGCCGGTCCGGGTCCCCCGTCCCGTAAGGGAGAAGAAGAACCCGACGATCCCGCTGATCACCGGTCAGCGTATCCTCGATGGTCTTTTCCCCATTGCGAAGGGTGGTACTGCTGCCATTCCCGGCCCGTTTGGGAGCGGTAAGACCGTTACCCAGCAGCAGCTGGCCAAATGGTCGGATGCCGAGATCGTAGTTTACATTGGCTGCGGAGGACGCGGCAACGAGATGACGGAAGTTCTTACCGAATTCCCGCACCTTGAGGACCCGAAGTCCGGCAAG
>PMKW01000088.1:17040-21499 GCA_003157895.1 Methanoregula sp. | reverse complement strand
TTCACGTGATGATCGCCCCCCTTGCGCGAACCCAGTCCCCATGGGGGGCGGTGGCGTATTGCGATGCCCCGGCACGAGCTGAACGGGAAATTCCCTGCGATTGCGTACAGGTAATACGGCACAATCGCAACCGGGGGATGCCAGAGTGGCCGGGGCAGAGCCCAAAAAAGCGTCATAATTCATATCAAAATGAGTTCTCCAGAGCAATAATTTTTTTATATCCATGACTGTTTTTTAGCCGATACGCGTACAAGACAAGACCCAAAACGATTTAAGCAGAATTCACGTACTTATTCAAGGATGAGAGCCCGGGCTGTGGTTTTGCTGATACTTCTCCTCATGTCATGTGCAGCGCCGGCTCTTGCAGCAAGTGACGACCGCTATAGTTATATCACTCTGGAGGATGTCCGGATCAGGCTTGATAACGGGACTGCAGTCATCCATGTAAATTATACCGTGGATGACGGTACCCGCCTTTTTTTCTTTTTACTGGGCAAACAGGATCTCAAGAACAAGCTGTTGAAAATCCTGAATTACGATGATGCAAAGATCCAGCGTATCGATCTCTCGAGTGCTGATCTCATTGTAGATAATGCCTCAATTTCCTATGGGAAAGGGATCTACTGGTATCCCTCCCATGATTTTAATGTTGTTATCCCGTCACTCACGGTACAGTCTCCGCAGGCTGCCAGGAATTTTATCAATACAACGCACTTCCCGGAGGGGATGGGATTTTTTGCGGAACCGGGTCCGGAACAGATTATAGAAGCAGCGGAAACAGGATCAACACCNNAATCTTTCTGCTCTGGAGAAATCCTCTTTTCAGGTGACGATCTCCCCCCTTGTGCCAGCCCTGCCCCCATGGGGGGCGGAGGCATATTGCGATGCCCCGGCATGAGCTGGACTGAAAATTTCTCCACGATTGCGTACAGGTAATACGGCACAATCGCAACCGGGGGATGCTATAGCCGCGGGGGCAGAGCCAAAAAGAGCGTCATAATAAATATCAAAATGATTTCTCCAGAGCAAATCTTTCAGAATTTCCGTATCTCAAAAAGAACCCGTGACAACCAGAGGAAAAACTCAGATGACCTCAATAATTTCCTGTTTGCTGAGTTCCGCCAGCTTCCGCTTGATCAAAAACTGGATAATGACACCAGCTATTGCCGAGATGATACCGGCTATGGCGAGATAGACCACCTGCGTGGCTGCATCTTCCGGTGTATAGGGAAAACGGGACATTTCTTTCACCGGAAGGTAAAACAGGCTGGCACAGTACAGGATCAATCCGATAGCAGTGATAAAGAAGGGATATACGATCACTTTTCCCAGCCCTTCCCGCTCATTGGCATATACATCAACGATAATCCCGACGGACATGATAAGGCCTCCCGCTATCAGCCATTCGATTGCCCCGTAGATAAATAACATGAGGAAATAGAGAACACCAAAATCCGTGGAATAATATTGCAGAATCGCAAGGAATCCATTGATAATGCCCATCAGGACGAGGAGGATCGTTATCGTATAGGTGACAAATGAGAACCGCCCGCGCTGCAGGGACACCCGGAGGGTATCGATAATACCATGGACAAGTTCATCGAACCCGAAACCTTTGTAGAGCATATAGGATCCAATGACCCCGATAACAATGATCGTGGCGATTCCCGGGGCATTGAGAAGGTACGCACTGGCATACAACAGCATGGCAAGGCCCAGCGGTATGAAGATCATGCGGGATATCTTCGGATCGTCAAGCAGTTTTTTCAGGATATAGTACGTGCCTTCGAGATTTGGCATCTGGTTGACAATCACGCGGCGGATGCTCGTTACCGGGATCTGGGACTGGATGATCGGGATGACATATTCATCTTCTGCGCCATCGGTAACAAGGATACAGTTCGTTGCGCCGGTCTCTTTGACTACCTGTTCGAGAGAGGTCGCAATCCTGCGATCACCCTCTATCATATGGAGGTGATTCCCTGCTACCACGGCAATTTCAGTATCTTCGCCTTTTGCAGTGAGCTCGTCATATATTTTCACCGCAGAAAAAATTGCATTGACATCGGAGTCTTCGGGATCCGCAAGTGCCAGTGTGTTTGCCGCTTTCAGGCAGGCTTCCCTGCCAACCGCCGGGCTATCGATCTTTGCCTTCCACCCGATATCATCGTCCCGGTCAACACTCAGGACCAGCGTCCGCCCCTGCGTCATTATCGTTATGTATAAAATCGCCGTAAATCTATTAAATTATTCCTCACCGTCAGGAAATCAGATAAAAAAAGAAATCAGATGAGTTTTGAGCGCTGGAGGAGTAAAATATCGTCGGTCGTGAGTTTTTCTCCCGCCCGGAAATTCTTGAAGAGACTTTCGGCTTCCTTCCTGACGGCCTTCTGCTCTTTTGTGACCTTGACCTTCTTGGTCTTCTTGCGAAGGCCCGAGATCACCTTGTCGTAGTCACGAAGCTCCTTCTGGCAGGAGATGAAGAACTTGTGCTCGGCATCCGCGGATTCCTGCGCTTCCACAAAGTTCTTGTGGGATGCATCGGCTGCTTCCCGCGACTTGTCGGCCTTGCGGTAGGACTCGACCATGAGGTCATGATGCTTCTGGGCGAGTTCTGCAACCTCGGTCACTTTCGCGTGCAGGTCGGAGGCCTGCTTGCGGAATTCCCGGGCCTCGGCGATCTTCGTGCGCATCTCCTTGTTCTGTTCGAGTTCGGCTTCCTGCTCGCGGACCTGGCCCTTCATCTGCTTGATCTTGTCGATCAGCTCACGTTCCTTGTCGGTGGTGAAGACCTCGGTCTGCTGGCGGTACTCCATGTATTCGATCTGTTTCTGGAGTTCCTTCATCCCCCGGTTTTTTAAGGTACCGTGCTCTTTTTTAAATGCCTCAATATCCTCGAACAGGACATTTGCCTTGTCATTGAACTCGTTGCGCTGGACTTTGAGATCAAGAACCGACTGGTTGTAGGTGTCCCGGAGATCCTTGTTCTTCTGGGCTTCTTCCACGAATTCGCGGGTCTGGTTATTGAGGGTATTGCGGTCCCTCGCAAACTTGCTCGCGGATGCGTTCAGCTCGTTCCGTCGGTTTTTATGCTCTTCAGACTCTGCAAGAGTTTTTTTCCTTTTTTCCATCANNGTCATTCAACATGCGTTACTGCTCCTCATCAGATTCTCCTTTGCGGGATGCACGGGATTTTTAGTACCTGCTTCATACAACCGGAAGGACCTGCCGGCAGATTCTTCCCTTCCATTCACAGGATACTTCTGCATGCAGCATGCAGGATGAAAAACATCAGAAAAGACAATCAGCGCAGAATTATTGCAAGAATTGCAAGACTTCGCTTGGAAGTCTTTGTTCAACACTCTGTTCATGATGTTCAACTCCCGGTACCAGGGCAATACCTTCCACAGGGTTCTGCCCGTAATCACCCGGCAAAGGATTGGCCGAATGTACTATATATTAAAGGCAGGGGGCCCTATTAAGGATTTCGCCGTAAACAAGGGGGTAGGATCAACCGCGGAACGTGAATACAACAAGCGATGGAGAATAGAGTCCGGGCAAAAAGGAAGTTGGTGGTTGGATGAACCAACTGTGTCCTTGATTATTTCCTGAAATTTCTGGTTTTTTTAATTTATGTTCGTTGTGTGCGGAATTAGCCGACCCATTCAAGGACGCCGCCGCCACTTGGCTGGTCCCTGCCGCCGCTTCTCTTGCTGACGGGCATTTCAACTGCCTTGGGGTTGGAACGTTTGTTCTCGATGTCAGAAATCATCGTCTTGTAGGACTGGCGTGTGCCGAGGATCTGCGCGCTCTTGACACCGGTCATAATGGCGAGAACACGGATTTTTCCTTCCATGTCGCTCCTGACGCGGGCGCCCCAGATGACATCTGCGTGGGGGTCGAGCTCGTACGTGAGCGAGGTTGCGACCTCTTCTGCATCCTGCAGGGTAAGATCAGTGCCACCGGTGATATGGATCAGGCTGCCGGTTGCGCCACGGTAGTCGATGTCAAGCATCGGGTTGGAAAGACACTCGCGGACAACGCTCTCCGCCTTGTTCTGCTGCTTGCTCTCACCGACGAGCATGACTGCGACGCCGCCCTTGGACATGATAGCCCGGACATCGGCGTAGTCGATGTTGATGAGCGACGGTTCGGTGATCGTTTCCGAAATACCCTTGACGGTCTCACCGATCAGCTGGTCCATGACGGAAAACGCCTGGCCGAGCGGGAGGTTCGGGACGAAATTCTTCAGCCGGTTATTGTCGAGGACAATCACGGAGTCTGCTGCGGAGGCAAGTGCCTCGAGACCTTCTTCTGCACGGATCAGGCGGGCCTTCTCAACCTGAAACGGGTAGCTGACCATGCCGACGACAATGGCACCCTGTTCCTTCGCAATCTGTGCAACAACGGGTGCGGAACCGGTACCGGTACCTCCTCCCATACCTGCTGTGATGAAGAC
>PMKW01000088.1:0-17015 GCA_003157895.1 Methanoregula sp. | reverse complement strand
TCCAGGTGCTGCTTGTCCGTGTTGATCGCAATCGTTTCTGCACCGGACACACCCATGTGGTGGATACGGTTTACGGTGTTGTTTCCTGCACCCCCGCAACCGATGATAACGATCCGTGGCTGGCCCACGAAATCATCATCTGTTGCATTGGCGCTGCCGGGCTTGTTGATCTCTTTTTCAAGCTCGGCATTTTTTAAAGCGTCGTTGATAATACTCTGCATTTCTACCCTCTCAAACCTTGAATGAAACCTGGTCGCTTTCCTTCAGGACACGGCTGGCGCGTTTTTCAACAAGGTCACGTACCGCCGCCCTTACAGCCTCTGAAACATTGGGATACTCCCCTGAATCAACCAGCTGCTGGAGCATGCTGATCTGCTGTTCGGGTAACCGGAGCGTGATCCTTTGCATCATGGTATCTCACATTTCTGACATATGTCTGGCTTATGTCATGCATATGTCAGACATAGAGAACTCTCGTGTCTGACTTAACCAGATAAGATAGAATAAAGCAAGTAGATATAAAAACTTTCTTCTTTGAGATCTCAGCATTCCGCACAACGCATTTATGACTGCTAAACCAAGTATTCAGGGAAAAGAGCGGGTTTTTATGGCTGTTGACTTTCCACAAAGAGTGATTCATGGGGGTACCGGAAAACGGCAGCGGGAAAAAACCAGAGAAAACGTGCTGGATTTCAGCGCGAGCGTTAATCCCTTTCCCCCTGAAGTCAACTGGCACTGCGACCCTCAGGACCTGTCCGGGTATCCCGATGATACCTACAGCGGGCTCAAGGAACGGATCGGGGAGGTTTTTTGCCGCGATCCCAGAGAGATCTGTGTTGGCAACGGATCCATAGAGATCATCCGGGTATTCTGTGCGGTCACGCTCGGCCGTACCACGGGAACTCATCATTTTTTTATCGAGCCCCCTACTTTTGGCGAATATGAACTCTCCGCCCGGCTTGCCGGTGCTGAACGCACTGCAAATCAAAAGAAAGCTGATGTACGATTCATCTGTAATCCCAACAACCCGACCGGCACCCTGCTCCACCGGGAAGAACTGCTGCATATGCTCGAAACAGTGAAACACAATGAGGGAATTCTCTTCTGCGATGAAGCTTTTATCAGTCTTGCTGACCCGGAAGAGAGCCTTGTTGATATCCGTGATCCCCACCTGTTTGTCCTCCACTCCCTCACCAAATCCTTCGCGGTCCCGGGCCTCCGTATCGGGTTTGGTTTTGGGGATGCTGATCTGGTAGAGAAGATCGAGACCGCCCGTTCCCCGTGGTGCGTGAACGCTTATGCAGAGGCATTTGCCATGAAGGCGCTCCTGCATATGGGAGAACTGTCTGATTCGCGCAAGGAGATAGCAGGAGAACGCAACCGCCTGATTTCTGCCATCAGCGATCTGGGCCTGACCTGTCACCCCTCATCCGCAAATTTCCTCCTTGTTGAGTGTGGCAGGGATGTTTCTTCTCTCTGCGAAGCTTTTGCCCGAAGGGACATCCTTGTCCGGAACTGTGCATCATTTGGCCTCCCAACCCGAATCCGGATCGCGGTAAGGACACCGGACGAAAATACACAACTCCTGGAAGCACTGAGATCATGCGTGCGCTGATCATGGCTGGAGGCGCCGGCAGTCGTCTTGCCCGGGGAGAGAAACCCCTTATCCTTGTCTGTGGCAGCCCGATGATATCTTACATCACCGGTGCGTTCCGGTCCGCCGGGTGCGAGCCGGTCGTTGCCATATCCCGAAAGACCCCGATGACCGCAAACTGGTGCCGGGCACATGGCGTTGCAGTTGTACGAACGGAAGGAGACGGATATGTCAAGGACATGGTGAGTGCAGTCCGGAACCTGGAGGAGAATACACCCCTGATCATCAGCGTTTCCGATATTCCCTGCATAACCCCGTCAATTATCACGACAATACTCCGGTCCTATCATGATTGCGGAAAGGATGCCCTCTCTACATGGGTGCCAGCACACCGGGTTAAATCCTGTCGCGGGGGCATGCCCTACCATGAACAGATTGGGGGTGTTGACGCCTGCCCTGCCGGCGTGAACATCCTCCGGGGTGACACTATCTTTGCAGAGCAGGAGGAATTTGCACTCCTGCTCGACGAACCGCGGCTTGCCCTGAATGTCAATACCCGGGAAGACCTTGCCCGGACCGAAGCGTTTCTTTTTGCGGGCATATCACGCTAAATACGGCAGCAGCCTGATCCAATACTTCCCATTTTGTGACAGTTGTCTCAAAATACGGGTAATTCAGCGGTATTTCTGGGTAATGCATATTAAGGTTGATCACTAAGATCTTGATATTATGGGAGAATCGCAGGAGATAGAGCTGCGGGGCCATATCATCGACTCAGGGATCATGACCCAGCTCTTCGACCGGGTTATGGATATGGACGGCAACTTCGAGATCCTTGTCTTTGATATCGGCAAGAAGAAGACCGATCCGAGTTATGCCCGCCTGCGGATCAATGCCTCAACCAAAGAGAAACTGCGTTCCATCCTTTCCGAACTCCACCTCCTCGGCGCGAGACCCGTCGAAGTGAAGGATGTCCACCTTGTTGCGGCCGAAGCGGATCGTGTTGTCCCCAAAGGATTCTACACAACCTCCAACCACCCCACCCAGGTGAAGTACGGGGGAGAGTGGATCAATGTCGCTGCAATCGAGATGGATTTTCTTGTCGTTGTCGATCCGATGCATAAAACCGCAACGGCACGGGCTTTGGGGAAAATCCGGAAAGGGGATCTGGTTGTTGTCGGGGAACAGGGAGTAAGTGTCAGCTATCCCGAAAGGCCACGGGAGCAGAGCACGTTCGAGTTCATGCACGGGACGGTATCTCCCGAACGCCCCAGCGAAACCCTGATAGCCAAGATCGCAAAAGAGATTCTCGAAGTCCGTAAAAAAGGAGGCAAAATAGCGGTTGTCGGAGGCCCGGCTATCATCCATACCGGTGCCGACAAGGCACTTGCCGGCATGATCCACAACGGGTACATCGATATCCTCTTTGCCGGAAATGCCCTCGCAACCCATGATATTGAATACAACCTCTACGGCACATCGCTGGGCATGGACATCTCCACGGGAAACCCGGTAATGGGCGGGCACAAACACCATATCTATGCCATCAGCGAGATCATGCGGGCCGGATCCATAAAAAATGCGGTTGACAAAGGGGTTATCACCGGCGGGATCATGTACGAATGCGTGAAGAAGAATATCCCCTTTGTGCTCGCCGGTTCCATCCGTGATGACGGACCTTTACCGGATGTCATACAGGATGTCATGGAAGCGCAGGATGCAATGCGAAAGCATATAGAAGGGTGCAGCATGGTGCTGATGATCGCAACCCTCCTCCACTCCATTGCCGTGGGCAACTGCCTGCCATCGAACGTGAAAACAGTCTGTGTTGATATCAACCCTGCCCACCTGACCAAGCTGATGGACCGGGGCACCACGCAGGCAATCGGTATTGTATCCGATGCCGGGACATTCCTGCCCCTGCTGGCACGCCAGCTCGAAATCCAGAGCAGCCACCAGAAAAAATAAATTTTTTTACCGTGTCAGCGGCATGCAATACGGCTTTTCTTTCGCAAGCACGAATTCCCATTCCTGTTTGCACCCGCATGCGATATCGAGAAGGGCACCGATCAGGTCGCGATCTCCGGAAAGCGAATAGTCCCGGATCCCTTTGACAATCTCATAGTCGCAGGTCCCGCAGTTGTGCGGTCCGCGTTTCTGTCCGCCTCCAAGGGGATCGCAGGTTACATGGACCGGGGCAGCAGCAAGAAGGGTGAGCACACTCCAGAGATAGGGTGGCCGGTAAGCCCCCCGCTTCCAGTAATACTCGAGTTCGGTGTTCCGCTGGACCGTGCAGGGGTTCATGGAGATCATGTCTGCAAAAGGAATCGTATCCGCAAAAGAGGTCTTCATATCCTCAACGGCTTCCCGTTCGCTCAGGAAAAGCGGTTTGAGGAGGAGGTAGGCTTTCACGCCGGCACCGGCAGTATGGGCACGCCCGGCAGCATCCCGGAAATCCTGGAAGGCAAATCCCTTGTTGATGCACTTTTCCCGGATGGTATCATTACTTGTTTCAAGGCCGATGGCACAATACAGGGGTATCTTCCAGCTGCCATCATCCAGCGTTTCGATGAACGGGCCAAGGACTTCTTCCGTGACGAATTCCGGCCGGGTTTCTGCAATGACTAATTTGCCCCGGAATGCGGATGCGACATCGGCCAGAAATGCCGGAGGCACTTCCTGGGGATCAAAAAAACTTCCCGAGGTAAAAATCTTGACCATCCGGTATTCTTTTGGATCATACTCGTTCATCACCCAGGCCAGCTGGGCTCTGAGATGGTCAAGCAGGAGATCGCATGACTCTGCCTGGTAACGCTCGTGGCGGTAACTGCACATGCGGCAGGCCGACCATGTACAGCCGCCGCTTTTGAAAATAACCGTAAGACATTCCAGCAGTTCATTCTCGTACCGCTCGTTTCCCCGCCACGACGCCAGCGGTTTTTCCAGCCTGTCAGAAATCATTAACATCCTAATAGTTGATCTGATATAGATGAAAAAGATCGTCCTGCTGGTGTTGGGACTGCTCTTTTTACCGGTAATTGCTGCTGCTTACCAGGTGAATATTTATGCCCCTGAAACCCTCTCGGTAGGAAAACCACTCGTTGTAACCGGCGTAACCACTTTTCCCCCCGGCATGTCAGTTGATGTTGTCCTTTATTATCAGCTGACAACAACAACGGAGATCAAACGCCAGGTCGTTAGTATCAGACCGGATCAGACCTTCAGGGTGGTGTTCGATACCACCGGTCTGAAGACCGGGACGTACAAAGTTGAAGTACCGGTGAACGGTATGGGGGATTCCATTACCATGCGGCTCGTCCAGATTGTTGACCGATCCGAGGAGATCCGGATGGATTCCCCGTTAGTCCAGCAGGTTAACGGGACACTGGTTGTGGCCGGTACCATCACGGGCGATGAAAATTCCGGTGTCCAGATTGAGGTTGTCGGCCCGGATAACTCGCTGGTATTCGGCCCCCAGTTTGTGAATACGAATTATCAGGGTGCATTTTCCACGGGAGTACCGATCAGTATTCCCGGGGAATATGAAGTGAGTTTTACCGATGCAAAGGGATTCATCGGGACCCGTATCATCACCGCGACGGGCCTGCAAATGCCGGTTGCAACTCTGTCTGAGACAGCTCCTAAAACGGTGGTATCCGCACATGCGAAAGCTTCCCGGGATGCTCCTGCTTACTTTACCGTGAAAACAGGTACCGGACCAGTGATGCTGTATACCTCCTCTTCCATTGACTGGGTCATAGAATATGTTGATGAAAACGGTGTCCTGCACGTAGAGAATAACCAGGATGAACAGAACCCGGAAAAGGCAGCCATCGCGGGATCGGGAAATACGATTTACGTGAAGATCTACCCGTATAACTATTCGGAGCAGGGAGATGTATTCCTGTACGCGGAGAATGCCGACGCAATTTCCGTGAGCCCGACGGTGCCTGCCCCCTTTACTGCAGCGGGACCGCAGGCATCCGGGGGAATTCTGGCTGTTCCACTCATGCCGTTATCAGGACTGGCAGCGCTTGGAATTGCCCTGCTGCTGCGCCGTTAAATTTTCCGGGAATGAAAAACCGGATTACGGGATATCCAGAATTAAGAAGCCTTTTTTATATCGCAGATCCAACATATGGAGCACTGCCGGGGTAGTCTAGTCCGGGAAGGCGGTAGCCTTGAAAGCTACTGGTGCTTCGCACCTCAAGAGTTCAAATCTCTTCCCCGGCGTAGTGCCTGTTTTAATCAGCAAAAAAATTGATAACCCCGTTGGTTTTCAGAAACTCCAGATCCGTTCAACCAGGATCCCCATAAGCGGAAAATATCCCGGTAATTCTCTATCCGGAGAGAGACGAACTTCATATCCGTATCACTGTTTTTATGTGGTTGAACCACGCACAGTACAAGGTAGGATACATTACGAGGAATTCTCAATGTGCGTTGCAGTGCCGGCCGAAATCATTGAAATAAAAGAGGGAAATATCGGACTTGTTGATTATGGTGATCTCCGGCAGGAAGTCAGGCTCGATCTTGTTGACGTGAAAGTGGGGGAGTTCGTGCTGGTTCACGTTGGATTCGCTATCCAGCGGCTTTCCCGTGAAGAGGGGCTGGAAACCCGGGAAATTTTCAGGCAGGTCTACGAGGCTCTTGATAACTGATGCACGAGTATTCCATTGCCTATGACCTGTATGCTACCGCACGCACGGCAGCACAGGAACACAAGGCCACCAGGGTAAAAAAAGTAACAGTAGAAGTGGGAAAAATGGCGATGGTCAACCCTGAACAGGTCGTTTTCCTTTTCGATACCATCAAGGAGGAGGATCCTCTTTTCCTGCATACCGTCCTTGAGTGCCATGAGATCGACCCGCAGACAAAATGCCCCTGCGGGTACGCCGGCAATGAGGTGTATGTATGCCCGAAGTGCGGGGCGCTGCCTGAGCTGGTCAAAGGCCGGGAGATTGTTGTCACCAACGTGGAAATTGAGGTGGATGATTAAATGAAAGTGAATATGATGCACGGTGCCGGCGGCGAAGTCATGGGGGAACTCCTCCAGACACTCACGAAGTTCCGCCACAACAATGCCGGGGGTATCGGGCTGGAGGCTATGGATGACGGAGCGGTCATCCCGTTCAATGGGGAAAACCTGGTATTTACCACGGATTCCCATGTTGTCCGCCCCATCTTTTTTCCGGGAGGGGATATCGGGAGGATCTCTGTCTGTGGTACCATCAACGACCTTGCGATGATGGGTGGCAAACCGGTAGCACTCTCCTGCGGCATGATCATTGAGGAAGGGTTCGAGATCGACGACCTTGCACGGATCGTTGCCTCCATGGATGAAGCGCTGGGAGAAGCAGGCGCAAACCTTGTCACCGGAGACACGAAGGTGATGGAGCGGGGCGCACTGGACGGAATTGCCATCAACACCGCGGGAATCGGTGTTGCAAAGACTATCGTCCGTGACAATGGTCTCGTTTGCGGGGATGTAATAATCGTTTCCGGAACGCTTGGCGATCACGGGCTTGCCATCATGGCCCACCGCGAGGGATTCGATCTGGGGGAACAGATCAAATCGGACGTGTCGCCGCTCTGGGGCCTGGTCGAAAAAGTGCTGGATGCCGGTACGGTCCATGCAATGAAGGATCCCACGCGGGGCGGATTTGCCAGCGCAATCAACGAGATGGCAAGAAAAAGCGGGGTCTGTGTCCGGGTACAGGAAGAGAAGATCCCGATCCGTAAAAATGTCCGGAGTGCTGCCGGTATGCTCGGCATCGACCCGCTGGAAGTGGCGAATGAAGGAAAAGTCGTCATGGGAGTTCCGGCAACCTGTGTTGACGCGGTCCTTGAGGCACTGCACTCACATAAATACGGGAAAGATGCAGCAGTTGTCGGTACCGTGACCAAAGGGGCCCACGTGATCATGGAGACAGCGATCGGCGGCGAACGGTTCATCGAGCCCCCGATGGGTGACCCGGTCCCAAGGGTCTGTTAGCTGTTCTTTTTTAACCCGTATCCCGGTAACAGGGCCTGCTCTTACTCGCCTTTCTTTCTTTCACTGCTGCCGTAATCCTCAAGCAGGGTTGCATCATAGGGACAGACGCGCTCGCTGCCGGAAGTTTCCCACCCGCACAACGGGCAGCACCTGGTCTTCCTCCTGCCGGAAAGAAGAGGAACCAGCGGTACAAACAGGAAGAGAAAGAAGAATGGCAGCCCTGCTGACCAGAAGACTGCACTGATTGCAAGCGATATTGCCAGCAGGACCAGACTGAGTTTCCAGGAGTCCGTCAGAACACCGCCGGATCTGCAGCCATTTTAAAAATATTCTTCGCAACCGCCAGATCGCGGACTGCAAACGCCGGCAGGGCATCCGCGACCGGCCCGAGTTCGCATGTCAGGTCCGTTGCGCCAAGTTCCTGTGTAAAGAGCGGGGCACCGATACCCGCAACAATGATCTCCTTTGCACCGGAAGATTTTACGATCGTTTTCACCTGGCTGCATATCATGTCGCGCTGGACAGCCCAGAACTGTTCTGCGACCTGCTGTGCTCCCGATGTCCCGATCTCATCAAGGTCGGCACAGACCACGCGGGCGAGTCGTCGCAGGGATGCCGCACGGGTCTTCTCTTTCCGGTCCGGGGTGTCGCAGGTATAATTGTCGGGAGTGATCTGCCCGAGGACAAGATGGACATCGGCGCTTGCAGCAAAATACTCGGTGCTCACGGGAGTGGATACTCCAGACAGATTCACGGAGCGGAGGAGTGTTGCAACGCTGGTGCGGAGCATGCCGGTATAGATAAGGTACCCGGCCTGCAGCCTCTTCGTGTCGGTCATCCCCAGGAGACGGTTGAACTGGTTGAGCGGGATGATATCTGTGGTCGTGCTGCCAATATCAAGGAGGACGGCATCCGCGTGCCGGGACCTGAGATAATCGGCAGAGGCAAGCCAGTTGGCTGCGGCAAGTTCCAATACAGCACGGTCATGGAACTGCGCATCCGTACCGTAAAACCGGGCATCGGGAAATGCCTTCCTGACCGCATCAACAATAAAAGAGATCCCCTGCAGCTTGTTTTCAAAACAATCGGCAAGCTCCCCGCTCATCACAACTGCGGCAGGTTCATGATGGTCGCCTCGTGCATACTGCAAAAGCACTCTGGTGATGGGTGATTGTTCCCAGAGTGGGCAGTAATGGATATGGACACCAGTATCATCCACAACCTTGAGGTTTGCCCCGCCGACATCAATCCCGATCATACGCGGGTTACCGTTCCGTTCGTATCAAAGCGAGCCCTGCCGCTGAAGTGGACCTCAGCCGGCCCTGCTCCCTTCGAAGCTGCAACAAGCAGATCTGCTATCTCCTCGTCCATGCAGGCTGCAATGCCGACAAGGCTTGTCGTTATCCGCGGGTTGACGTCCACAACGTAAACCTTGTCCGCCACTACCATATCCACGCCGCAGTATCCCTGGCAGCCGAGTACCTCAACCGCCTTTTTGGCCGTACTGATGATCTCCGCTTCCTGTGGGGGGTGGACCGGGGTCTCGCCGCCAAGGTAATGGAATGATCCGTCCGGATCAATCCCGATCTGCTGCCGGTTTACGGCAAGGACGAGGGGCGGGGCACCGGAAAAATAGAGACATGCATCCCCGATGACCCGATGCAGAATGATACTTACGGAGAAGTGTTCGCCATCGATATACCGTTCGGCAAACTCATCGCTGCCCGCTACACCATCAGAGAGCCGGACGCCCTGCGCACCGCACCCCCTGACCGGCTTGATCACCCTTTTTCCCGGCCCGGGCTCCCCCGGAACGGGAATACCGTGCTGCAGGAGGATCTTCCGGGTCTGCACCTTGTTCGCACAGAGCGCCACGCTCATGAACCCGCAGCCAAGGTTGTGCGTATGCTGCTCGAGGATCATGGTAAACCGGGAAAGCAGGTGGTCGGGGGCGATCACGAGGCCCGCATCGCACACAGGTGCGAGCCTTTCGATCTCATCAGCAAAATCACCTTCATCCGGGTGGACTACATCGTAGCCGCACCGCTCGAAACTTTCCCTGAGCACGCCAAGCATGGCCCTGCCCTCGTGGGCAAGCACCGGATCATGCGCGGTCGTATATTCTGCGAGCAGGACTTTCATCTGATCATACGTATGCTGCCATGGAAAATTACCCTATCCGATCGGTGAGTTATTTGTGGGTCGGGTATAATAACTGGTGAACATGAAACCTTCGATCCTCCTGACCAACGATGACGGTGTGAATTCCATCGGGCTGTGGGCCGCCTATGAAGCGCTGAAACCCATCGCGGACGTAACGGTTGTTGCCCCCGCAACCCAGCAGAGCGCTGTCGGCAGGTCGATCTCCATCTTCGAGCCCCTCCGGGTAACGCAGGTCGTGGTTAACGGCGAGAACGCCTGGGCTGTTGCAGGAAAACCCACCGACGCCGTTATCATCGGGCTGTTTGCCCTGAAGCTCGCTCCCGCGATGGTGGTGAGCGGGATAAATATCGGAGAGAACCTCTCGACCGAGTCCATCATGACCTCCGGCACGGTCGGGGCGGCGCTCGAAGCCTCCAATCAGGGACCAAAAGCTATCGCGTTCAGCCTGCAGGTCGAAGACCAGGGGGACAAGTTCGATGACCCCCGGTATTATACCCGGAGTTTCGATGCAGCAAAGAAGATTGTACGGGACGTGGTGGAGCGTGTCCTCCTGCACGGCTTTGGCCCGGACACTGATGTCATTAACGTCAATATCCCGTCACAGATAAAGGGGGGGTATGAAGTGACCCGCCTCGCTCACAAGCTCTTCCATACCGGCGTCGAGAAACGTCTTGACCCCCGGGGGCGTCCCTATTTCTGGATCAACGGGCCGCTGGTTGAGGATGCTGAAGAAGGCACTGACGTCCATGCAATCCGGAAAGGCAACATCTCCATCACACCGATCACGCTGGACTGCACGGCATACAAGTCCTGTCAGATCACAAGACAATTTTTTCATAATGTGCAGGATTTGGATATCCCATAAATGGATCACCAGTTTTAATTAACCGCGGGCGGTAAACTATCCCGGTAATGGAGAAGAAAGCGGAGACTCTTACTGCAGCGAAACGTGCAGCCGGTTACCGGGCGGCAGAAATGGTTGAAGAGGGGATGGTCGTCGGACTGGGCACCGGCTCTACGGTCTATTTTACTATCGAACGGCTCTCAGAAAGGGTCAGGGACGGCCTCCGTATTGCCGCCATCCCGACATCATTCCAGACTGCACTCCGGGCAAAAGAAGCGCATATCCCGCTCACGACCCTTGATGACAACCCGGTTATCGACATTGCAATTGACGGGGCAGATGAAGTCGACCCGAAGCTCCGGCTTATCAAGGGGAGGGGGGCTGCGCACCTGCGGGAGAAGTGCGTGGCAGCAGCTGCCAAGCACTTTGTCGTTGTCGTTGACGAACAGAAAATGGTGAAAAAACTGGGCGTTGCCGCGGTTCCGGTCGAAGTCCTCCCCTTTGCGATAACCCCCGTACTCGGGCAGCTCAGCGGGCTCGGATGCGTCCCGATCGTCCGCGAGGCTGTGAAAAAGGACGGCCCGGTCATTACGGACAATGGGAATTTCGTTGTCGACTGCAGATTCAGGGAGATCAAGAACCCGGAAAAACTTGAGGCCGTCCTCGCCTCGATCCCGGGGATTATCGAGAGCGGGCTTTTCTGCGGGTTCACAAAAAAGACTACCGTGATTATCGGTGGCTTAAAAAAGGTGAAGATAATTTCTTCAGCGGATATAGTCGCGTAACTTCTGGACAAGGGCGAGCTGGTTGTTCGCCTCTTTCTTCTTCTCTTTCTCGATGCTGTCCATGATCTCGTGGATCGGTTTTGCAAGTTCGTAGATCTTGACCGGGCGGCCCTTGCTCTCTGCCTTGCTCTCGCGGCTGGTTATCCAGTCCTGGTCAATCAGGTAACGCATGGCGATACTGACTTCCGGCTGCCGGAGGTCCGTGCCGCGTTCGATGGCGCGGGAGGTTGCCTCGGGGGTGTTTGCAAGGAACACCAGTACCTTTGCAACATTGCGCTTCGTTCCAATCTCGATAAGAAGATTCGCGAACTCCTCTTCCTTCTCGGTGAAATACATTACATTCTCCGTTCTCATACAATCACATCCACATTATTTCCAAGAAACTTTACCGGATTAATTATCCAGCAAATGATATATAGGCTCTGTTATTGTTGGGCAATGCCCGATGACTTTATATATAATATTCTGCAGGCGGGGAAGAAAAAGGCGGACAGATATCCAGAACACTCAACAAAAATAAAATATTAACGATTTTTTTAAAAAATCCGAAAAACTGAAGGGAACCGGGGTTTATCGTACTCTCATGGAACGGGAAGCAACTGTCAGACTCCTGCGGCAATATGTTCATGGGGAGCCCCCTATTAAACACTGCCTTGCTACGGGGGGCGTTATGAAAGCGGTTGCCGGGTTTTTATCCGAAGATCCTGCCCGCTGGGAAGAGATCGGTATCCTGCACGATATTGATTTTGAATGCGTGAAGGGGGATATGCAGCAGCACGGGGTCGTGGGTGCCCGGCTGCTGAAAAAAGCCGGTATTCCGGATGATATTTGTGAGATTGTTATGTGCCATAACCATTTCCTTCATAGGGTACCTATGACCGTCCGGTGGAGATTGCACTCCAGGCCGGACACGCATCAGGCCGGATTATTGCCTGTGCCTTTGTCAAAGGCGGCCGTCTTTCCGATGTCTCAGTGAAGACCATCTTAAGGAAAGCAAAGGAGAAGTCCTTTGCTGCCGGGTGCGACCGGAACCGGATCGTCCTGATAGCGCCCCTTATGGAGATTGCGGCGTTCTATGAATACGCGCTTGCCGGCATGAGGGAGATCCGCGCGGAACTCGGGCTTGTCTGAACCGCGTTTTTTAAGACCGGTCACGTCCAGTACTGGATAAGCTATGGATCCGGCACACGAACGGAACAATACGATTTCCACACTCCAGGCTGCGACAACCCAGCTGGAACAATCAATGAATGTCCGTCTCATCCCGCAGGAAGGCATCTCGTTCGGGTTTGCCCTTCGCGGCGCCCGGGACACCGGGGGGGTTGCCACAGTGAACGGCGGGATAAAAAACAGTGCGGGCGGGGTGGTTATTGCCGGCCCGTGCGCATTCGGTACGGACGAGCCTGTTGTCCGGATTATCGTGACTGCCATGAAATTCGACCCGGCCATGCGCAGCGCTGCCATCCTCCGGTATTCAGACCGGGCGCTTCAAGTTTTTGAAAACGACCTGTTCCTTGAATGTGTTTCCCTGGATGCGGCATCAAAAAACCAGGGGATCAGCACCATGGACTGGGGCATTGCGTCCTGCTGCAAAGAGGGCATCCCCGACGTGATCTTCAGGAAAGGTCATGGCGCAGAAGAGTCGCGTATCATCCTGTTCGGCGATGGCCCGGCCGACGTTGCGAACAATATCATTATCTGCTCCAACCG
Source organism: Methanoregula sp. (assembly GCA_003157895.1). Lineage (GTDB taxonomy): Archaea > Halobacteriota > Methanomicrobia > Methanomicrobiales > Methanospirillaceae > Methanoregula. The sequence continues at coordinate 3,924 of PMKW01000088.1, read as the reverse complement.
CATTTAAAATAGTGAAATTCAGAGGAATCATCAATGGGAATCAAACCATCCTACATCAAAACGCTGGGAAATGAACTTGTCGCCAAGCAGCGCACAAATTTTTCGAACAACTTCGAAGAGAACAAGCAGCAGCTGGATAAGTCCGCTGTTATCGGAAGCAAGCGCGTCCGGAACCGCGTCGCCGGATACATCACAAGAAAAATAAATACCAAGAGACGCTCATAACCCTATTCATGTTTGAAGGTGTCCTTCCAGCTATCATAACCCCTTTTAAAAGAAATCCTGCCATGAGCCTGGATGTTCCCGGCCTTGAGCACAACATCGGGTTTCTTCTTTCCTGTGGCATCCACGGGATTGTGCCCTGCGGTTCGACCGGCGAATCAGCCACGCTCACGTTCGAGGAACATGAGAAGGTTATCAGGGTTACGGTCGATAAGGTCAATGGTAAGATCCCGGTTCTTGCCGGTACCGGATCCAACAATACGGCAGAGGCAATCCGGCTTACGAAGGCTGCAAAGGACATCGGTGCGGACGGTGTACTCGTCATCAGCCCGTACTACAACAAGCCCAACCGGGCAGGCCTCGTCAAGCATTACACCAGGATTGCCGACCTCGATATTCCGGTGGTAGTGTATAATGTTCCCGGCCGGACCGGCCAGAACCTGGAACCGGACCTGATCGCGGAACTGGCACAGCACCCGAATATCTGGGGGGTCAAGGAAGCGAGCGGCAATATCGGCCAGATCTCCCGCATCATCGAAGAAACACAGGATGATGATTTCATCGTGATCTCCGGTGATGACAACATCACGCTGCCCATCATGGCCCTTGGCGGATCAGGTGTGATCTCGGTTGCAGCGAATGTCGACCCGAAACGCATGGTCGAGATGTGCGAGGCGATCTGGAAGGGAGATTACCAGAAAGCGCTGGTCCTCCACTTCGCGCTCTCTCCCCTCTTCCGCTCCATGTTCATCGATACCAACCCGATACCGGTCAAAAAAGCAGTAGAATTGATGGGGATGGCCGGCGGCCCGGTGCGTCTCCCGCTGGATGAGCTCGATGCAAAGAAGACTGAGCAGCTCAGGAAAGTGCTCGCCACGATCCCGAAAAAAACAGCAGTAAAGCGTGCTGTTCCAAAGAAAACAACACCAAAGTCCGCACCACGAAAACCGACGGCAAAACCCCGACGGTGAACTGGCAATGATAAATGTCGTGGTATGTGGTGCCTCCGGCCGCATGGGACAGACCATAGGCCGTATGGTTAATGAGTCAAAAGACCTTGAACTGGTTGGAGGCATCAACCTCAAACCCGGTTCATTCTTTGGTGTTGAGATCGTGGAGACAAAAAACGCCGAAGTGTTCCTGAAGAAGACCAAGGCAGACGTGCTGATCGATTTCACCATTGCGGGTGCCGCGGTCGGCAATGTCCAGATGGCGGCCCGCAACAACGTGGCACTCGTTGTCGGGACAACCGGTATCACCGCGGATCAGCGGGCCGAGATGGACAAGGCAATCCATGGCCATGTTCCGGCGGTCATCTCCAGCAACTTCTCGATTGGCGTCAGTATCTTCTTGCAGCTGGTTCGGGAATCGGCAAAGCTGCTGAAGGACTACGATATCGAAGTCCTTGAAGCGCATCACCGGAACAAGAAGGATGCGCCGAGCGGCACTGCAAAGACTATCCTTCAGATCCTTGATGAGGAAGCAGGCACCCGGCAGAAGATGTACGGACGCGAGGGGATCACCGAGCGGAAGAACGAGATCGGGGTGCATGTTATCCGCGGCGGGGATATCGTCGGCGATCACAAGGTCATGTTCTCGAAGAACTTCGAGACCATCGAGATCTCCCACCGGGCATACGACCGCTCCGTCTTTGCCAGCGGTGCCCTTCTCGCAGCACGCTGGGTAGTCGGCAAAAAGGCCGGCGTCTACGGCATGAATGATGTGCTCGGGTTTAAGAAGAAGTAATTTTTTCTGCTCTGGAGAAATCCTCTTTTTAAGTGATGATCTCCCCCCTTGCGCCAACCCTGCCCCATACGGGGCGGAGGCGCATTGTGATGCCCCGGCATACCTCAACTGGAAATTTCTCCACGATTGCGTACAGGTAATACGGTACAATCGCAATCGGGGGGATGCCATAACGGCGGGGGGCAGAGCCCAAAAGAGCGTTATAATTAATATCAAATGATTCACCAGAGCAATTTTTTCATTTTTTTTAAGGTTTATTCCCGTCGGTTGATATCGAAGACGTTGATACATCTCATTCTCTCCCCATGCTCCGTGGTTAAGGGTGGGGTCGAAGTCGGAGACGCTACGTTTCTTCTCAATTTTTTGGTTCAGAACCGCATAAAGAACCAAAAACCTGAAGATTCTGAAAGCATCTTCAACGTTCCCTGCCGCCGGGACCCAAGTCATGGTCGAAGACGCTGATGTGTCTTCTCTACTCGCTTCCTCCTGATGGAGGTAGATCGTAATAGAAACCCTTTTTTTCTTTTCGCCGTAACATATACGTTGGAGTGAACGAGTTGGTAGCAGTCGTTGACAAAGAGAAATGTACCGGATGCGAAACCTGCGTAAATGAATGTCCTGCATCGGCAATTGCCCTGGAAAACGAGAAGGCAAAAGTTGACAAGGATATGTGCGTGGACTGCCAGACCTGCGTAGACGTTTGCCCATCAGAAGCGATTCATATGGAATAAGGCCGGTACTCAGGTCCCGGCGTTTCCCGTTGTTTGTGATCTTTTTTTACCGGTTGGATTTTTATCAGCTTTGATTTTTTATGATCTGGAGAAATCCTCTTTTTAAAATAATGATCTTCCCCCTTGCGATGCCCCGGCATTACCTAAACTGGAAATTTCTCCACGATTGCGTACAGGTAATACGGTACAATCGCAACCGGGGGATGCCATAGCGGCGGGGGCAGAGCCCAAAAGAGCGTTATAATTAATATCAAATGATTTCTATAGAGCAGAAATTCCCCTTTATCAGGGTATTTTTGAAAAGAATGTATATCTGAACGGATGCAATAATTCTATTTCCCGGGAAACAAATGCGTAAGTATTAACGGGAATATTTTCAGATTTCGCACTAAGACGGGGATCGGAACAGATTCCGGTAATGCAGGATTATGAAAGTCGCGATTTTTCATGACTATTTCGGCGCAATTGGCGGGGGAGAGCGTATCGTCCTGCTGATGGCAAAGCTTCTGGATGCAGATATTATCACAACGGATACTGAAGCTCTCCGGAAGATGGATCCTGAGGCCCGCGTCATCAATCTTGGTCCTACCATCAAATACCGTGGATACAAGCAGATCGCTGCATCCCTGAAATTTTATTACTGTGATTTTTCAGACGATTATGATTTTTTCATTTTCAGCGGAAACTGGGCGCATTATGCCGCGCACCGCCATCACCCCAATATGTGGTACTGCCATACGCCCGTCAGAGCGTTCTACGACCTGTATGATGTCTTTCTGAAACGTCTGGATATAATCTCACAGCAGGAGTTCCGGATCTGGTCACGGATCCAGAGAAAATATGACCAGCAATCCGTGAGGCATATCGATACCATTGTCACCAACTCAAAAAATGTCCAGGGGAGGATCAGGAAAACCTATAACCGGGATGCAGAAGTCATCTATCCCCCGGTTGATACCTCCAAGTTTTATACCACCGGTTACGGAGATTTCTGGCTTTCGGTGAACCGTCTCTATCCGGAGAAACGCATAGAGCTCCAGTTAGAGGTGTTCCGGAACCTGCCCGAAGAAAAATTAATTATTGTCGGTGGTTATGCATCTGGAGATCATGCAACCCGGTACCATCAAAAACTTCAGCAGCACCTCCCCCCGAATGTGAATTTGAAGGGTGAAGTTACCGACCTGGAACTTCTTGACCTCTATGCAACCTGTAAAGGATTTATCTG
>PMKW01000075.1 GCA_003157895.1 Methanoregula sp. | reverse complement strand
TTACGGTCGGCACAGAGATATGCGAATATCCCGGACTGATAAACTGACCGACTGATACAGGATAGGATCCCACAGTTATATCGGTGATTTTCAGGTTTGTAGCGGTGTCAATCACAGAAACAGTATCTGATCCGTAATTCGCCACATAGACCTCTGAACCATCAGGGGTCACGGAAATGCCCTTGGGATTACCCCCCACAAGTACATTGGTGATAATACTGTTTGAGGAGGTATCTATGACAGCAACTACACCTCCATTAATGGAGACATAGAGCCTTGAACCGTCAGGGCTCACGGCCACGCCATAAGCGTTACCACCTACCGATATCGTATTGACGACAGTGTTTGTGGCCGTATTGATCACGGAAACCGTGCCTGGCCAGTTTGCAACATAGACTTTTGATCCGTCAGGAGATACGGCTACGCCAGCGGGATCGACTCCAACATTTATTGTATCGGTGACAGTGTCTGTGGACGTATCGATCACAGAAACCGTGCTGGGGTTGGGATAAATTCCAGCATTCGCCACATAGACCTTTGAACCGTCGGGAGTCAAAGCTATGCCCGTGGGAAAAATTCCCACGCCTATTGTAGCTACGATCGAATTCGTTGATGTATCGATCACAGATACATTATCGGGGATGTTTGCAAGCGCAGTCTCCGTAACATAGGCTTTCGAACCGTCGGGAGAAATGGCTACACCCCACTCAACTCTTGGCGCTGGTATCGTACTGACTACACTTGTTGATGTATCGATCACAGAAACTGCATTATTGCCATAACTCGACACGTAGACCTTTGAACCGTCAGGATTCACGGCTACGCCATAGGGACTAGTAGTCACAGTTATAGTATTGACCACTGTCTGGGTGGACGTGTCTATCACGGAAACTGTATTTCCACCGCCAGTTGGCGATCCATAATTTGCTATNNTACGCGTATGCTGGCGAAGATGCTGATGCAGTTCCAAAACAGAGCAGGATGACCAGCAATGCAAATACAAACCCGGCAAAAAAAAGGCGGTGGGAAAGGGAGGAGCGGGAAATTCCTCTTGCATTATGAAGACGGTGAGGATGTTTTGTCGCAGTCGATAGCAGGAAAAAAAGCGGGGCAAAAAAACGCCTGGATTCCATCTTCACCACATTCTCCCGGATAGTAATGAGTCATGGCGGATGTTTCCGATACCTGTCCGGAGGGATCGCATGATTACGCACAGCATAAGAAAAAACCTGTTTATGGAGTTCCGGAAACCCGGTTTTTTTATCGGTCTTCGCCGACTCTCGTACAAATTCCGGAATATTGTACTCAACCCATCCGCCAACATAATATTTGATGTTTGCAAAATCCTGTACATATATATATGCAAATTAATCTGCCATGCAAAACCCGGTTGCATAGTTTTTAAATACTTCCGGTCAAACACGATAACTACCGGAAAAGAACTGGTTCTCTGTCGTAGGTGCCGTGTTTGTAGAAGTACTTTCAGGGATCCCGCTGGATTATCCCTGTGCCCGCATCGGGTGGCTGCAGGGATCCCCCGGCATTACCCTGGTACGCAACGGCCTGTCTGACTCTGGAGATCCGGCGTTCATTTCACCGGGCGGAGGTCAGAGGTCATGGCGAAGTTTGATTGCAACTGGTGCGGGAAATGTTGCATAAGTTTTGGCGAGTTTATAAAAATCGAGCGGCAGCTCACGGAACGGGATTATTACTGCCGGTATGGCATTACCAATGAAATCTTTCCCGTCCACGTGCAGCCCGAGTTTGCCGATGAAATTGACGAAGAGTTCACAGACTCCGACCCTAAAGGAACGGATTCTTCCCGCAAAGGTTGTATATTTATGCGAAAGAACCCCGCGGGGAAAGGTTTTGCCTGTGCGATCTACCCGACCCGGCCCGATATCTGCCGGGAGTTCAGGTGCTACCGGATGCTGATCCACCATCCCGCAACCGGTGAAATGCGGGGAAAGGTGATCGGGATCAATGAGCTCAAGACCCAGGACCTGATCCTGGATGCCATCTGGAAAGAGAAGATCGCCCACCTGCCCCACCCCATCCACGCCCATAACCTGCCGGCAGGACATGCTCCTGCATCCGGAGCCCCGGCAGTCCATGGGCACGACAGCCACGTTCTTGCCCATCTCTACGATCTGGGGCATGGCGACGATATGGAATGGGAGTCTGCGGTGATCACCGTTCTTGCGGCGCACGGGTACCACGGCGAGCCGGTGGAGTAAGGTGACGATCGCATACCGTCACTCCCGGAGGCACGGTACGGGAATACCCATGGAAAAACCGATATTGATCAACACCGATAGTCCGGCAGTTCATTTGGGGAGGGGCCGGGATCCGGGTTGTTGCCTCCACTTCCCGGTAGAAGAGTTTTTCCTGCCGGACAACGGGTTGTATGCATAACCAGGTGATCCTATTCCCACACTTCTTTCCGTAAAAAAATTCCTGTACCGGGTGATGGAGGTATCGCCCGAAGGCAACGGGGCAGCCCTGCGTTTCAATTACTTCATGACCACGCTGATCCTCATCAATGTGGTGGCGGTAATCCTGGAGACCGTCCAGAATATTCATGCAATGTATTTATTCCTCTTCTCGGTCATTGACATCGTCTCGATTGCGATTTTTACGGTCGAATATTTTATCAGGATCTGGATCTGCACCCTCAACCCGGCTTACTCCCACCCGGTTACCGGCCGGCTCCGCTATATGGTATCGGGATATGCCCTGATCGATCTCCTTGCGTTTCTGCCGTTCTATATCCCGTTCCTCATCCCGATCGACCTCCGGTTCCTCCGTATCCTGCGACTGTTCCGGCTCATCCGCGTGCTGAAGCTCGGCCGGTATTCCGAAGCGATGAAGACGTTTCAGGTAGTGATCGAAAAGTCGAAGGAAAAATTGATCCTTGCGCTCTCAATCCTCTTTATCGTCCTCGTGCTTGCAAGCAGCATGATGTACTATGCGGAGCATGATGCCCAGCCGGAGAAATTTGCGAGCATCCCGGCTGCGATGTGGTGGGCAATCGTCACGCTTGCCACGGTCGGGTATGGGGATATTTATCCCATCACCCCGCTCGGGAAGGTGATCGGGGGCATTGTGGTGGTGACCGGGATCGCGATCTTCGCCCTGCCTGCCGCCATCCTGTCCGCCGGCTTCATTGAGGAGGTCCAGGATAAGAAAGTGGTGATCTGCCCGGCCTGCGGTCACCGGATCGGTGGTAATCCGGACCCGGAAAAGGAGAGCGAAATCAGGGAAGGACCGCCCGATCCCAAAGAACCCGGCTCCTGATTAAAAATCTGCTCAAACCCGGGGATGTCGAGTTCGATGAGGAGGGTATCGAGATCCTGAAACAACCGGGCGAAAATATTGCCCGGGTCCTTAAAAAGGACCCATAAAAAAATTTCCACAGCCCGGGCAGG
>PMKW01000053.1 GCA_003157895.1 Methanoregula sp. | reverse complement strand
ATCGGTTATCGATCTTCCGATGATTTCTTCCGGCGTATACCCCATGACCGCCTGGACCCGGGGACTGACGTACCGGAAAATCCCCTGCGGGTCGGTCTCCCAGATGATATCCGGCGATGTCTCGACCAGCGAGCGGAACTTCTCCTCGCTCTCTTTGAGCGCGATTACGGCAGATTTGCGTTCCGTCACATCCTCTATCGAAGAGAGGATGTAGGGCGCATTTCCCATCAGGATGATGGCGGAGGAGAAACTGCAGGTCCGGACCTCCCCGGATTTTACCCGGCACTTCTGTTCAATCCCCTTCACCCCCCGGAGTCTTCGGACAGAGGAGACGAAATGCTCATACTCATTCTTATCGGCAAAGATCCCCAGTTCTTCCGCCGTTCTGCCAATCACTTCATCGCGGGAATACCCGGTGCTTCTCACATAGGTGTCATTGACATCAATGAATATCCCGTCTGTTGCGGATACGAGCGTCAATGCAACCGGGCTGCTCCGGAAGACAGTGGCAAATTTATTTTCCGATTCCCGGACAGACTCCTCAGCCCGTTTTCGCTCCGTAACATCCCGCATGGAGATCAGGATAGCGGAAGAGTCGCCAAACGGGATCTTCTTGCCGATCAACTCGACCCAGACCTCCCGTTTCGTTGCGGTCACGAGTTTATAATGGACGAGGTATGCGTCGATTCCCATCCGGACTTTAGCGAAATCCAGGAGCACGGCTGCCTGTGATTCCTTATCAACAAAGTCCATCACGTTCTTTTTGCCAATCATCGCTAAGTAATCCGGAGCCTCAACGATCAGGGCTGCCGCCCGGTTGGCAAAAAGCAGCTTCCCCGTAAAGTCGGTAATAAAGATACCCTCGAGGGAGAGCTCGACAAGGGTCCGGAACATCATCCCGCTCTCCGGGTACATCTCCATCTTTTTACTCAGTTCCTCAGAATCCGGGGGGAGCTCTTCCCTGGCAGAAGTCAGGTCACCTGCATTCTGAAGATCGCAGGAGCGCTGCTCCTGCCCGGCAGGGGCCATACGGGTTTTTCTCTGCTGGACAACCTGCCGGATCCCCTGCTTCAGCTCAGCAAACCGGGCCTCCGGCCTGTCGCCTTTCCGGAGATAGAAATCGGCCCCGTTGTTGATCGCATCGATCACAACCTCTTCGCTGCCCCGGCCGGTAAAAAAAATAAAGGGGGTTGTTTTATCAAAAGCCCTTACGCTCTTTAAAAAATCAATACCGGCCATGTCCGGCATCCGGAAGTCAGAGACAATGGCATCGTAGGTCCTGCTCCTGAGGAGGGCGAGCGCTTCAGGGGCAGAACGGACGGTATCTACCGTGAACTCCCCGCTCTCTTCCAGGAATATCCTGACCAGCTCGAGCAGCCCGGGTTCATCATCGACACAGAGGACCCGTACCCCATCTGCCATGATACAGCAATTCGGGTACGAGATGTTATCTTTTTCGTTATTATCCTGCTTTTCGAATTTTTTTTAAAAGATATATTTTTTAACCAGAACATGAAAAAAAGGGATTCCTTTTCCCGGGGCTGCCATTGCAATGTTATGTATTGTTCTGACGCATCCCCCGGTAAAACCGGGCACGGTACGCAGCCGGAACTGTCAGACCGTTCTGTCACGGTCCGGATCGCGGCACCGGGAGTGCCGGGGCACAGTTTTATGCGGGAATCCTGAAAAACGGACAAGGGCCGTTCCAATCGCAAACAGGATCCCGTACGTTCCGTTTTTGTGCATGGATCCCGGAAGGCACAATCCAGGGGGATATATTTCCCCGTTTTATACGATTTTTGGGATTTTACGAAAGTATGGTGGTTCCGGAGCTAATCCGGCAAATTCACAATATTCATATACCCCTTTATTTCCACTGGAGTTAACGACGGAAAAACGCAACCGGAACAAAAAAACACCCTTCTGCGGATGCGCGCGATAATCTTCCTTTTATATACATACGGAACTGAGGCGGCCCCCCGCGTTCTGCCTCAGGGGAAATGCGGGGAAAGGAAATAAGAAGAATGCCGGAACTTACCAGAGACCCGAAAAAACACGGGAAACCGGCTGACAACGGCTCCCCTCAGTCGTCTTCATCATTCTCATCGTCCATCTCCGGCCACATATACTCATCACCGGCAGGGTCCGGCAGGTCATCGTCGCGGGGCCTTAAATCGCGGAGGGGATCGTCCTCCGGCTCTGCTGAGCCCCACCGCTCATTGTTGCTGCCCCGTGCACCATACCAGCCTCGGACATCCCCGCCGCGGTGCCCCGCACGGTCCCGTTTACCTCTTCCCATCCGTTCTTTCCTCCCTTCCGGGTTCGCTGAAAATAAAAGTCAATCCACCTTTTCTGGATAAAAAGATTTGCACATCCCCCTTTTTAAAAGTCCCGCATCACGCTCAGAGCGTATCCCGTGCCGGGGAAACAAGCTCACGGAGCCGGTCGCGGTACACCCTGACCAGCGCCCGAATAAAGACCCCGAGCGGGGGGATGATCCGGACCAGTGCCCACACCAGAAAGAGGAGGAAGAGGACCGCGAGCCCCTCCGCAATCACATTGTGGGCCCAGAAGAAATTCGCATCGCCGGTACCGGTAGGGTCGGGGAACCCGGCAAACCAGGTGTCGGAGACCGCGATGAACACGACTGCGACCCTGAGCAGGTTTGCAAGGAAGATCGCCGGGACCACAAGCAGGGACGCGAAGAAGGCCTGCCGCAACGGGAGGTTTTTCATCCCGAAGATGACGCCGAGCATTAATGCGATCGCCATAATTCCCGTGCAGCCGGGTATGATCTGGGTGGAGAATGAGTTCTCAAAAATCGCGTCCCATGCGACCCTTTGCGGGTGGTGGCCAAGGGCCGTGATGAGCATCAGGGCAAGAGTAACAACAACCGAGATCAGTGCATCGCGAAGAAAGGGGACCACGACAAACGGTACCCAGATGACCGTGGCGATCGCGGCTGTTCGGGAGAGCTGGAGGACAACCGGGTCCTTATGATGGAGGCGTTCCGCCGTGATCGCAAGGAAAGGCAGGGACATCAGGGCCAGCGCCGGGTACAGGAAATTGTTCTCGCGGAGACATGCCGGCACCTCCGACCAGAGGTTGAGCACGATGCAGGCCCAGCCGGCAAGTGCGGCATACTGCTGCCGGGAAAGAAGGAAGAGAGCCGACGAGAGGAATGCACACAGGATGAGGAGATCGCTCATGATGGCTGCGGGAAACTATTTTGTGCAGAGCGGGTCACCTGCCCGCGTATGAGTGCTCTGGTTGGGGGGAATGACCCGACCGGATCGGAAAATATCCGGGAACGCTTCTGCCCCTCACTTCTTCCCTTTTGCACTGTCGTACCCGCACTGGTTGCAGCGATAGCTCCCGTCCGGCCGGGTCCTGATACTGGAGGCCTGGCACTGCTCGCAGACCGGGCAGTCATGTTTTACCTTTACGGCCTGTTGTTTCTTTTCCATGGGAAATGATTGTGGGGCACCCTATAAAGAAGTACCGCGGAGCGGAACCCGGATAAGGACTGCATCCCGGCTCCCGGCAGAGAGAAAAACCTCAGAATACCCCAGGCCGGTGAAAAACCGTCTGAGCCGGTATTCACCGGATAGAAAAAAGGAGGTTATTTCCTTCTCATACCGGCAGCAGCCAGCAGGGCTGCACCGATCGCGACAAGGATAGTAACAATACCCACCGGGGAATTCTGCGTGGTCCCGGCTGCAGCAGGGGCCGTTGTTATCGCCGCGCTTGAGACGGGCACCTGTGTAGGTGCGGTCGTCGCTGCCGATACCGTGCTCACTACCGGGTGGATGCAATGGTACTGCACCATCGCATCTGCACTCTGCCCGCACACGGTCTTGCTGCACATCTCATACCCGTTCACACCCCACTGTGCTATGGCGGTGCTCTCCGCCATACACTGGCACGGTGCTGTACATGTTGGAGCACTCGCTCCGGACGTCACCTGGGTTTCCGCAATAATCCCCACTCCATTAGCACACACAGTGCCGCATAAGATCGCAACCATCCCGAGGATAAGAATGATCCCGACATACCGATTTCCTAACATTCCTGATCACCACTCCCCGGCAGTTCCGGATTCCGTACCCCGGGTTGTATACTACACAATCGGGTGAGCCGGTATTATATCTTTCGACTGATTTATGCCCGGTCTTTTACTCCCGCTTCGTTGCCGGTCAACCCTTGCATGGCAGGCCGGATGCTCCGGACAGGTCCGGTAACCGGAGGTGCACCCCGGAGATATCCCCGGTTTTCCCCCCATAAAAGAAGAGCGGCATGCCGATTGCAGCAGTGACGACTTTCCCGGGTCTCATCAAGGATCGGTATGTATACCATCCCAAGGTGATCCATCCCTTCCGCAAGGAATTTTTATCCGGGACGGATCATATGCTCATTGGACGGGCACGGGGAGCGCTGAAAATTGTGCTGGTCATCCTCGTCGTTATCATGCTGATCTTTGTCATCACTGCAACGATCCTGACGCGGATCCCCCGTATCCGGGGAAGTCTTTAATCTCGTTATCACCCCTCTGCTTTCGGTATTTATCGCGGGGAACTGCACCCTCACCAATGAACAGGGTGAGCGGCAGCCGGTACCGGTTTGAATACTTCCGGTCTCTTTTTTTCAGAGGGCGGGATATTTATTTCCGTAACCTGAATTAATAAGATGTGCATCCATGAATAATTCCGGGCTTGTTACCCTCAGGGATATGCTGTTCGATGGCAACCAGGACCCGGACCATCCGGCAATTGTATCCCCGGGGTACCAGCCGCTCACCTACCACGATCTCCGGTTGCAGGTCTACGATACGGTAAAAACACTCTGTTCTATGGGATTTCACCGGAATGACAGGATTGCCGTAACAGCGCCCTCCGGTCCTGAAACGGCAGTCAGTATTATTTCTATCATGGCAGGATTTACGAGCCTGCCGCTCAATCCTCAGAACAAGGCACAGGAATTTGACACCTATTTCTCAAAATTTAAGATTAACGGAATGGTTGTACAGAAGAATTTGAATACCGCTGCACGGTCAGCAGCAGCAACGCGTGACATACCGGTTATCGAATTGACTGCTGTCTCCCGTAAAGCCGGAAGATTTACCCTGGCCGCAGGACTGCCACAGGAGCCAAATGAGGCAGTATACGGACTCCCCTCGGATATCGCCACGCTGATACCGACTTCAGGTACCACCTCCACACCAAAAATCGTCCCGTATTCCCAGGAACTGCTGAGTGAAATCACGCATATGTCCCGTGACTTAAATCACCTGACGCATGAAGACCGGAGTCTCCATATTGTTCCCTATTTTCACGGGCTGGGATTACTGAGTACACTTCTCGCACCGCTGCTCGCCGGCGGAACCGTAATCTGCACCAGGGATTTTATCCCCTCCGATTTTATTCCTCTGCTGAAGACAAAAAAGCCCACCTTTTACTGGGGCGTACCTGCACTTCACCAGGCAATCCTGCAGGAGCTAAAAAAGGTCAATGCAGAAGAACTGGCGCATAATTCACTCCGGTTCATAGGCACGGTATCGGCTTTCATGCCGGATGAGGTCCGCCGTGAACTGGAGACGCTGGCCGGTGCCCCTTTACTAGAGTCGTACGGGATGACGGAAGCTGCGTTTATCAGTCGGAATGTACCCTATAAACGCGGTTCAGTCGGCATCCCGGTGATTGAATCCGTTCATATCCTGGATGATAACAGCGAACCGGTCAGACCCGGAAAAACCGGGGAGATCGTGATACGGGGGCAGGTAGTGATCAGCGGCTATCTGGATGCCCCTGAAGAGAATAAAACCGCATTCCGGAATGGCTGGTTTTATACCGGAGATATGGGATATATCGATGAGAAGGGATACCTTTTCATCACCGGCAGGAAGAAAGAGCTGATCAATAAAGGAGGGGAGAAGATCTCACCGGCTGAGATTGATGCCGTTTTACGATCGCACCCGGGCGTGAAGGATGCGATGAGCTTCCAGGTCGCTGATCCCCTGCTTGGCGAGGATATTGAAGCGATGGTTGTACCGGCAGATCTTCGGGTATCCGAAGAGGAACTCCGCCGGTTTCTCCTTGATCGTCTGGTCCAGTCCAAGGTCCCCCGCCGGATCTGGTTTGTGGACGAGATTCCAAAAAACAGTACCGGTAAACCCCTGCGCTCTGTCGGGACGAAACGCTATGGCATGTCGTTGCAGGTGCAGAACCCGGACCGGTGAATCCGGCATTCTCCCGGTCATACCGGGCACCATGACATGGTGATTATTTTTCCTTCCGCTCTGCCGGGTCCGGAACTCCTTCTGCCCGGTACGGTATGATCCAAACCTCCTAATATCCTGCACGCCCCGATCTGATCAGGAGATACAAATGCTGGGCAGGATGTAGTCCATGGTAAAAGTCGGCGTGCATGTTTCGATTGCCGGTTCGCTCGATCTCGCGGTTGACCGGGCAAAGGATGCCGGGTGCGATGTTTTCCAGATCTTCTCCCGCAACCCCCGGGGCTGGGGATACAAGCCCCTCGCGGATGAGGCTGCGGACCTGTTCCGGGCAAAGGTCAGGACCACCGGTATTATCCCGGTGGACCACATGCCCTACCTCCCGAACCTTGCTTCGCCCAAACCGGAGATCTTTGAGAAGTCCGTCGCCACTCTCACCGCCGAACTTTCCCGCTGCGGCCGGCTCAAAATCCCATACCTCGTCACCCACCTCGGCCACCACCTCGGGGACGGGATCGCGGGCGGGAGGATGCGGGTCATCAGGGCGATCAGCACGGCGCTTGACGGTGCTGACAATAAGGTGATGCTCCTTCTCGAGAACACCGCTGGCGAGAAGAACAGCGTGGGGAGCTCCTTCGAGCACATCGGGGCGATCATGGACGGGCTCCCGTTCCCCGGACGGATCGGGATCTGTTTCGATACCTGCCATGCGTTTGCCGCCGGCTACGAGCTCAGGACAGACGAGGGCCTCAAAGACACCCTTGCGCAGTTCGACGGGCAGGTCGGCCTTGACCACCTCCGGGTCATCCATCTCAACGATACAAAGGGAGACCGGGGAAGCGGCCTTGACCGGCACGAGCATATCGGCATGGGTTTCATTGGCGAGGACGGCTTTAGGCGGATCCTGCACAATACCGTTATCTCGTCGCTCCCGCTGGTCTGCGAAACGCCGGTCGATGAGCGCCGTAACGACCGTGGCAATATCGAAAAGGTACGGGAACTTGCGGGGAACTGAGAATATATTTTTTTTAATGCCCTGCAAAAACCCGGTAAAGTTTTAGAGAAAGTCAGCGGTTAACAGAGCGGTGATCGCTGACGCTCACCGGTTGTTCGTAATATTCCGCGGTATATCCCCGCTTTTCGACGGTTCCGACAGCATTTTCGATATTCCTTGTAATCCCAAGGCAGCCTTCGCCATGCACGCCGCGGACGGCGAACTGTACCCTTCCTTCCTTATCAATCGTTATCTCGAGTTCCTGCATATCCATGGTTTCTTCTCCTTTTCATTTTACATCAGCCGGTGGACCGGCGCATTCACTTTCACGAGCATCCCCGTCACCAGGTCGCGTGCCGAGAGGCAGAGGTTCCGATCAGGATCGATGATGAACGTGCATTCAAACCGGGGCTCGCCTTTGCGGGCCGGCGGGGTTGCGACAAGCAGGATGGGTGAGCGTTCATTAACGTGCACGATCCTCCCTGCAAAATCCGCGTCCTGAGCCGGGCCGGCAAGCCGTACACCACCGCCAGTGTCCGAGACCAGTTCCAGCAGGGGGGGCGAATCCCCTGCAGTACCCCCGATCTCATAGAGAGGAATCCCCAGCAGGGTCTGGCCGTCGTAAGCAGCACTGATAACGATCCGGGCCACCTGCCCGGCGCTCGGGTAGCGGGTACCGCTGTGCACGAGAAAACGGTAGCGGTGCTCCTGGGCAGCGGAGTCCCAGTAACGCAGGGCATAGGAGCAGGTGATCCGGTCCTTGAGCCGGGCCGGGGCGGCATATAACGCAGCCCCGCAGGCAACGGCATCCACCGGGTGATCGGTGTAGAGCATGGCCAGGGTAAAGCGCGACCGCACTGCATCCTGTATGGCCGTCAGGGCACACCCATCCCCGAGGAGGAGCACAGCCCGGACCTGGTTTTCGTCCCCACCCTGCATCCGCATTGCGGAGAGTGCCCGGCCCATGCACTCCTCCAGAGACAGAATAACGTCGTGACTGGCAAGGACCCGGTCGAGATCTGCTGTTGTATATACGGCTGTGAAGGTCTTCCCCGACACGGTATCCTTAAGCCGGACCTCTTTTTCTCCTGTAACGGAAAGGTGTTCCCGCAGCCGTGCAGCTTCATACCGGAGCTGCGGCATGATCCGTACAGCCCGCGGATCACGTTCGGGCAGTCGGAATTTTATAAGCAGATCCTGTGCGATCCAGGTGTCGAGCGCCCGGCAACCCACAGATCCGGTGGCCCGTGCCAGCACCCGCAGATCTCCCCCGGCCGGGCCTGCAGGCCGGTCATCCGCTGCAAGGACCGTCACTTCAAGTCCGGTCTCCGCCAAGGTGACAATAAAAAAAGGCTCCCCGGCAACGGGGGAGTACCCGTACCCTGCCGCAGCAGCCCGATACTCATTGAGGACAGAGCAGGATGCTGCTCCTGCTCTCCGGGCAACCTTCTGCAGGAATTCCGGATACGCTGCGGGTGCATCCCGGGGAAGGGTAAAAACCAGCCCGGCACCGGGATACCGGCTGAGCGCACGGGTGAGGACCGGGGCCAGAAAATCAGCCGCAGCCTCCTCGTATCCCACCACACAGCCGTTCCCGGCAGGTATCCTGACCGGGCTCCCGTCGCACAGGTAGTGGCACAGCCACCGGGCAGTTGATGGACCATCGGCCGCTCCCCCGCGGGCCACCTCGTCACCGTACTGTACCGCCTTCCCTCCTTCATACCGGATAAGGGACGGGATGCCATGGACGGGTGCACCCCCCGGTATGGCCGGAAACTCCCGGGAGAGGCCTGCAAATTCCACGGTATGACACGCCAGGCCATTGCCGCGGGCGGCGATTACCATCGTGCTGATACCGAAATCCACACCCAGCCGCACACCGCTCTTGTCCCGGTTATCATCGTTTGTCATTGCTCACCCCACAATCTGGATATCATAGCACCCGGACACGTCCAGTGGCGGGCATATTTCGATCTCGCCCCGGAAGCGGGCGGTAAGGAGGGTGAGGAGGAAAGCCCACTGGGCACCCCCGGCACTCCCGCGGGCGGATGTCTCCCCGGATACCGCGGCAGGGATATCGGCAAGACAGGCATGGACGAGGAAAGGGGTAAGGGGCAGGGGATGGAACCGGCACATCCCGTCCCTGCCTGCAGTCACCAGGGTCCTGCCATCCGGAAGGATGGCAATTCCGGTCACTGCACCGGAATGGGCAGGGATCGCGCGGAGGATGGCCTTCTCCGGCAGGGACAGGAGGGTACAGGTACCACAGTCAAATCCGGCAGCAAGAATGCAGCCGTCCGGAGTGAAAGCAAGGGAGGTCACTTTCCCCGGCAGGACCGGCAGTTCTCCCGCAGGTGTCCCGTGCGGGAGCCTAAAGAACCGGATCATCCCGTCAGCACTGCCGGTGGCAAGAAGGGTCTCGTCCGGCGATAGTGCAACCGCGCCCACTTCCGACCGGGACTCGCGGAGGACCGCGTATGCTTCAGTATCTGAGATCCTCCAGAGCCTGACCGTGGTATCATTACTCCCGGTGACAAGCAGGGAGCCGTCCCGCGAAACGGCACAACAGGTCACCATACTGGTATGCCCGAAAATAGTCCGGAGGAGTCTGAGATCCGGGACCCGGAAGAAGCGGCAGGCCCCGTCCCAGCCACCGGTGACAAGCGCTGAAGTGTCGGGAAGAAAGGTGCAGCACCGCAGAGAAGTAGCGAGATGGTCACCTGAAGCAGCGAGGCCCCCGTCCCGGATTGTCCAGCACCGGAGCGTGGCATCTGCCCCGGTGCTGGCAAGGTACATACCATCGGCGCTCACCGCCGCTGCCCGGACAGACGGGGTGTAGAGATCGATCGTACGGACCGGGGCGCTGTCCGGACCTTCGAGGATCCGGGCAAACCCGTCTTCCGTCACCGTGGCGATGAGGGTGCCGGCAGGTCCGGCGAGGGAGATAATCCCTCCCGCATGTGCGTCCAGCGTCCGCAGGATCTCCCCCTTCGGGAGCCGCCAGAGTTTTGTGGTGCCGTCCCAGCTGACCGTGGCAAGCCGGTCTCCGTCGGGGCTCATGGCACAGGATATAATGGTTTTCTGGTGCCCTTTATACTCCCTGAGGAGGCGTCCTTTGGGCATATGATAGATCCGGATCGTACCGTCATGGAAACCGGTGGCAAGGAGACTCCCCTCCGGGACTGCGGAGCAGCAGGTGATCTGGCGACTGTACTGCGGGATGACGGTTGCCGGCAACGGTTCCCCTCTTTTCCAGCACCGGAGCATATGGTCGTCTCCCCCGAGTGCAAACCACCCGCCTTCGGCAGATACTGCGCTGCAGGATGACCGCCCGAAAGAGCCGGAAAAGACCCGGGTCTTTGTCCCGCTGGCAACATTCCAGAGGGTGGGAGACACCTGCTCGCAGATGACAAGGAGCTCCGTTCCCACCGTGCTGAAGGTGAGAGATCGGACCGGGCTGTCGTTGCCGCAAAGAATCCTCAGGCTGCTCGTATCTGCGGAATCTGCCAGAGAGACCGTACCGTCCACGTGCCCGCAGGCAACCGTGGAATCGCAGGGAGAAAGTGTGATGGAGGTGACGGGTGACGGGTGAAGCGGTATCGTCAAGAGCACCCTCCCGTCGCGGATGTCCAGCACGTGCAGGATGCCCTTTTCATCACTGATGAATACGGAACGGCTGTCAGGAGAAAGGGTGAGGGCCGTTGCTCCCCCATATCCCTCCCATGACCAGATGCAGGCACGATCCTGCAGGCTGTACGCATGAACCATCCCGTCGTCCCCACCGTACACGAGATGGGCGTTATCGGCAGAGAGCGCGAGGAACCGGATGGAGCCCGGCACGGCTGAAAATTCCAAAGCGGCCCCCGGGGAAGCCGTGCGACAGACCGCAACCATCCCGTCACAACAGCCGGTCGCAAGCAGGGAACCGTCGGGAGAGAAGCAGAGCCGGCTCACCTGGCTTGCCGGTCTCCCGACCGGGTCCCGGACCTGCCCAGCCGGCACCGGGCAGGTCCAGCGGTCCGGCAGGGCTGCAATAATATCGTCCCAGAGGAGCTTATCGTCTCCCGGGGGTGTCCAGCCGGCTTTCTTCAGCGCAGTTATCGCGGTGTGCGCAAGGGGGAGCGGGGCGAGAAACACAAGAAGCCAGAGATCCTCCCACTGCTCTTTACCTATCAGGCCTCTTACGACAATTTCCCATTCATCGTACGACCAGTCGCCGGCATGCTGCGTGACAACGGGACCGGCAAGGGTACGGGCGAGCAGGGAGCAGGACCCGTTCGTGCAGGCTGCACTCCGGGCCCGGGCACGGACCGCTGCGGACGCTCTCCGGTACCCTGCGGCGAGAAGCGGGCAGTAGTCTTCCGGGTCGAGCCGGTGGAGATCTTCTAGTCGGGATGTACTGAAAAACCAGAGGGCCTGCTCTGCAGGACCAGAGGGAAGGTACTGGCATAAGCAGGCAAGGGCCAGCAGGTCATCGTTGTCCCGGAGGAGACTCTCCTGGCAGAGCAGATCGATCTGTTCCATGGTTTTCAGGAGCCGGAGTCCCTGCCCGGCAATGAACCGGGTTTTGGGAGAGGGAGAGGTGCAGAAGACTGCTGCCAGTTCCCGCACAGCAGGCACGTCACCGGCTGCTGCCCTGCGGGCAACCCGCTGCACGGACAGCCGGTACAGCAACGGGCTGATGAGGGGAAAACGGCCACAGGGCTTCATTGCTTCACGTCAGGGCGGTGTCGAAGGTCTCAAGCGCGATGGTCTTCTGCCCGGCCGGGATCTCCGGCTGGGTTGCGGGACGGGAAGCGGACACAGCCCGCCCTTCCGCAAGGTATGCCCGGAGGGAGGCAACCGTTTCGCGCTGGGAGATCGAGAGCGGGACCTGCTTCCGGATGCAGGCAAGGATGTCTTCCATAGTCACCCGCCGCATGTTCTCATTGAAGGCAAGATACATTGCGTCGATAACGATCTGTTCAATCTCGGCGCCGACATACCCCTCGCTCTCCCGTGCCAGTTGATCGAGGTCGTAATCGGCAGGGACACACTTGCGCTTCTTTAAGTGAACGGTAAAGATCTCGCGCCGCTCGCTGGTGTTTGGCAGGTCAAGGAAGAAGATCTCGTCAAACCGCCCTTTCCGCAGGAGTTCCGGCGGGAGCGCTGCAATATTATTGGCAGTTGCCACCACAAAGCAGGGCGAGGTCTTGTCCTGCATCCATGTCAGGAGGTGTGCAAAGACCCGCTGGCTCGTTCCGGCATCACCGCTCCCGAACGCGAACGCCTTCTCGATCTCGTCCACCCAGAGGATGCAGGGGGCGATCGTCTCGGCAAGGGAGAGTGCCCGCCGCGTACGTTCCTCGGACTCCCCGACAAGACTCCCGAAGAGGGCACCCACGTCGAGACGGAGGAGCGGCAGGTGCCAGAGGTCGGCGATCATCTTCGCGGTCAGGCTCTTGCCGGTCCCGGGGATGCCGACAAGGGCGATACCCTTGGGGGAGGGAAGGCCGTAGTCACGGGCTTCTTCGGTGAACGCCCGCTCGCGGAGACGGAGCCAGTCCTTGAGGATCGCAAGGCCGCCCACGTTTTCGGGTGCCTCGGTGAGGCTGTAAAATTCGAGCGCATCCGACTGGCTCAGGATGTCCTTTTTGTCAGCGATGATGGTGTCGATGTCTGCATCATCGAGCGTCCCTTTCGTGACGATCGCCTTTGAGAAGGAGCGGCGGGCCTGGTTTAAGGTCATGCCGAGCGCTGCCTGGATGATCTTCTCTTTGCCCGTTTTCGAGAGCGCGTGGGCTATCCCGCTCGTTGCAAGGAGCAGATCAAGATCGGCGGAGAGCTCGGCAGCACCGGGCGGCGGGAAGTGGACGAGGACCGCCTCGTCCCGGATCTCCTCCGGGACCCGCGAAACCGGGGTAACGATCACGATCGAGCGGCGATTGTACCGGAACTTCTGGGAGAAGGAGCGGATCCGGCGCTTCACCTGCGGGTTGTTCCAGTACTCGTGGAAGTCTTTTAAGACGAGCACCGCGTTCTCATCGGTCTTCTGGATGTCATCGAGTGCCGCGAGCGGGTCGCGGGACTGGGTGTGGAAGTTCTTGTTCCCCGCAATGACCTCAAACCCGTCCACGGAATCCCACGTCACGCACTGCCGGGGCGGGTCCCACGTATCGCAGACCTCCTTAATCTTCGAGACCACGCGTTCTTCTTCAGGAGTCATCACGACGATGAGGGTGACCCTTGCGCGAAGCGAGATATTGAGTTTTCTTGAGAAGTCCGGTTCCTGGTGTTGCATCATTCCCATCTCCTTATTACGATACGCAGCGTGCCATCCTGTTCCTCGGTCTGGGAGACAACCTCAAACCCGTCCAGGGCCGCCTGTTCGAGGACCATCTTTTTTGCATACTCCTTCTGGATCGCATCGGCCTGCTCTGCAAGCTCCTGCGTGATCTTCCGCTCGTCGGTTCCTGCCACGCCCCACCAGTCGGCCACCATATCATAGGTACCGTCCGGGCTTTTTACGAAACCGACGCCATAGCCTTTTGCCTTCCTCACCGCGATATCCACTTCATGCTCGCCGTGGTGACCCCGGATGACCGTGTCGGTCTCGACATCATAGCCAAGGTTTTTGAGGCAGGCGATGAGCGCCTCGCGGTGCCGGAACTGTGTCCTGACCCGGCTGTAATGCGACATCTCATGCACCCCTGCAGCGCGATTCCAGCTGTTCGACAAGGGCCGGTGCCGGGAAACCCGTGGTGGTAACGGTACCGTCAGACGCTATCGAGAATTCTATCCTGCTGCATGCAGGGTGCAGGAATGCGCCCCTTTTGGGGATTGCGATCTTCATGCCGAGGGAGATTTCCTGCTGGTTTGAGGATCCTTTCAGCGGGTCCGCCTCCCCCAGTCCTGCAACATAGGGGCCGGCAATGAGGAGGTCGGTCACCGCGAGGAGGGCAGGTATTGCGGGGTCATCCCCTGCTGCAAGCTGTGAAGGGGTATAACCGGTATAGGTCACGATGGAAAGGCCGTCCTCACGGAGCCGTTCTCCCAGTGCTGCGAGCGGGCCGGCCTGCGCGAACGGTTCGCCTCCCGAGAAGGTGACTCCATCGATACCATGAAGAGAAAGGATAGTACCGGCAAGCTCATCAACAGGGATCAGGGTTGCAGGAGAAAAGGGCTGGAACTGCTCATTGAAGCACCCCGGGCAGTGGATGGGGCATCCCCGTACCCAGACAACGGCCCGGGTGCCGGGCCCGTTCACCTCGGACTTTCCGAGAAAACCCGCAAGGTTGAGCATACGTATCGGCCGGCATCCGGGGTTGTTGTTCGGTATCACCATTATTTTTCCGCCTTTTTCTCTCCTGGCTAAAAACAATTCCGGTGGGGGGCGGATCTATCTGTTAAGTATTACCCGGATATTCCCGGGATGTGGTTCATCGCAGGGGACGTGCATTCAGGCATACCTATAGGATACGATCTGACTAAACAAATTCGATTTTACCCCTTTTAAACGCATTGCTCTGTAATTTTAGGGTATTCTTTTTGTATTTCTTATGGATTACAGAACAGCCTGTTCCTGCATGTGCTGCCCGCTCCGGATACATCCACGCGCCCATTATAATCCTCAAGCAACAATAGATCCGGTAGTGTTAGCGCTCTTTGACGGTATTACGGTGCGGATGGGAGTTGAAGGGAAATCCCTCTACGAGCAGAGCGGGTACGGCCGGCCGGACGGCAACGGTCTCCGGCTCTCCCCGCAGGAGGCGCTCTACCTGCTCCACCGCCAGAAGATTGAAGTGCCGGAATACACATTCGATACCCTTTTTGCTGAGTTTGGCGACCAGCAGAATTTTATGCGCAGTTTCCTTGTGTACCGCGACCTCCGCGAACGGGGCTATGTTGTCCAGACCGGGCCGCACGACTTCCGCGTCTTCCGGCGCGGCGAGAAACCGGGGAAGGGCGAGTCCCTGTACCTTGTCCGCGTCCTCTCCGAGCGCGACCCGATCCGGTTCGGGACGCTTATTAAGGAAGTTGTTGCCTCAAGGAATATGCGCAAACAGTACGTGCTTGCCGTTGTAGACGACGAGGACGAGCTGACGTACTACGAGATCAAGCTCCCGAAACTTGCCGATGCCTGCAGCACGCTTTCGGCCCTCAGCCGGCATGATGCGGTACTGGTCGGCAAGTCCGCGATGGTCCGGATCCCGGCAGGATCTGACCTTGAACTGGCAGGATACGGCAAACGCCTCGACCCGGAACGGTTGATCCTCTCCCCGGTGGAACTGCTCTACCTCATGGGGACGGGGACGATTACCCTCGTTCGGAGGACAGGGACTTTAAACCCGGATGAATTCCTCACAATAGCAGGAGAGACCGACCAGGAACTGGCAATAAAAAATGCGGTCTATACCGAGCTTCGCACCCATGGTTATACTCCCCGCACCGGCTATAAGTTCGGCCACCATTTCCGGGTGTACTGCGGGAAGAATGTCCACTCCGACCTGCTCGTCCACGCCGTGGAAAAGGAAGCGGAGCTCCAGATGAGCGTCATCTCCCGCTCCGTGCGGCTGGCACATTCCGTCAAAAAGAAGATGTTCTTTGGCGCCGTACACTCTTCCGGAATCCAGTTCGTCGAATTCGCACGGATAAAACTGTGAGCTCATCATGCAGGAACCGCAGATCAACCCCTGGTCAAGCACCCCGTCCCTTGATATCGGGAAGACCTTTGCCGATTTCGGCATCGACCCCATAGCACCGGTCTTATCAGAACTCCCCGAGGTCCCGTACTTCATGCGCCGGGGCATCGTGGTCGGGCACCGTGACTACCTCCCGATCGCCCGGGCGATCAGGAACCACACGCCCTTCCATATCCTTACCGGGTTCATGCCCAGCGGCCACCCGCATCTCGGTCACCTGATGGTGATGAAGGAAGTCGTCTGGCACGTGCAGCAGGGGGGTAATGGCTACGTGGCGGTCGCCGACCGGGAAGCGCACGCGGTCCGGAATATGCCGTGGGAGAAATGCCGCGAGTACGGGAAGGAATACCTCGCCTGCCTCTGTGCCCTCGGGTTTGAGGGCCAGACCTACTTCCAGAGCAAAAACGACCGGCTCAAGGACCTTGCCTTTGAGGCAGCGACCAAGGTCAACTTCTCCGAGCTTACGGCAATCTACGGGTTCGGCCCCGATACCGACCTCGCTCACGCGGACAGCGTGATCACGCAGGTCGCTGATATCCTCTATCCCCAGATCGACCGCGAGCCGGCACCGACACTCGTGCCGGTCGGGGTGGACCAGGACCCTCACCTCCGGCTCACCCGGGGGGTTGCCCATAAGTTCCGGATGTTCACGGTCGAGGAACGCGACGGCTCCATCAGCGTCCGGTCAAAGAATGCTCCCGAGGCGGCAATGGAAGAGGTCAGGAAGGCCTTCCCGCACGCGAAGAAGTACGCGGGGCATATCGATATCAAAGACGCACGATGTGCAGACGTGAAAGGGAGGGTGCGGGAGATCGAGCGGGCACACGGCGGGTTTGCATTCTTTACCCCGTCGTCCACATACCACATCTTCATGCCCGGTCTCACCGGCGGGAAGATGTCGAGCAGTATCCCGGAGAGCATCATCTCTTTCTATGAACCCGAAGCGGTTGTCAGAAAGAAGGTGATGAGCGGGATCACCGGAGGGAGGATGACCCTTGAGGAGCAGAAGCGGCTTGGCGGCGAGCCGGACAAGTGCTCGCTCTATCTCCTCAACCTCTTCCACATGGTGATGGATGATGCCGAGCTCGCAGAGATTAAGCGGAAATGCATGGCAGGCGAGGTCACCTGCGGGCAGTGCAAGAAGGAGACCGCCGAGCGGGTGGTATCGTTCCTCAAAGACTTCCGGGAGAAGATGGACGCGTGTGCGGACAGGATCAGGGTGTGAGATGGCTGAACTGACACAGAACGAGAAGCGGTTGCTTGCAACATTAGAGAAAGAAAAGAAGACAGATGCGCCGCACCTTGCCGGGTTGCTGGAAGCTACACCAGAGGCGGTGGTGCAATGGGCTCACCTGGCACAGGACAAAGGGCTTGCTACAGTTGAACGAATTGTGGCAAAGGAGTTTGTTTACACAGACGAGGGGAAGACCTATGCCGAGAAGGGACTTCCCGAGACCCAGCTCCTCCGTTTCATCCTCCCGGGAACACAGCTTGCCAACCTGCAGAAACACGAAGCGTTCAGGATTGGGTTCGGCCAGCTCCGGAAAAAGGGGCTTGTCACCGTCGAGGGGACTTCTGTTACAAAAGTTGCAGGTGCATCAACCGATGCTGACGAAACAGCCCTGAAAAACCCGGCCGCTGACGACAAAAAGACAAAGGAACTTATGAAGCGCGGGATCCTGCAGGAATGCGAGACCGTCAGGTATGCCATTGCCATCACTCCCGAAGGACTTGCTCTCGCAAAGAAAGGACTCGATCTGCGCGAAGAGACCGGAACGCTCACCCGCGAACAGATCCTTTCCGGTGCATGGAAGACTAAAAACCTGCGCCGGTATGATGTCTCCAAGCTCCCGAAGAAGGCATACCCCGGCAAGATCCACCCCTATCAGCGGATCATCGGCGAGATGCGGGAGCTCCTCCTCGAAATGGGCTTTACCGAACTCTACGGAGGCATCGTCCAGCAGTCGTTCTGGAACTTCGACGCCCTCTTCCAGCCGCAGGACCACCCGGCCCGCGAGATGCAGGACACCTTCTATCTCAAAGAGACCCTTCCGCTTCCGAAGGGCTACGAAAAGGTGAAGGCCATGCATATCTCCGGCGGGGAAACGTCATCGACCGGCTGGGGGGGTGTCTGGAAAGAGGAGAAGGCCGAGCAGTGCGTGCTCCGGACCCACACGACGTGCCTCTCCATCCAGCACCTTGCACAGCATAAGAATCCCCCCATCAAAGCATTCGCTATCGGCAGGGTCTACCGGCGCGAGACGATCGATACCACACACCTTGCCGAGTTCGAGCAGCTCGAAGGGATCGTGATGGACGAGGACGTCTCCTTCGGTAACCTGCTCGGGATCCTCCGCGAGTTCTACAACCGCATGGGTTTTACGAGCGTACGCTTCAAGCCCTCGTTCTACCCTTACACAGAGCCGAGCCTCGATGCCGAGGTATATGTTGAGGGTATCGGCTGGATCGAAATGGGCGGTGCCGGCGTCTTCCGTGAAGAGGTCACCGCACCGATCGGGATCAACTATCCCGTCCTTGCCTGGGGCCTTGGTGTGAGCCGGATTGCGATGCTCCGCCTCGGCCTCAAGGACCTCCGGTTCCTGCACAAGAGCGACGTGGCGTTCCTCCGCGAGACCCCTTCGCTGCGGAAGGCAAAAGGAGGGATCTGACATGGCCGTCATCACCCTTCCCTACAAGTACCTCGAGCGACTCACCTGTACCGACCGGAAGACGATCCTCAAGAATGTCCCCCTCATCGGTTCGGACGTGGAGCGGACCGAGGAGGACCACGCTGATGTCGAGTTCTTCCCGGACCGGCCGGACCTCTTCAGCCCGGAAGGAGTTGCCCGGGCAATGCGGGGCTACCTCGGTCTCGAGACCGGTCTCCCCATATACCCGGTCAAACCCTCCGGTATCTCCTTTTCCATCGACCCGAAGCTTGCGGATATCCGCCCCGTGCTCGGGGCTGCCGTGATCCGCGGGGTTACGTTCGATGATGAGTCGATCCAGAGCATCATGTCCCTGCAGGAGTCGCTCCACTGGGCCGTCGGCAGGGGCAGGAGTAAGGTGGCGATCGGTATCCATGACCTCGACGCGGTCAGGCCCCCGTTCCGGTATATCGCAGCCCCCCGGAGCCGGGTATTCGTCCCCCTCGATTATACCGAAGAGATGACCATGGATCAGATCCTCGAGAAGCACCCGAAAGGACGGGACTATGCGAAGATCGTCAAAGACTTCCCGCTCTTCCCTCTCATTGTTGACAAGGACGACAATGTCCTCTCGTTCCCCCCGATCATCAATGGCGAGCGGACACGGGTGACTATCGACACGAAGAACATACTCCTTGACACGACCGGCACCGACAAGCGGGCGGTCAATGTTGCAGTCAACATCATCTGCACGGCAATGGCCGAGGCAGGGGCAACCATCGAGAGCGTGGAGATCGGCGGGGTACAGACCCCGACGCTTGCTCCCGCAGAGCGGATCGTGAATGTGAAAGAGTGTTCCCGGCTCCTTGGGGTCAGTCTGACCGCACCGCAGATGGCTGAGCTCCTCAGGAAAATGCGGTTCGGGGCCGAACCGGCCGATGCCGACAACGTGAAGGTCCAGGTGCCCTGTTACCGGGCCGACATCATGCACGACTGGGACCTCTTCGAGGACGTGGCGATCGCGTACGGGTACGATAAGCTCGAATCCCGCCCTCCGAAGACCTTTACCGTGGGAAAACCCCACCCGGTGCAGGTCAATGCAGCCTTTGCCCGCGAGGCATTCACGGGGCTCGGCTATCTCGAGGTGATGCCGTTCACGCTGACCAGCGAGGACGTGCTCTACAAACGGATGCAGAGGGAGGAGCGGGCGGGTGTCCTCCATGTCATGCACCCGATCAGCATCGAGAACACGGTGGTCAGAACTGAACTTCTGCCCCTGCTCCTCGAATTCCTGACCCTGAACCGGCACCGCGAGCTCCCGCAACGCCTCTTCACTGTAGGTGATGTAGTGCTGGACTGCCGCACCCACCAGCAGGCAGCGGGTGTCAGCTCCCACCCGGACGCAGACTTCTCGGAAGCCTACGCATCAGCCGATGCGGTGCTCCACGAACTCTCCATCGATTACACCGTGGAGGAATCAAAAGACCCGGCATTCATCGACGGGCGCCGCGGGAATATTATTGTTGCCGGAAAAACAGTTGGCGTCTTTGGCGAGGTCCATCCCGCCGTTCTGACCGCGTTTGAGCTTGAACATTCCGTTGCCGCATTCGAGTTCGATCTCAGAGCCGTACCGGGATACCCTGCCCTCTGAGATACTCTTTTACGTCTTTTACGGTAAATTCGCCGTAGTGGAAGACGCTGGCCGCAAGGCAGGCATCGGCTTTTCCTTTCGTGAAACCATCGTAGAAATGTTCGAGGGTACCGACCCCGCCGCTCGCGATGACCGGGATGCCGGCAGCATCGGATATCGCTGAAGTTATGGCGATATCGAATCCATTCTTCGTGCCATCGGTCTCCATGCTGGTCAGGAGGATCTCTCCCGCTCCCCGCTCCTCGGCCTCCTTTGCCCACGCAATTGCATCAATACCGGTCGGCTTGCTCCCGCCATAGATGACCACCTCGTACCAGCACGTCCGACCATCGGTCAGATGGACAGGGATTGCCTTTTCATTCGGGATGAAATTCCGGCGGACGTCCATTGCCACAACGATGCACTGAGTGCCGAACGCCTCAGCACCCCGGGTGATAAGGGTTGGATCGTGGACTGCGCTCGTGTTGACGCTGACCTTATCAGCCCCTGCCCGGAGAATCTGCTGGATGTCATCGAGCGACTTGAGCCCTCCCCCGACCGTGAGCGGGAGGAAGAGCTGGTCGGCTGCCCGCTGGATCAGATCGATAATGATCCCCCGTTTCTCTTTTGACGCGGTGATGTCGAGGAACACGACCTCATCGGCACCCTGCTCGTTATACCGACCGGCCAGCTCCACCGGGTCGCCGGCGTCCCGGAGACCGAGAAAGTTTGTCCCTTTCACCACCCTGCCATCCTTGAGGTCGAGGCAGGGAATGATCCGTCGCGTGAGCACCATTCGTACCAGAGTTGGGGGGCGGATACTATCTATATTTCCCACCCGGTCCTTTGTTCACGGAGTTTTTATGTAACCTGCCATCCCTAATCATAGGATAGTTGTGTATCCGGGCGGGCTTAATACGGCCTTCCCCAATGAGGATGTTCATGAACTCAGGAAAGCTGAAGATCGAATGGGCTGCGCAGTACATGCCGGTGCTTGCCGCCATTAAAAAACAGTTTGTTAAGGATAAACCGTTCGCCGGTATGACGATTGGCATGGCGCTCCATGTGGAGGCCAAGACCGCGAACCTGGTCTCCACTCTTGCAGCGGGAGGTGCCGTGGTGCACATCACCGGCTGTAACCCGCTCTCGACCCAGGACGATGTGGCTACGGCCCTCAATGACGTGAAGAATGTTCACTGCTATGCAAAAAGAGCCTGCACGGTTGACGAATACTATGCCGCCATCAACCAGGTGCTCGACGCAAAGCCGGTCATCACCATCGATGATGGAATGGACCTCATCCACTATATCCATACGAAGCGCCGCGACCTTATCAAAAAGGTCATCGGAGGGTGCGAAGAGACAACCACCGGGATCCACCGTCTCAGGGCTATGGCTGCCGAAGGAAAACTTGAGTTTCCTGTTATCGCGGTGAACGATACTCCCATGAAACGATTCTTTGACAATGTCCACGGGACTGGAGAGAGTGCCCTGTCATCGATCATGATCACGACCAATACCCTCATCGCCGGGAAATATTTCGTTATTGCCGGTTACGGTTTCTGCGGCCGCGGGCTTGCGAAGAAGGCCCACGGGCTCGGCGCAAAGGTCGTTGTTACGGAGATCGATCCCCGACGTGCTCTCGAAGCCCATATGGACGGGTTCATGGTCATGTCCATGGATGAGGCAGCAACCGTCGGAGACATCTTCGTCACGACGACCGGCAATGTCGGCGTCATTGCCGCAAAGCACTTCAAAAAGCTGAAAAACGGCGCTATCCTCTCCAATGCCGGTCACTTCAATGTCGAGATCGATATCGGATGGCTGCATAAGAATGCCGACAAGGTCATCCAGCGCGACGGCATCGAGACATTCATGCTCGGGAAGAAGGCTGTCCACGTGCTGGCAGAGGGCCGGCTCGTCAATCTCGCCACACCGAAGGGCATGGGCCACCCGATTGAGGTCATGGACCTCAGTTTCGCCATGCAGGCGCTCGGCACCCTGTATATTGCAAAGAACGGGAAGAAGATGAAAGGCGGTGTGTATGAGATGCCCAATGAGATCGATGTGGAGGTTGCAAACCTGAAACTCTCCTCGCTCGGGCTCTCTATCGATACGCTCACGAAGGAGCAGAAGAAATACAGTTGCAGCTGGGATATCGGGACGTAAGTAGCCTGGAATCCTTTTTCTTTTTTTCCTGTCATCATATCTGGGGTAATTATGAGCACCCCCGCTTCAGGGTCTCTCCGGGGAGATAATCATCGCATCAGCGAAGATTGGCTAGAAAAGATTTTCAGCGAAAATATTTGACTGATGAGTGGTTCATCAAAACCACGAAATTGAGAAGTTCCTAAGAACTTCGAATCATCCAATTTTGCAGGAATGAAAGGCGCGAAGAACCATCAGGTTCTTTAAGGTATGGTGGGGCAAATCCTTTTTTAGGATAATAATGGGTAATTGAACCGCCTCCGGGGGCGGGTCGAAAATTCTCTTTTTAGAGAATTTTCTCCGGCCAGACCTGGCCTTCGGATCAGGCTGGCTCCCCGTCGGGGAATCAGTTGTCATATCAGCGAGGACTGATTTGAGAAGAATTCACCAGAATTCTTCGATTGCGGCGGAATGCTCCAAAATATCTTCATGTGAAACAGGGCACCATTATTTCAGAAGAATTCAGGTTTTCACCCCTCCCTTCCCGCGTACAGGTACTCCTGAGCATACCCGCAGTACTCCCCGAAATGGTCCCGTGCAAAGCAGCGGATCCTGTCGTATTCGCGCGTTGAGAGTGGTGAACCGCATTTCAGCTCCGGGAGATAGTGCTGCTGCACAATCCTCCGGATCCAGACATCGACCGGGAAAGCTTCGAACTTCTGGAAAGCGAAGAGGAGGATGCAGTCGGCGGCTTTCGGACCAATGCCATGGAGTTTCCTCAGTTCCGTACGCGCCTCATCATAGGGCATCCTCCGGATCATCTTCTCCCACGTTTTCTCATCGGTGACGAGGCTGGAAGTACCAAAGACATAAGACTGGCGGTATCCGAGCTTGCATTCCGAGAGCCCCTCGTGGCCCCCGCATGAAATGGGCGCGGGCGCGGGAAACGAGTGGTACTTCTTTCCCTCAAACTCAACCGGATTACCATATTTCCCGGCAATAGAGCCGATCCTCCGCCGGATCGTGGGGATATTGGAGTTTGTCGAGCAGATATAGGAAACCGTGCACTCCCACGGAGGCTGGCGCACGAGACGGAGTCCCCGGTTTTTCATGATGCGCGCGTGGATAAACGGATCGGTATCGATGGAGGCAAGGATGGATTCAAGGTCAGTGTCCAGTGAGAAATAATTACGGATGAANNTACCACCAGCCGTCTGCGGTACGGTCCCAGCGGAACACCTGCCCGCAGGCAAGGGTTGCATCGAGGTCAAATGGCTGGTCCGGGCGCAGGGTGAGGAAGGGCATAACGGATCGTGTTGTCACCGGTTTGTCCTCCTATCTTATTATGGTGTGTCAGGAAGCGCAACACCCTGCAGATGGATTCCTGTCCGGAGGTCAGGGCCGCGGGCCGGGTGACAACAGGATCGGAACGAAGAGGCTTTTAATATATAAATCAATAATTCTTGTTATGGAACTGACAGCAACCCTTAAAACATTTATTGAAGAAGGACAGGACTGGGAACGCAAGCACACGTCGGTAAAAGGCGTCTCGATCATCCGGCTCCCGGCGACAAAGAACCGCGCCCCCTCTCTTGCTATAGACATCAACCCGATTGGTGACAACGGCCTCCCGATGAAGAAAAAGGGAATCATGATCATGAACTCAGCAGAGATTGCAGCATTCCGGGCCGTCTTCAACAACGAGAAAGTCGATGGCCTGATTGGAGCACTCGAGGAAGTGCTTCCCGAGCGCAAGTCTTCGGGAAAGCCGGTAAAGCCGGATGTATTACAGATATAGACATGAAAAAAACGCGGAACACAATACCGGGCTGGATGATATTACCGTGAGGACATGGTCGGGCATATGTGTGGTGCTGGTGATTGCAGCACTCATGCTGACGGGATGTCTTGGCGTGAAAGCCCCGGTGGTCTCGCGCCCTGCAGCCCCGGCGCTGTTCGTGGACTACCAGCGTACCGGGGGAATAGCGGGCGTAAATGACCGGCTGGTGATCTTTGACAATGGCATAACACTGGTCTCAAGCCGGTCCACCAGCAGGGAGATCCTGCTCAACCAGTCCAATCTTGAACAGATCTCTGCAGTTTTTGACACGGCAGAATTTCCGCTGCTCGAGGGGAACTATACGTCCCGGCACGGGGGGGCGGATCTCATGCAGTACAGTATCACGTATCAGGGCAGGACCGTGAATACCGAGGATACTGCGATACCTCCCTCCCTGGAACCGGTCATTATGGATATGAACCTTATTTTAAGTGCCGGCCTCAAAAACGGGCAGTCCGGTTTTCAGCTTCCGGCAATCACTTTATAATTTGCGGGGATGTGGCATGATACTCAGGGACAGTTTATTCTGCATAGATGCCTTTGCCGAACGGATCGGGACGGGAAACCCGGCGGGGGTGTGCCTGTGCTCGGACAAAACACAGATCCCGCATGGATGCAATCGGTTGCCCGCGAGATGAACCTGTCAGAAACCGCATTTATCGTCCGGGAAAAAGACGGATTTAACCTGCGCTGGTTCACTCCACGGACAGAGATAGACCTCTGCGGGCATGCAACACTTGCCGCTGCCCATATCCTCTGGGAGGAAGGGTATCTTATGGAGGATGAACCTGCCCGGTTCTTCACAAAAAGCGGGACGCTCTCTGCAGCGAGGGCAGGACATTTCATAGAACTGGATTTCCCGGCTGTGCCGGAAGAACCGGTACCTGCCCCGGCCGGGCTTTATAGCGCACTCGGCATACAGCCCTGCTATACGGGAAAGAACCGGTTTGACTATCTTATCGAAGTGGCATCGGAACGCGAAGTCCGGAACATAGTGCCGGATATTTCCGGCCTTTCTCAAATCCCCATGCGGGGTGTCATCGTCACGTCCCGGGCTTCCACCCCGGGATTTGATTTTGTGAGCCGGTTCTTTGCCCCCTCCGTAGGAATAAATGAGGATCCGGTGACCGGCTCTGCCCACTGCTGTCTTGCGCCGTACTGGCAGAAAAAAATTAAAAAGAATATGCTGACTGCATACCAGGCTTCGGAGCGGGTCGGGATACTCCATCTCCGGCTGGAGAGCCTAGGCAGGGTAACCATTGGCGGTGCAGCGGTTACCGTCTGGAAAGGATTGTTACAATCCTGAAAAAAGGATTACTTGTTCTCGTACATGCACGACTGGACATCGTGCCCAAGCCTGCCGATCGCATCGGCACGGCAGCGCTGGCAATGCCGCATCTGTTTGACATATTTCGAACATTCGTCCTGCATCTTTTTCTTCATCTCCTGCGTGGGAGGAGTGATGTTGGCAAACTTATATTGGGCGATCAGGGGTATCAGGTTGAAGGTGTACACGCCCATCTCCCCGACCTTTTTGGCGATAGCAGGAATATGGTCCTCGTTGATGCCTGGAATATAGACCGTGTTGATCTTGACAATCATATTGCGTTTTACTGCTTCCTCGATCCCTTTCATCTGCTGGGAGAGGAGGAGTTTTGCCGCTTCAAGCCCTGTATACCGCTTGCCTTTATAATCAACGAACTGGTAGATCTTCGCCCCGATCTCAGGGTCGATGGCATTGAGGGTCACGGTGATATTTCCGACATCNNAAGGTCTCCTCGTTTGCCAGCGGATCCCCGGGTCCGGCAATGCCAATGACCTTGATATAGTCGTACTTGTCCACGACTTTTTTTACCATCTCCATGGACTCATCCGGATTGAGCACCCGGGTCGTGACACCCGGACGGCTCTCGTTCACGCAGTCGAAGTCCCGGATGCAGTAATTGCACTGGATATTGCACTTGGGGGCGACCGGTATGTGACACCTGCCGAAGCTGTGGCATGCTTTCTCTGAAAAACAGGGATGCTCAGAAATCTTTCGCATCTGCGCGGCATCCCATTGCACCTTTTTTCCTGCAACCTCTGCAACCCGCACCTGATCAGCCATATTCAACACTACCGGATGCGCTTTAGAGGTATAAATAAAATACAATCGTGCCGGTACAAATCTGCCTCCCTTATCGCATATGCAGGGATTGTTTTTCGGACAAATGTATATGGGTATCCGGAGAATGATATAACCGGATATCATGAAGAAGTCCGAGAAAGCAAAGGGCAAAGCGGCAGCGGCCGCACGCACGAAGTCGTACACAACGTACGGGATTGTTCTTGTCATTGCCGTCATCCTGGTTGCTGTCGTCGCGGGATATTTCGTATTTGCGAACCGCACTATCGCAAAGGCAGGAGATACCGTAGACGTTTATTACACCGGGAAACTCGACAACGGTACAGTATTCGATTCAAATATAAACAAGACGCCCCTTGAATTCACGCTCGGGTCAGGAACAATGATCCCCGGATTTGACAAAGCGGTAACCGGGATGGCGGTTGGTGAGGAAAAGACGGTTACACTTTCTGCCGATGACGCATACGGTCCCTATCACCCCGACCTGGTTGTCAGTGTGAACAGGTCGGAAAACTTCTCGGTAGAGAACCCGGTTGTCGGCGAGTATCTGGCAGTCACGAATCCTTCAACCGGGGCAACAAACAGGGTGAAAATCCTCAATGTCACACCTTCGACGGTAACCGTGGACGCGAACTTTGAACTTGCCGGTCAGAACCTTACCTTTACGATAAAACTGGCAGCAATCAATAAAACTGCTCTGGAGAAAACCTGACCTGAAACAGGTTATACCGACGACTAAAAGATCTAAGGTACAATGTCTCCTTACTTTGATGTGTCGTCATGTAAGGAGACAATCAAGAGATCAGCGAGCCGGAATATCAGGTTTATCCGGGCCAACCAGGAAAAGAGGGTGAAAAGTATCCGGGGGATTCCACGGTTTATTATCAGAAAAGTGCGAAGGTTTCCGGAAGAGGTGGCAGGGCAGAAGTCTCTGTCATCAGAGCCTGTAACACCGGACGGTGCACCTGAACCTGCAGATGCGTGTACAATGGCTGCCGGGCAAGGTATAACGCATGCCATGCCGGGTTATCCGGAGTGGATAGGGAGTGTTCCTGAACCGCAAAGGACGATTGCCATGAAAAATTTTGATGCAACTGACGCCTATTGTCCCGGGAAATACCAGGGAAAACTCATCCTGTTCATGTCAAAGGAGACAGCAAGGAATTGTAAAAGAGATGGCAGGTTCCTGCAGGGTTACGGCTGGAGAAAACTCACGACAGGAGGTGTCGAAATACATCTTCTGGAGGGAGACCACCTGTCAATACTCCTGGATGGAAGCGTGAAGCAGATAGCCAGCATCATCAGAAAAGAGATCGATCTGGCGACAACCCAAAGGGAAAGGTCATGAACGGTAACAGACTCAGTCCGGACTCCGGCGAGATACATCTGTATTATGCAGACTTAAGATATTATCGTGTTAAAAAGCCGGAAACCCTGCTCATACCTGATGAGGCAGAGAGAGCCGGGAGATACCGTTTTGAGGCCGATTCCCTGCGCTATGTCCAGGCGAGGTATCTGCTCCGGGAAGTGCTCTCTTTTTATAAAAAATGCACCCCGGAAGAAATTATTTTCGAGTATACAACGCACGGAAAACCCTTCCTGAAAGGAGAGCCCCTTGGCGGCGTGCAGTTCAATGTATCTCACTCCGGAGATATGGTAGCTGTAGCGGTCTCCTGCGGCCGGAGAGTGGGGATCGACATCGAGAAGATACGGGACGACATTTTAGAATCAGATCCCTCCCTGCGCTTATTCTCAGAAACGGAAAGTGCCGCGATCCGAAACTCGCGCGGACATGCAAAGGCGGAACTGTTTCTCCGGATATGGACGAGAAAGGAAGCCCTTCTTAAAGCCACCGGGGATGGGATCGGCGGCCTTCCCGACAGCCCTGACCTCCTGAATACCACCGATATCTCTTTGAACGGAACGGTGTGGCAGGTATACGACCTCAAAATATCGCCGGGATATAGTGCAGCTCTTGCAACAGAGGGCACCGGGAATATAGTCAGGATCGAGAGTTTCCTGCTCACGAGATCCGTCCCGGCATTTCCCCTGATAGGGAAAGAATGAGAAAAGAGAGTGCCTGTACTTGTTGATCGGTACAGGCCTTGCAGCGAAGAGAATGCAACGTCCTCTCGCCATGACACCATCGCGAACCCGGGAGATGAACATAAGCACCGGATCATGTTCTTCTGCAGTGATCAGCTGCTCCACGCTCACCCATTGATACCCGGGGAACGACCGGTCTTCAGAAACGCACCTGCTGATCTTCCGTTCATTCGCAGGTTCCCCATCCTTCCTGACCAGAGATAAAAAAATGTCCTGCACAAA
>PMKW01000061.1 GCA_003157895.1 Methanoregula sp. | reverse complement strand
ATCCGACAGGTCATCTTACCTGGAGGAGGAGAAGAGTCCATCGGGACTCTTCAACGGAAGGGCGCCCCCGGCGCTTGCTTTAAGGATAAGGTCTGCCCAAGTAGACTTGCATGATTATCAGTATCTTTGAAAAAGTGAAAGGATTCCTCATGAATCCGAATGAAGCATTCCGGCAGGCAAAGGGCGACGAGCCGGCAACGGTTCTTCCGTATTTTGTATTGCTGCTCCTGATCGACGCCGTCCTCTCTGCTGCCCTGATCTCCGTGTTCATGATCGGGACGAGTCCGCTGCCGGGTCTGGTGACCGGGGGAATTTCCGGTGCGGTTCTCCTCTTCCTCATCACCCTTGCCGGGGGTTTTCTCTGCACGCTGGTCTTTGGCGCATGGCTCCATCTGTGGGCGTATATCTTCGGCGGGCGGCAGGGGATATGGCAGACTCTCAAGGCGGTCATGTACGGGAGCACGCCGTCCCTGCTCTTCGGGTGGATACCCTTCGTCGGGTTTATCTTCTTCCTCTGGTCGCTCGTGCTCGGCATCTTCGGGATCCACGAGCTGCAGGAGATCAGCTCCGTGAAAGCAACCCTTGCCGTTGCTCTTGCCGTCATGATCCCGCTCATTCTCCTGATCATCGTCGCGTCCTATTTCCTGATCGCAACAGTAACGACCACCGGTCCGGCCATGATGACCGGACCGCTCTGAACTTTTTTCGTCCGATGTGCCGGATTCAAACGTCCCGCGAGCCCCGGCCCTGGCCGCCCTCACTGGCGCAGGAGTGCTCCTGACCCCACCCCGCCAAAAACCGCCCACATCCACGGCATCTCCGGATGCACAACCTCCCTGATCAGGGAAACCCGGCCCCTCAGGGGAAAGAAGATGGCGACCCCCGGGCGGGATAGTAAACCTGCACAACCGCGATGATGAGATCCCGGGCGAGACAAAGGCGGGCATCAACCGGCAGTACGATGAGATCATCATCAGTCTTTCCCATGACGAGTCCCGGTTCTGGTTATCCACAAACGCTATCAGGAAATACGATCACCACTTAACTAAGGATCAAAAGGATTCGTCCCGGGGATCTCACGTGCACCGCATCATCAAACAAAACCTGAATGAAATTACCCGGATATGCACATACCGCAAGGTCCGGCGCCTTGCAGTTTTTGGTTCCGCAACTGATGACCGGTTCGATCCCGAAAAGAGCGATCTCGATCTGCTCGTTGAGTTCGAAAAGATGCAGCCGGCGGATCATGCAGAACAATATTTCGGGCTCGCGGAGGATCTCGAACGCCTGCTCAACCGTCCCGTCGATCTCGTGGAGCCGGGACCGATCCGCAACCCCTATTTCCGAAAATCCCTTGAGGATACTCAGGTCGAGATCTATGCTGCCGCATGAGACGAAAAAATATCTTTTCGATATCGCAGAAGCGTGTAATCTCATCACTCAGTTCGTCCACGGCAAGACACTTGCCGATTACCAGAATGACCCCCTTTTAAGATCGGGCGTGGAGCGCCAGCTTGAAATTATCGGGGAGGCACTCAACCAGGCAATTCAGCACAACCCGGCAGTGTCGGGAATGATCAGCAATTCATCGCGGATCGTTTCGTTCCGCAACCGGCTCATTCACGGGTATGCAACGGTTTCAGATGATGTTGTCTGGGGTGTGCTCGAAACCAGTCTGCCAGTACTTACCCGGGAAGTCAAAGCCCTTCTTGAAAAAAAAACGTAAAGGAAAAAATGGTTTTTTTTTGCAAGGGAAATTTTCCTTGCGGGTAATTCCCTTCTCCCGGTTCCCCACCGCCACCTGCCAGATCCCGGCCGTAACCCAAACAAGCGGAGAATTTCCCAAAACCAGAATGCTCTCGTCCAAACAATTTAAAAAAAATTCTTGTGCGAAAATGTTTGGCCGCGAAAAGAATCCGGGAATAACTTTACAAAATTTTTCAAAAAAATCCGGTTGAAATAATCAACAAATCTCTCCGCAGCCCGGCCCTGGCTCCCCCTCACCGGCGTAGGGGTGCTCCAGCATGCACGATCCTTACCGACATAGATATTTGAAGTACCGACGTAACCTCCCCACCCCCAAAACAGCCCTTCCTTTCGATCCAGCCTACCTTTGTCCGATCCGGAAGGAGATCGCCCGTCCAATAGCGTCTATTAGCCCGGATTTTGATCACCGGCGTGAAAAAACGTAACGGAGCCCGTATCGGGCGCAAAAATCTCCTTATTGTACCGTTTTNNCGGATTTTGGGGTACCGGGAGGGGACTGGAACAGGGGGTCACCGTCGAAGAACCCGGATCCAGGAAGTGTATCTCCCTTTTCAGGGATCTCACCGACGATCCCCGACGGTAAGGATCCCCTTCTACTCCCTGTCCCTGCTGATGTCAGTACTGCAGTTTCCCCCAATCGCGGTACCGTTCATTCATCCTGGAATGCCCCGCGGTTCAGCCAGACGTGGTTCAGCTCTTCGCGCACCCGCCCCTCGTTCTTCCGCTGCCGGATCACTTTGGCCGGAATCCCTGCAACAAGAGTGTTTGGCGGGACATCCTTTGTGACAACTGCACCCCCGGCAACGATGGCCTGCTCACCGATGGTAACACCGGGGAAGATCAGGGAATTCGAATAGATCTTGGCATAATCCTTAATCGTGACCGGGTCATAGGTGCGTTCTGCGTGGTCGGACTCGGAGTGGTTGTGGGTAAATATCCGCACAAATTCCCCGATACCAACCGAATCGCCGATGATAAGCCCGCCCTTGGTGTCGAGAAATGTCCCGCAGTTGATGAAGAGATTATCGCCCGCGGAGATCGCCTGGCCGAAGTTGAACCGGACGTTTGCTTCGGCACAGAAATTCTTCCCGCATTGCTGGAAGAGTTTTTTTGCAAGGATCCGGCGGAACGGGATCGCAAAATTTGTGGCAAGGGAAACGGGCGTGCGCTCGAATGCATCCCAGAGAAAATGCAGGAGCCTCTGTTCTTTTGAAAATGTCATTTCTTCGGATTTGGGAAGGTACTCACTGTAGATTTTCATCACCGCGAGGAACCCGTTGCTCAGCGGGGGAATGCCGATCAGGGAAAGGACCGCATTTGTTCTTGCCTCATCAAGTCCGCCCTGTACGATCTGTTCGATCGCGGCGAGCCGTTCCAGACCGGAATCCCGTGGTGCAGTCATAGCAGACACTATAGCGGAATTCCATAAATACCATTCCTGTTCCGGAAGTACTCTGAAGGACAATGAACCACCGGCCGGACAGGTACTGACCGGAAAGATTAAAATCCACTGTTTTTCCCCCGTGGACAATCCGAAACCGTCAGACATAAAAAGAACGGTGTTCTTTTCCCGGCCCAGCCCCGGCCCCCTCACAGGCGCAGGGGTGCCCGGTTCCTCACCATCCTGACCCGACGCAGATACTCCATAAAGTGACGTAAGCCGGCAACGGGCAGGCCGGAGGATCTGCCGGTCGCGACAGGAGGTCTTCCGGTTCTCATCAGGATACCCGGGGATACGGGAATATATATTTCCCGGCCGGTCCATAGAATTCATCTGAATAGTACGGGAGGCTGGCTGGATTGAACAAAAGAATGGTATTTTCCCTGTGTACGGGTCTCGTGATCGCTTTCGTGATTTTGTCCGGATGTTCCGGGAAGCCTGTTGTACAACCCGGTATTACTACGCCTCCGGGAGATAATCCGGTGACGTACCCGGCAACAGCCTCAGCCACCACCCTCGCAAATCTAAAAACCGCCACACCGGTTTCAACACCGCTCTCCCTGTCGTGCCCGGGCGGATATGTCCCGGGGAATGACGGGGGAAGCCGGTGTTATGCGCAGTGCAACCCGGGAAAANNGCCCTGTGAATGTTCCGGTGGCGATTGCATGAATTCGTACGTGGAAAAAACCGGTTCGTACATTGAAAAACCCGGCGTGGTAATTAACGAACATTAATAATCCGCACGGGAACGGATTGTCACCTTCGAACCTATACAGCTGAAGAAGAAACCCACTTCAGCGGACATCGCCAATCTCCGGGATGAGTCATGGATATCTTCCCAGATACCTCGTTCATCATCCCGCTTATCATTGAGACCGGTACGACACAGAAAGCCCGGGATTTTTACACATCTGCTCCGGGCAGCTGTGCTGCGNNGGTATTTCCGGTACGGCGATGCTCAAGGATCATATCCGCGATGAAGGATATGGCTTTGCAGATGAATTCATCAGCCATCTCAACGATCTTTTTTCCGGCCCCGTTATTGTGCCGGACTCGACGAACCTGAAACTCATCGGTGAGATTGCCCGCACATTTCAGGTCCTTCCAGGACTTGGAGTGTTGCAGGGATTTTTGTCTTTCTGAAGGGAAATGTGATCAGGATGCTTTTGTCCATAGGATCATACTCCTTCCCTGTCTATGGTATACATCCGGCCCCGGGGATGCGACCGGGTCACCGCTTCCAGATTTCGGTACTTGTCATGTTCTTTGCATGGTACGTGATCTCGCCTGCCGTGAAGACCAGGACGACAAAGTCCGTGTTCTCCGGTGTCTTGAAGAACTGCTCCCACATGGGGTTCCAGTACTTCTTCTTGGTGGCAACGTCCTCGTGGATCTTCACCTTGGCTTTCACCTCCACGTATGGGTCGGAGAACTCCTTGCCCGACCAGGTGGAGAGCGCGACGTCAGGGGTTTTTTGCATCTCCCCGACTTTGTGGGAGGTTTTCAGGGTCGCACTGACAAGGGTCATGTCCGGAAAACCGGCCAGTACCATGAAGCGGACTGCGGGCAGTTTTCCGTCCAGTGTTGCAACGGCGGTCACGTGCGATCCGCCAATAACTTCCAGGATCTGATCTTTAAGTTCCATGGGGCACAATCTCTCCGGAGAGGATATGAAATGATCGATGGAGGCAGATGCGCTGATGGCACCGGGTACCAGACAACCGGCACAGGGGATTCATCAGCTATATCAGGATCCATGATTATCCTTTACTGCACAGCTCATGGATTTCAAAAAAGAACTCTCCCTCTTCGACCTGACCAACATTGTCGTCGGATCGGTCATCGGGGCTGACATCTATATCGCGTCCGCAATTACGGCGGGCATGCTCGGGCCCTTCTCCCTCGTTGTGTGGGTTATTGCCGGCGTTTTTGCGACCATAATAGCGCTTGTTTTTGCGTACTGCAGTTATTATATCCCGAAAGTCGGGGGACCGTTTGCCTATGTATCAGAGGCCTTCGATGATTTCTTTGGATTCCTTACCGGCTGGAGCATGTGGATCGCCGAACTGATCTCCCTGCCGGTATTTGCCATCGCGTTCGTGCGCTACCTTGAGTACCTGGCACCGCTGGCTCCCGGAGAGGAAGTCCTGGTCAAAGGGATCTTTCTCTTTGGCCTGACAATCATCAATATTTTCGGGGTGAAGATAGCAGGCAGGGTCAATGATGCGCTCACCCTCATCAAACTGGCGCCGTTATTACTGCTCATCGGTGCAGGAACCATCTTTTTCATTACCCGTCCTTCCGGATTTCTGGATAATTACCATCCCTTTATTCCCCTGGGAGTTTCGGCCACCGGGACTGCCCTCGTGCTCATCTTCTGGGCCTATGCGGGGTTTGAACTCGGTACACTTCCTGCGGCCGAGGTGAAAGATCCGAAAACAACGATCCCGAAAGCAATTATTATCGGGATGTCGATCGTGGCGCTCTTCTATATATCGACTAATTTCATCGTCTATGGTGCCGTGAACTGGGCGGACCTGACAAAATCCCAGACGCCGCTCATCCTTGTCGGCGGTGCGCTCCTCGGTTCTGCCGGGGCCCTCATCATGACCGTCGGGGCCCTGTTTTCTGTCTCCGGGTCCGATGAATCGGGAATGCTCGGCACCGGGAGGTTGTCCTATGCCATGTCCATTGACGGGCTGTTTCCGCGCCTGTTCTCCACGCTGCACAAAAAGTACGGGACTCCCTATGCCGGCCTGATCGTCCAGGGTATCCTCGCATTCCTCCTCTCGATCTATTCACCCATCACGAACCTGATCTCC
>PMKW01000122.1 GCA_003157895.1 Methanoregula sp. | reverse complement strand
CAGGTTTGGTGCCCGGGCGGTTACCGGTGTCAGGAGAACTGGGTGAAGGCTGGCCACCTCGCGCTGGTACTGGTGCAGGATTTCCAGCGGGTATGTGAACAATGTCTGCGATCGTTTTACCTCACAAACACGTCCGGCACGGTTCGATGATGATGAAATCGAATGCATGGCTTCAAGGCACAGGCCGGTGTAACGATCCGCCCTCTTCAGGATCGGGAAAAAAATGGTCCGGGCAATACCATTAAAATATTCTGCTTTTTTTGGTCCGGGATATCGTTCACCCTGCAACCGGCATTCATGCGGAGATTCCCTCCGCCAAATACGGGAACCGGTTTTCTAAAAGTTCGATCCGGACCTCCGATTTATACACCATGGAAATAATGCATATCCCAATACCCAGAGTGCTGACCGCAGCAAGTTCAAATACCGGCCAGTGTTTGGCACAGAGGTATACAAGGAAAAAAAAGAGGATCGTGCCATGGTAGATGTGAAAGTGGAGTATGCGGTTGTCGAGGACATCGCAGGGGCGGATTGATCCGACAATTTTCGTATCATCAAAAGGAAAGAGGGGTGTAATCCCTTTACGGGTACACAGGTCTTCTGCAAGGTGGAGGAACATTCCTGTCAAGAGCCCCCCGAGAAATCCCACGGACAGCAGTACGGGAATATAATTTTTAAAAAGGAGCCACAGGACATACGCAATTCCTGTAAGCATTGAAAA
This sequence comes from Methanoregula sp., assembly GCA_003157895.1. Taxonomy (GTDB): domain Archaea; phylum Halobacteriota; class Methanomicrobia; order Methanomicrobiales; family Methanospirillaceae; genus Methanoregula. The sequence continues at coordinate 20,299 of PMKW01000122.1, read as the reverse complement.
ATAGAAGAAAATTCCCGGGATCGAATGGGTCAGCCGCTTGTCATCCGGTTCACAAGCGGTTTTTAACAACCGGCGGTACCCCCGGCACATGACCGGCAAACAAATCCACTTGCCGGTCCGTACAATCCACCAGGCAACCGTGCGGAGCATGCTGGTTCTGGGCCGTTTCATGTGGATATCCGGAAGGATAAGGCCTATTCCGCTTCCTATAATGAAGAGGATAGCCAGAAACGGCTCAGACTCCGCAATGGCGCTGCCGGGGATGAAGCTGCAAAGCAGCCCGAGTACCACGTGATGGCGTGTGAGCATGGATGGAGAATCAATTATTCAAGCCGCAATTTCCGATAGGTAAATACTTTTGGCATTCTTCTTCTTTGTCAGCCAGACAAGTCTACCTTCAGCAAACGCAAATGCATTCATCCGAAGGATCCGGATGTGGTGCGGAACCCCGGATGTATCGGCTGCCTGTGGCGTGAGCAGGTATTTTTTTGTCGGGGATCCCTGACACCCGGGAAGTGTATTTAGTGTACTGACAACCTCTTCTTTTGGAACCCTATCAAAGGAGACGGCGATAAATGCAACTTCATCTCCTATCCATTTGCTCCGGGAAACCTGGAAAAAACGCCCGGGTTGAGGTGACCCGGTTACCGGTGCGATTTTCCATCCGTCATATTCGGAAAATATCTGACGGATATCCCTCTCTGCAAATAATTCCATGACATCTTTTGATGAGCCCATAGATATCATGATTTTGTGGAACGTCCGAAAATATAAGTTTTGGTAATTTACTTTACTTTTTAGAAAAATTAAACAAAAATGGTTAAATAATGCAGAATATGAATGATCATTACGTCAATAAACTCCCTATGAGGTCAGTACAAGCAAAGTCATCTCCTACAAAATCGGTAGCTGAGAATAATTATACCCGAACCTGAAGATACAAATAAGATCATGCCATCTCCATTTCCCGTCCCGGTCCCTCCTTTCCCCTGCTGGGAACGTCGCAAATACCGGCTTTCCCGCCAGGTAACGCTAGATGACATTACGGTTTTTCTTGGAAACGAGGAGCTTTATGTGCGGGAAACACCAGTTGGCCGGGTAAACATTATTCACAAATATGGGCTTATCGAACTCCATTGCATAATCGGAGAACCGGAGATTGAAATCTGGGTCAACCCGGACAACGGAGCATATCCCTCGGAATATCTCGATGCCCTGCTATCGACCCGGTTTTAACCAGATCCCGCGGTTTTTGAAAAAAAGAAGATTAATCGATCCCGATCATCACTTCAGAGGCCTTGACGATTGCGTAGACCTTCGATCCTTCCTTCAGTTTCAGCGATTCTGCTGAATGGGTAGTGATGGAGGAGACCATCTCATAACCCCCGCCAACGGAAATCACGACTTCGGTGCTTACCGGGCCCTTCTTGATCATCTTCACGGTTCCCGGGATCTGGTTTCGTGCACTTATCTTCATGGTTTTCACCACGCGTAATAGGGGCTGGCTGTATTTATGTATTTCATCACCCGGACGAGATTTCGAGAGGGAAATCATGATTCTATCATAGTCTGCTGTGTTGTACACCGTATCTGTCCCACGAATACCGGGCTGGTGAATGATAAACACTACACCGGTCTCTACTTTTACTTTCTCTTCCCGCAGAACCGCCCGTCCGCTCTCACGCTGGCAATCCTGTCCCCGCAGCCCGCAAACCACCCGGACCTCTCATCAGGATGGCAATCGAACTCCGGTACGTATGGCTTGATATCGAGTAGGGGTGTCCCGTCGAGGATATCAACCCCATCAATGACCAGTTCGTTATCATTCACTGAGATGAGCTGTACGATTGAGAGGCCGATCGCATTCGGGCGGCGGGGGGCCCTTGTTGCAAAGACACCGTGCGGTACCGTATCAAGGAACGGGATAACTTCAAGATCGTAGCCCTGCGAACGGTGGAAGGCATAAATCAGGATGATCCGGGAAAAACCGGACAGGTCACGCAGCCCTCCCCGAAATTGTTCATCGACCAGAACAGTACCCCGCACCCCAACTGCACCCGCAGGCTGAATCGGCATGCCGTCAGGTTCAATGAACGATGAGTGGATGGTTCCGATGGGAGCATAGCAATAAACAGGTACGGTTTCTGGGATCATTGCACATCACCTTACAACAGGTATCCGGAAGAGATCAAAACCGGATTACCAGATTACTACCGTATATTCAGTTTTCATCGACTATATTATTAATATAGTATACATCCATCTGGAGTCCGGCAGTCGGATGATCAGCTTTCCCCTGAACGAGGAAAGGATCCTACATGACCGGGACAGGTATTCTTTTTACCTACTCTCCGGTATATTCACGGGAGATGCTTACATCCGACGACCAGATCAGAAGGCACCAGTACACTGCAGAGTATCAGAGTACATAAAATGGAGAGCGCAAAATGGTGTCATGTGATCATGACGTTGTTCTCCGGAAAATTTCCCGGGGATTCTGGTATGATCCCCATGTTTTCATTGTATATGTTGTGTGTGCATGTGTCCACCGGTGTGAAACGTGGACAATGAATAGATTGTACTTTACTTATTATAATAGTTTTCTTTTAACTTTTTTGTTTTGTTAACATAATTTAATTAATAAAAGCGAGGTGGTGACAAAAAGAATTCCTGTCCGGAAAATGTTTTTGGCTGGTATCAGCGACCTGAATATCTGCATATACAGAAACAACCCGAATTCATTCTTGCTTGAAAACAATGATATGGAGCATCAGAAAAGGAATTCCCTGATCATAGTAAATATAAAATACTTAATTTAATGAGAAAATAACGGAAGTTATTTTACATCTCTCCCGAAAAGTATTATGCAATGGAACGATTGACCATGAAACAACTCTTAAACACCAGACAGACCATCATCATTGGTATCGTTTGCGGGCTGCTGTTGCTCACGGCATTCTTTGCCGGGTGCACTTCCTCAACACCGGCACAGCCGGCGACCACTGTTGCTACACCGGTTGCAACACCAGCGGCTATAGTAACCTCAGCCCCTGAAACTACTGCACCTGCTCCGCAAGAAACACCTCATGCAACCAGCACGACCACAACAGCACCAGCCGCTGTAGCAACAAACAGCACACCCGCGCCGGTTTATACCTATTCGGAAGGCAATGTTGTTGCGTTCACCGCGGCATCGCTCAAGGGCGCATCCCCGGCCCTCGCTGCCGGTTTTGAGCAGATGTACCCCGGCCACCACGTTGTCTTCAACCTTGATGGCACGCAGGCACTCAAGACTCAGGTACAGAACGGTGCATATGCCGATGTATTCATCTCCGCAAGCAACAGTTACACAACAGAACTCACCAAGGGCGGATACTTTGTTGACGGGACTGTCAAGCCACTCACGTCAAATTACGTCATTGTCATCCTGCCGGCAACCAACCCCGGGAAGATCGCATCACTCAGGGATCTTGCAAACCCCGGCGTGAAGATAGCAATGGAAGATAAAACAGTACCTGCCGGTACCGCCACGATCGCGTGCCTCGCCAACCTTGCGAAATCCACCTACAGCCAGGACTGGAACTCCTCGGTCTTCAAGAATGTGGTAACCTATGAGACATCCGAACCGGGTGTTGCAACCAAGGTATCGCTCGGTGAAGTGGATGCAGGATTCGTATATGAATCCACCTTCACGGCCGCACCCAAAGATACCTACCTCGCAATTACCATCCCGAAGAAGGACAATTACCTCCAGACCTACACCATCGGTGTCATGAAACAGTCCACGGGTCAGGGAGCGGCATCGGATTTCGAAAACTTCATGCTCTCGGCATCCGGCCAGCAGATCTTAACGGACTACGGGTTCCGGCCAATCTCGACCTCATAACCCCTTATCTTTTTAAAATTCCGGAACCATAATGTGCATCAGCCGAAAATTACATCCGGAATACCCGCTCTATGAATCCTGCACCTGTCCTTTCAGAGAAAATTAAAAGGATCATCACCTGCACAGGTGCAGCGATCCTGATTGTTTCTGTGACCCTCTATCTCGCCCTGCCGGTCGTGGCGTTGTTCCTGCGGACCACTCCTGATTTATTCTTCTCCACCCTTTCAACACCTGAAGTGATGAGCGCCCTGTTCCTGAGCCTGTCCACCTCAGTGGTTTCACTCGGGATCGTGATTCTTGTCGGCACCCCGTTTGTGTATGTCCATTGTCGTAATGATTACCCGGGAAAAGTGATCATCGATACCCTCATTGACCTGCCGCTGGTGCTACCCCCGGCGGTTGCCGGTCTCGCCCTCCTGGTACTCTGGGGCCGGGCAGGTCTGCTGGGCCATTACCTCTCCCTCTTCGGCATCAGCATCGCATTTACGACCCTCGCGGTCATCATGGCTCAGATCTTCGTTGCCTCCCCGTTCTACCTGCGCCAGGCAAAATCCCTGTTCGAACAGCTCGACCCATGCTTTGAACAGACCGCACGGACCCTCGGGGCATCCCCGCTGCGGATCTTTGCCAAAATCACCCTGCCACTGACCGCGAACGGTCTCATTTCCGGTGCGATGATGACGTTCGGGAGGGCACTCGGGGAGTTCGGGGCAACGATCATGTTTGCCGGCAACCTTCCGGGGGTAACCCAGACCATGCCGCTTGCGGTGTATGTAGGTCTGGAAGGGAATCTTGCTGTCGGGCTTACGATTTCCATCCTGCTTGTGATCATCTCGTTTGCGATCATGATCGCCGTTCGGCTCCTCGCCCGCTGGGAGGCAGTCAATGTTTGATGCGGCAATCCGGAAAAAACTGAGGGATTTTTCCCTTGATCTCGCTATCCGTGCCGGGCCGGGAGAGGTCGTTGTTCTCATGGGTGAGAACGGTGCCGGGAAATCGAGCGTCCTCAATATCATTTCCGGTCTGGCATCCCCGGATAAAGGCTCAATCCGGCTTAACAGCACGGTGCTCTTTGATTCAGGTACGAATGTGGATGTCCCGACTGAAAACCGCCGTATCGGCTACGTACTCCAGAACTCTGCGGTCTTTCCCCACCTCTCGGTGCGGGAAAATATTGCATTCGGTCTTCGCGCCCGGCATAAATCCCCGGTTTTTATCAAAGAACATGTCGGGCGCTGGCTAAAGGTGATGCATATCGAAGATCTTGGTGACGTAAAGGCAGGAAACCTGTCGGGAGGGCAGAAGCAGCGGGTTGCCCTGGCCCGGGCCCTCGTCATCGAGCCGGCACTTCTCATGCTGGATGAGCCGTTCACGGCACTGGATGCGGAGAATATCCAGCTGGTGAAAGAACTGACGCGGACATTCGTAACGGAGATGGCAATACCCTGCCTTATTGTTACCCACCGGATGAGCGACAGCAGGGATGTGGGGGACAGGGTATGCGTTATCTGCCAGGGAAAAAAGGATTGGGAAGGAAAGCCGGAGAATACACCCGCGCATATGTGTCGCTGCGGGGATGTGTGACAGCCGGTATCCTGCGCGCTTCAATGCGTGGTTGCTGGAATCATGTGAACATGATTAACTGTTTGTACTTAATTTTAAAAAATCAATAATTCTTTGAGTTTGATCCAATCCGGCTCTAAAAACCCCGCTACCCACCATTAATCACCAATTTTTACAAAAAATTCAGCACTCTTAAATAGCGTTCAGTCAGACCCGGAATTATTAATTCTTGTTATAGGTGTGAGAACATGGAATTCAAATATGTACCAACTACGTGTCCGTATTGCGGGACCGGGTGTGGCCTCAACCTTGTTGTCGTGGACAAGAAGGTTGTCGGCGTCCAGCCCTGGCACCGTAACCCGGTCAACGAAGGCAAGCTCTGCCCCAAGGGTAATTATGCCTGGGAATTCATCAACAGTCCTGACCGGCTGACCAAGCCACTTATCAAGAAGGATGGGAAGTTTGTCGAGGCAAGCTGGGACGAGGCCTTAAAGCTGATCGCCCAGAAGTTCAAGTCGTACAAGGGAGACGAGATCGCGTGCCTTGCTTCCGCCCGTGTCTCCAACGAGGAGAACTACCTGATGCAGAAGTTTGCACGGGCTGTCCTCAAGACGCCTAATGTCGATCACTGCGCCCGGCTCTGCCATTCTTCTACGGTCGTGGGCCTGGCCGGTGCATTCGGTTCCGGTGCAATGACCCAGTCCATCGCGGACATTGCCGAGTCAAAGTGCCTCCTTATTATCGGTAGCAATACGTTCGAGCAGCACCCGTTGATCGGCCGCCGCGTGATGCAGGCGAAGATGAACGGTGCAAAGATCATCTACGTCGACCCGCGGCTCACGCCAACGGGAAAGCAGGCCGACCTGTTCCTGCAATTCAATTCGGGAACCGATGTAGCACTCCTCAACTGCTTCATGCAGTTGATCCTCAAGAACGGGTGGGAGAACAAGGACTTCATCAAGAACCGTACCAAGGATTTCGAGAAGGTCAAAGAGGTCGTGATGAAGGATGCCTACAGTCCTGAGAACGTTTCGAAGATCACCGGCGTTCCGGCAAAGGACATCATCACTGCGGCTGAGTGGTTTGGCAAGTCCGGCCAATCGGCAGTCCTCTATTCGATGGGAATCACCCAGCATACGACCGGTGTCGACAATGTCAAGTCGGTTGCAAACCTCCAGATGCTGACCGGCAACCTCGGAAGACCCGGCACGGGCATTTGTGCACTGCGTGGCCAGAACAACGTGCAGGGCGCCTGCGATATGGGGGCCCTCGCAAACGTATACTCCGGGTACCAGTCGGTCATCGTCCCCGAAATGAAGAAGAAGATGGAGACCGCATGGGGCTGCGACATTGCAGAGGGCAAAGTCGGCCTGACCGTCACCAAGCTGATCAACACGCTCGCTGACGAGCCCGGCAAGGTCAAGTGCGTTTATATTATGGGCGAGAATCCGATGATCTCCGACCCGGACCTCCACCATGTGGAGAAGGGCTTAAAGAACGTTGAATTCATGGTCGTGCAGGATATCTTCCTCACCGAGACCGCACAGCTCGCGAGCGTCGTGCTTCCGGCTGCCTGCTTTGCAGAGAAGGACGGAACGCAGACCTCGACCGAGCGCCGCGTCCAGAAGTGGCGCAAGGCACAGGACCCGCCTGGCGAGGCAAAGGCGGACTGGCAGATCTTCGGCGAACTCGCAAAAGCCATGGGATTCGAGAAGCAGTTTCCCTACAAGAGCGCCGAGGAAGTCTTTAACGAGATCACCAGGGTCACCCCGTCCTACGCTGGCATGAGCTACGCCCGGCTCGAGAAACCCGAGGCGCTCCACTGGCCCTGCCCGACAGCCGAACACCCGGGGACCCCAATCCTGCACAAGGAGAAGTTCTCCCACCCGGACGGTCTCGGAATATTCACCCCGATCGAATGGAAACCCCCGGCAGAAGTCCCAGACAAGGAATACCCGTTAATCCTGACTACCGGACGCTGCATCTGGCAGTGGCACACCGGTACCATGACCCGCCGCTCCGCCGACCTCGAGCGGGAGGAGCCCACGGGATGGGTTGAGATCAATCCCGAAGACGCAAAGGCACTCGGTATCAAGGATAAGGAGATGGTCAAGGCGGTCTCCCGCAGGGGAGATATCACGATTGGCGCCCGCGTGACGAAGGACATCAAGAAGGGTGTCGTCTTCATGCCGTTCCACTATGCGGAATGTGCTGCAAACATCCTCACCAACAACGCCCTCGATCCTGTTGCGTCCATTCCGGAATATAAGGCATGTGCTGTAAGAATTGAGAAGATCAAGGAGGCCTGAACATGACAAAGAAAGGCGATATGCTCTACGCGTGGACCAACGATGCCGAGATCGCAAAGAGAGCCGAACTTGGTGGTGCGGTTACTGCCCTCTGGAAACAGGCACTGGAATCCAAAATGGTGGATGCAGTCCTTGTCATCACCAAGGGAACCGATCTCTACGATGCACAGCCGGTACTGATCTCCGATCCCAAGGAACTTGCAAAGACAGCCGGTTCACTCCACTGCGGGACACTCCTGCTCCCTAAGCTCATCAAGAAATACTTTGATGGCGCCGCGAACATGAAGNNATGATCGGTGTCAACTGCGGGGGGTCCGTCAGTGCAGTACCCGCCCGGAAGATGATTGCGGACAAGTTCGGTGTTGATCCAAATAATGTCCATAAGGAAGAGATCGACAAGGGCCAGTTCATCATCGAGTACGAAGGCGGACACAAGGGCATCTCTATCGATGAACTTGAGGAAGCTGGATATGGGCGCAGGTCCAACTGCCGCCGCTGCAAGATGAANNGCGCAGCAACTGCCGCCGCTGCAAGATGAAAGTCCCCCGCCAGGCAGACCTTGCCTGCGGTAACTGGGGCGTTATCGGGCCCCGTGCCGGAAAGGCAACATTCATTGAAGTCTGCAGCGAGAAGGGTGCAAACCTTGTGGAGGGTGCGGTTAAGAAAGGTGTCCTCGCAACCGAGGCAGCAAACCCCAAAGGTCTTGAAATTCGCGGAAAGGTCGAGGGTGCCATGATGAAGCTGGGCGAGAAGTGGCGCAAGCACGACTTCGAGTCGCTCGGCGAGGGTAAGGACCGGCTCAAGAAGATCATGTCCGAGACCTCACGCTGCATCAAGTGCTTCTCCTGCATCAGTGCATGCCCGATCTGCTACTGCGTGGAATGTACCACCAAGAACCCCACATACGTCACACCCGGACAGCTCCCGCCCAATTTCATGTTCCACCTCATCCGTTACGCTCACATCGCGGACTCCTGCGTGAACTGCGGCCAGTGCGAGGAACTCTGCCCGGCAGAGATCCCGAATGCACTCTTCATGCATGCCCAGCAGGTCGAACTCGAGAAGATGTTCGGCCATGTCCCGGGTGTCGACATGGAACTTCCGCTCATGGCGTATGTCGAGGAGAAAGAGGAGCGTGGACGGCTCCGCAACACCGGCAGCGACATGATCTATGAGAACGTGTTCAACCCTGTTATAAAGTGAAGGCTCCCTTCACAAACGGTTTTTTTTTCAATGAGAATAGCAGACTGCCAAAAGTTTTTCGTCATCGTAATTTACATTGCAGCAGCTAACCGAACCTGAACATGAGATGAAATAATGAGCGTGTTCAGAATACCAGCACCCGCTGGTGCTCTGCCTGCACATTGCCCGGCGGATAGAAGAAGATCTTCCCGAGGCCCGGGTATCCGAGTTCGAGGACCGCATTGAGCGACTTATCCTTTGAGATCCCCCGCCTCTGGAACGAGGGGGTGAAAGCAAAGAAATGGAGGTTATCGCTGCCTGCAACCGCATTGATCACGTCTTGGAGGTTATAAGGTGAGAAATCTGCCGGTGCCCGGTGTGTACCGGTGAGGGCGTAGATCCCGTCCTCTATGAAAATCACCCGGGTCAGGATCCCTGCGTGGGCACAGGCAACTGCAAACGAGACGGCGCCAAAAACGGTCTCGGTGGTGTACGGGCTTTTCGTGATCAGGATCGTCACAGGAGGGGCCGTGCTGTTTTTCTCCGCCCGGTCAAATGAGAGAGATCCCCCCTTCCTGAACTGGAGAGAGCCGGCGGTTGCCGAGAGGATGACATGGTTCTGCCGGTAATGGTCGATCATGACATTCAGGTCACGGATCTTCACGGGTTTTATCGCACAGGTCGAGATCACGACACCTTGGCCGTCGTCCCATGTGCTGTATCCGCGGGCTGTGGCATTGCGGTTGCAGGCGATTACCTGGCACAAGAGGCCGTTCCGCGCAGCCCGCTCCCCCAGTTCCTCGATCCCCGCCCCGATATTCTCCGCTTCCGTGGGTGCCTGCCCGGTGTGGCCCATATGGACCCCGTCGAGATAGGCATACAAGTCGATTGCCAGCCGGTCTGCGAGCGCGGCCGAGAGGAACTGGAGGCCATACCATGCCGATTGGTGCATATAGGGGGACTCGCACTGGAGCCAGCCGACCGTTCCCGGCAGGGGTGGTTTTGTTTGCCGTGCCAGCGCGACCACATCGTTCCAGAAGGAGGGCCTGCCGTCAGGACCGAGGCTGTTGGTCGTGATCACCTGGTCCGGGAACTTCATCTTCAGATGCACGGCCAAGATCCCACGGAGGTCCAGCTCCTGCCGGTCGCAGATGAGCCTGACGGTGGACAGGGAGAGGATAATGGTCCAGACCTGCTGTGTCTCCGGATTGTCAAGACTATAGAGGGCATCGCCGGTGAGGAGGAAGGTAAAGACCGGTTTATCCCCTTTTTGCTGGTGCATCAGGGTCTCGGGATAGAGCTGGACGAAGAAAAACTTGAGGCACTCTTCGATCCACGAGAGGCGCTCCAGCGTAACGGGAGTTGAGAGGAGAAAGATATTTGCAGTCATGGCAGCCCGGTACCCGTAGTAATGGATTTTTTCCATCCCCGGTCGGCGTTTTTAAAAACATCTGGCACAGGGAACCATTTCCTGCACAAGGTGGTTTTCGGTGCAGGGTTTTTTGAGGTAGTGATAAATTCACCGGATAGGATTAAAGCCTTTACTGAATTGTATGCAGGCACCAAAAAGATGTTTTCATACCGCTATCTTACCTTCATGATCCATAAGAGGTATACCCGATAAGGAAGTAAACAGAGTATGGATAACAATGAGCAACGGGAAGATTGCGCAGACGTCTCAGAGCACCGGGATCGTAAGTGAGATCACGTGCCCGCAGGCATTCGTTGTGATAAAAAAGGTACCGGTATTCCCGACGGAGCCCGGCCAGTACTGCGTTTCGCATACGATCAGGATCTACGGGTGCCAGCCGGGCTGTTTCAGATGAACCGGTTCTTAAATGTCGTTGGAGTGGCGGATGCGGTCAGGGAATCGGTAAAAATAGCCCCGGCCACAGAAACAGAAACGGTTCCGGTTGAACAGTCTGCAGGCCGGGCGCTGGCTGCCGGTATTGAGGCGGACACCGATATCCCCGGGTTTGACCGTTCGGTGGTGGACGGGTACGCAGTCCGCTCTGCGGATACGACCGGGGCAGGAGATGCTCTTCCCGCCCTGCTCCCATGCGTCGGACGGGTGGCGATGGGAACGAGCGACAGGAAGTTGGTCGTTCAGGACAACGAGTGTGTGTACATACCCACCGGGGGGGTCCTCCCGGAAGGTGCCGATGCGGTCGTGATGGTCGAATACACCGATGAGGCCGGAGATATTATCCTTATTAAAAAACCCGTTTCCCATGGCGAAAACGTCCTACTGCGGGACGAGGATTTCAAGAAAGGCGGGATTGTTTTGCGGCCGGGCCGGCGGCTCACCCCGCAGGACGCCGGGGTGCTTGCGGCATGCGGCTGTGCGATGGTTACCGTTGCGAAAAAACCCGTTGTCGGGATCATCTCGACCGGCAACGAGCTGGTGCCGGTCACTGCGATACCCGGACCGGGGCAGGTCCGGGATGCCAATGCATCGATGCTCGCAGCGTGGTTGTCGGAGTATGGGTGTATACCAAGGCTCTATGGGATCGTAAAGGATGAACGCGAAGCCTTCGAAGCGATTATCTTCAAAGCGCTTCCCGAGTGTGACGTGGTGCTCCTCTCAGGTGGCAGTTCCAAGGATGATAGGGACATAACCGCAGGGGTGATCGCGGGCAGGGGCGAAGTTCTCGTCCATGGGATCGCGATCGCGCCCGGCAAGCCCACGATCATCGGGAGGATTGAGGGGAAACCTGTCTTCGGCCTGCCCGGTCACCCGGCTTCGGCATTTGTCGTCCTCATCGCGATCGTCCGCCCGCTTCTCGACAGGATGCTCGGCCTTGAGAAGCCCCTGATCAGGACAGTGAAGGCAAATCTTGAAGAGAACATCCCATCCCAGCGGGGGAGGGAAGAATATGTCCGCGTCCGGGTGGAGAATGGGAAGGCCATCCCGCAATTTGGCAAATCCGGGCTCCTCAACACGCTTGTTTCGAGCGACGGGCTCGTCTGCATCCCGGCAGGGTACGAGGGGCTCGAGAAGGGCCGCGAAGTCGAGGTGATCCTGTGGTAATGCGATACCTGAAAGTGTTGCCGCTTGATGAGGTACTCGCCCTCCTCTCGCACGAGTTCACGTGTATCCCCTCTACCGAGACAGTTCTGCTCGAAGCAGCGTCCGGCCGGATCACTGCTCGTCCCATCTTTGGTACCTATTCTGTGCCGGAGATCCATCTTGCAGCAATGGATGGCATCGCGATAGTGAGTGCTGATACGAACAGTGCATCTGAGCAGCACCCGGTCACGCTCGGCCGGGCAGCCCGGGTGAACACCGGCAATGTAGTCCCGCCCGGTTACGATGCGGTGATCATGATTGAGGATGTCTGGGAAGCAGACGGAAATTACACGATACGGAAATCCGCAGGCCCGTGGCAGCACGTCCGCCCGGCAGGAGAGGACCTTGCCGAGTCCGAGATGGTGATGCCCTCCCGCCACCTCATCCGTCCCCATGAAACAGGAGCCCTTGCCACGTATGGCATCACGCAGATTGAGGGGATCACAGTACGGATCGGGCTCATTCCTACGGGAAGCGAACTCGTCGCGCCCGGTACCCGTCCCGCCCCTGGCCAGGTAGTGGAGAGTAACACGATGATGGCAAAGGCAATGCTGGAATCCGTTGGCGCCCGGTGCACCCGTTACCCCTTTGTCGAGGATAAGCCGGAGAAGATCCGGGACGCGATAATAAAAGCCTGCAAAGACAACGATATCGTCATCGTCTCGGCAGGCTCTTCCGCGGGGACGAAGGACTACACCGCTGATGTGATCGCGGGGCTCGGTGAAGTGCTGGTCCACGGGATTGCGACTAAGCCCGGTAAGCCGGCGATCATCGGGAAGGTGGACAAAAAACCGGTCTTCGGACTGCCCGGCTACCCCCTCTCGGCCCTGACAGTTATCCGCGAGATCATCCTGCCATTCCTCCGGAACTATGGCCTTTTTGTCCCGGAGCCGCAGGTCGTTCGGGCGGGCATCACGTCCGCCATCCCCAAGGAGATCGGCTCGGACGAGTTCGTTCTCTGCACGCTCGGGAAGGTCGGGAAACGCTGGACGGTCTCCCCCCAGTCCAAGGGTGCCGGGGTCCAGATGAGCGCTGTGCGGGCGAATGCTTATCTGAGAGTCCCCCGGGAATCGGAGGGGTTCAATACCGGAGACACGGTCGATGCCCGGCTGATGGTGCCGGTGCAGGAGGCAGAGAACGCCCTCCTCATCACCGGCAGTCACGACCCGGTCATCGATTATCTCGCTGATCTCATCCGCTCGCAGGGGGTTACACTTCTCTCTACGCATGTTGGCAGCATGGGTGGTATCCTTACCTTGAAAAAGGATGAGTGCCACGCAGCACCGACCCACCTTCTTGCCGAAGACGGGAGTTATAACTCCACCTACCTCAGGAAATATCTGCCGGGAGTCGAAGTCGACCTTCTCTGTGTAGCCGGACGGCAGCAGGGAATCGTCTCGCGTGACGGTATCGGTTTCTCCGACCTTCCCGGCCGGTTGTTTATCAACCGGCAGAAAGGCTCCGGAACCCGGATGCTCCTCGATTACGAGCTGAAAAGAGTCGGGATCGATCCCTCCGCTATTCCTGGTTATGAACGGGAAGTGTCCACCCATATCGCGGTAGCCCTTGCGGTGAAGAGCGGAGAGGCGGATACCGGGATGTGCGTATACAGTGCGGCAAAAGCGCTGGGCCTCCCGTTTGTTCCTGTCGCACAGGAGCGATATGAGCTCGCGTTCCGGAAGAAGTATGCAGAGGATCCACGGCTCGCTGCCCTGATAGCGGCTATCCGCTCGCCCGGGTTTAAAAAAATCCTGATTAATCTGGGTGGTTACGATACAAAAGAGACTGGCTACATCCGGCAGGGTAACTTTTGATACCAGATTACCGGTTCATAATATCGGACAAAAAATCCTTCTTAACAGTTTTCATTTCTGAAGTGTGCGGATTGCATTTTCATCCATTTTTTTAAAACTAATTAACATTTTTATTACTGTTATGCATTGGTTAACCGGCACTACCACAATTTCCTCTGGAAAACTGGCCAATAATGGGGTTTATCCCCCGTTATAAGTAAATAATCTATCACTCAAAATAAATTTTTGTTAACATGATTTAATGAAATTGTTTATTTGCACATTTGGAAACATTTAACTTCCTTGCGGAGAAACCATAGAAATTACGACGACAAGTGTGTGATACGCATGGCGTTTTCTGTACATATTAACATGGAGCAATGCACCGGTTGTGGCAACTGCGTCATTGCATGTCCGGTTGATGCACTCGAACTGCATACCTTTGAACCGGCTACGAAGGAGAAGATCTATGCAGTCAGGAATGGCAAATCAGTTCATCTGGATGTCAAGGCCGAACTCTGTGCCGGCTGCGGCGTTTGCGTAAATGCCTGCCCGTATGATGTGATCCGCCTCTCCGGCAAGGGAGAGATGGTCCCGAATGAGGCTTGAAACGAGGAGTAATTATGGCAAACAAAATTACCTTAAACCTGATCTCAGGCAGGACCATCCAGCAGGGCGTTGCGATTGAGGGCGGCAAGGAGAAGCCCCTGTACCGAACTGCCGCGGGCATCATTGAAATGGACGAGTCCGACTTTAAGAAACTCGGCGCATGGAAGAGCACCAATGTCCGGGTTACGAGCGAGTATGGCAGTGTCATTGTCAAGGCTGTCGAGACGTCCCAGGGACCTCACCCGGGCCTCGGGTTTATCCCGATGGGCCCGTGGGCAAACTCGGTTATCAGCGACAACACCTACTCGACCGGCATGCCGACTTTCAAGGGTGTCCCGGTCACGATCGAGGTTGCGATGAACGAGCCGATCCTCCTGGGCATTGAACTTGTCCAGAGACAATGCGGGGTGAAAGTAGGATGACAAAGAAGATCACCGATGTAATCTGTCCGTTCTGCGGAACCCTTTGCGACGATGTAGAAGTGGTGGTTTCTGATGACGGCAAGCAGCTCCTGGAAGTCTACAATGCCTGTGTTATCGGGACCGAGAAGTTCCTCCACTCGCAGGCAAAAGACCGGGTCACCCGGCCACGGCTCCGCCAGGACGACGGATCGTGGAAGGAGATCTCCTACGATGATGCAGTCGAATATTCCGCCCAGATGCTGGCAAAGGCAAAAAAGCCCATGCTGTTCGGCTGGTCATCCACCAATTGCGAAGCCCAGAGCGTGGGCAACGAGATTGCCGAACTGAGCAGGGCATGCTGTGACAACACCGCAGCAACCTGCCATGGTACAACGCTGATTGCCGTGCAGGATATTGGTCTTCCAACCTGTACTCTCGGGGAAGTCAAGAACCGGGCCGACCGGATCATCTTCTGGGGATGCAACCCGGCCCACGCCCACCCCCGGCACATGTCCCGGTACTCCATCTTCCCGCGTGGTTTCTTCACCGGCAAGGGACAAATGAGCCGCAAGCTGATCGTTGTCGACCCCCGTGTCACCGACACTGCCAAGATGGCCGATGTCCACCTGCAGGTCGAGCAGGGCAGGGACTACGAGCTCCTGGACGCACTCAGGGTTGCGTTCAAGGGCGAATGGCTCCCCGATGTGGTAGCCGGTATCCCTGCTGAGAAGATCCGCGAGGCCGCAGACATGATGAAGAGCGGCCGGTTCGGGATCATCTTCTTCGGTATGGGTGTCACCCAGTCCCTCTCCAAGAACCACAACATCGACGAGGCAATTGCAGTAACAAAAGACCTGAATGAATATACAAAATTCTCGATCATGCCGATGCGGGGCCACTATAATGTGACCGGCTCCGGAGAAGTCTTTGCCTGGCAGTTCGGGTTTCCTTTCTCGGTCGACCTCACCCGCGGATTTGCCCGCTACAACCCGGGCGACACAAGTACCATCGACCTTCTCGTCCGCGGTGAACTCGATGCCATGTTCACCATCGGCAGCGACCCCGGTGCACATTTCCCGATCAGCGCCGTCAAACCGATCGCCAACATGCCTTCGGTCTGTGTCGACCCGCACCTGACACCCACGACCGGTGTCTCGAAGCTCCATGTGCCGGTCGCCTTCAATGGTGTTGAGGTCGGTGGCAACTGCTATCGTATGGACAACGTGCCGATCGACTGCCGCAAGGTTGTTGAACCGCCGGAGGGCATGCTCACCGATGAGCAGTTCCTTATCAAAGTCCGCGACCGTTTAAAACAACTCAAGGGGGTGGCATAGCCATGTCAGAATATATCATCAAGAACGGCCATGTCTTTGATCCGGTCCAGGGTATCAAGGGCGACAAGAAGGATATTGCAATCAAGGACGGGAAGATTGTAGATAAAGTTGGCTCCGGTGCCAAGGTCATTGACGCCAAGGACAAGACAGTCATGGCAGGCGCCGTGGAGATCCACGCCCACATTGCCGGGCCCAAGGTCAACCTCGGCCGTATCTACCGGCCCGAGGACAAGCTCTTCAGCTGCACGCCTACAAAGGGCATGGAGCGGATGGGCGGGGGGGCATCGATCCCGACCACCTTCAAGACCGGTTACGAGTATGCCAAGATGGGCTATACCACCGCGATGGAAGCTGCCATGCCCCCGCTCTTCGCCCGCCATGTGCACGAGGAGATCCGCGATACCCCCATCATCGATGAAGCCGCATTCCCGGTCTTCGGAAACAACTGGTTCGTCCTCGAGTACCTGAAGAACCAGGAGATCGAAAACACCGCTGCCTACATCGCATGGCTCCTCCGTGTGACTAAGGGTTATGCAGTAAAAGTCGTCAACCCCGGTGGCACCGAAGCATGGGGATGGGGACTGAACTGTCTCTCGGTCAACGACCCGGTCCCGTACTTCGACATCACCCCCGCCGAGATCGTCAGCGGGCTTATCGACGCCAACGAGTACTTAGGCCTCCCGCACTCGATGCACATCCACCCGAACAATCTCGGGAACCCCGGGTGCTACGAGACCACTCTCGATACGCTGAAGCTTGCCGAAGGCAAGAAGGCGAAGAACAAATTCGGCCGTGAATCCGTGATGCACCTGACCCATAGCCAGTTCCACTCCTATGGCGGAACCAACTGGGGCGACTTCGAGTCCAAGGCAAAGGAAGTCACGGACTACGTCAACAAGAACAAGAACATCACCATCGATACCGGGAACGTCACCCTTGACGAGACCACCACCATGACCGCTGACGGCCCGTTCGAGCACCACCTCACCGGCCTCAACCACCTCAAGTGGGCCAACGTCGATGTCGAACTCGAGACTGCCGCTGGTGTCGTGCCTTACATCTACAGCCCGAACATCTCGGTCTGTGCCATCCAGTGGGCGATCGGTCTTGAGATCCCCCTGATGATGAAGGATCCGATGCGCTGCTACATCACGACCGACCACCCGAATGCAGGACCGTTCACCCGGTACCCCCGCGTCTTCAAGTGGCTCATGAGCGCAAAGGCGCGTGAGACGCAGATCAATGCTTTCAAGCACAAGGATAAGGTCCTCTCCCAGACCAGCATCGGCACGCTCGACCGCGAGATCTCGCTCTACGAGCTCGCCCAGATGACCCGCGCCGGCCCGGCCAAGTGCCTTGGTCTCGGTGCCATGTGCGGTGGTCTCGCGCCCGGCATGGATGCGGATGTTGCCGTATATAACTTCAACCCGGACAAGCCGGTAGCAGACCCCGAAGATATCGAGAAGGCGTTCAGCCGCTGCGCCGCCGTCTTCAAGAGCGGTGTGCAGGTTGTCAGCAATGGCGATATTGTCAGCAACGGCAACAAGCGCACGCTCTGGGTCAATGCGAAGGTCAAAGACAACCCGCAGGTCATGCGTGATATCAGTGAGAAGTTCATCAAATACTACAGCATGACGCAGAACAATTACGAAGCACTCGGGCACCACTTTGTCCCGAACCCATACGCCCTTGAGGTGGATGCAACATAAGTGAGGTGGAAAAAGATGGAAACCGTAACCATTACCATGAAAAACGCACCTGCACTGTACCTTGAGGCGGACAATGTATCCCCCGATGCATTCGCAGGCAAGAAGGCTGCACAGATCGCAGAACTCTCTGTCCACGAGGGCAATACTACTTCGACGCTCGGCAAGTACTTTGACGTGAGCGGCGATGCAGGTGCAACCGCAGCAGACACGAAAGTCGTTGTCAGGGGCGATGTGAAGAAGGTCAAGTACCTTGGTTTCAAGATGACTGCCGGAGAACTTGTCATCGAAGGCACTGCCGACCAGTACGTCGGTGCATGGATGAAGGGCGGCAAGATCCTCGCAAAAGGTGATATCGGTGCCTTCGCGGCAACCGCTATGAAAGGGGGCGAGCTGACTGTCGAGGGCAATGCCGGCAACTACCTTGGCGCTGCCTACCGCGGCGACTGGAGAGGCATGTCCGGCGGCAAGATCCTCGTCAAGGGCAATGCCGGTTCGGATATCGGTATGTATATGCTCGGTGGCGAGATTATCGTCAACGGCAATGCTGATGTCCACGTTATGACCCACGCAGAAGGGGGTAAGACGATTATCAAGGGCAATGCAGCAAGCAAGCTCGGCGGCCAGATGGTCGAGGGCACCATCTTCGTCTTCGGCTCTATCGAGGTCATGATGCCCGGCTTCAAACCAAACGGTGAAGTCGAACTCGAAGTCGATGGCACCAAGGCAAAGTTCGCCCACTTCATCGGTGATATGGGGGAACGCCACAAAAAGAAGAAAGGCGTGGTCGTGTACGGCAACCTGTACAAGAAGATCTGACCTTTTCTCATATTTTTCTCATTAAACATATTTGTCAGCTGCCCGGTACTTTCCATAACGGGGAGACCGGGTTTTTGTTTTGGTCGTTTTCTTTTTGCATATTTCTGTTAACGATAAACGCCGCAGCATTTGAAGAATTCTGATAATTTCGGTTGAAGACCTGTGGTCAGCCGAAGAACTACGGTCTTCTTCCGTTTTGGATCTCACAATCCTCGATATTCTTCCGTATCAGATCTGATGACTTTCAACAAGAGGGAGTTTCTCTAAACTCTCTCTGCCACATCTCTGAGGAGATACAGCATCCTCAATTCGGTCTTCGCGGATGCAACGACTGATTCCTCTCGTGGCGCCCCCGCGATCGATCAAAGACGATAATTAAAAATATCCTTAAATAAAATTTTCCTGATGGGACTATCGGGGGCTATCGGTATCATTACAATCTGAAAAGTAATACGGCGGCCCCCCTCACAAAGTGCTGAGGTAGGTAAAGGTGGGCAGCATACCTGTCCGAAGGGCAGGTAGTGTCCCCTTTTTTCTCTGGAAAATAAAAAAATATGCGACTATTATCGATAGGAGCCTGCAATGGGGTCCCGGTTGAATTACGGTCAGTAGTTCTCGAGCCCGGTTGACGGTGCAGTATATCCCGCACGGGTATCATCCGCGGTCAGCCCGGGAGCCCGGGCTGTCAGCGGATCGATAAGCATNNTTCTGGACCGAAACCTGCACGGTTCGGTCGCTCCAGCGGACTTTGTAGAAATTGTTCCCGAATCCGGAGAACGGCTGCATAAATCCTGCGTTGCCGACCCTGCCGGTATAATTAGATGTGGAGTTCACCCCAACCCAGACACCTTCCAGCGGAACGGAAAGCGGGAGTGATGGGGACGGGCTTGCCGTTGTTATCCTGGGAGTAACCGGAGGTACTATTGTTGGTTGTATGGTTGTTGGTTGCACCGTCACAGGAGGTGATGTGGTACCTGGTATAATTCCCGGGGTGGATGTTATAGGCGGGCTGGCGGGCTGCCCGGGCCCCTGGGAGAGTAGCGGTACGGCCACTACGGCGATAACCGCAATAGCGAGGAGCAGCACGGCAGCATATACAAGCGTTGTTCTGAGCGGGCGGATCTCGCGTGACGGGGGGATCGGGTGCCTGATCGGGGAGGCTTCAGCGGCTGCGGGTTCCGGCTGGAATACCGCTCCCGGTGCCGGATGGCTGACAGTTTCCTCCGCCATATTCTCCGGGATGGTAAGGGCAGCGTGCGATTCAGGGCTCTCGCGAATGCCTGCATCGGGGTTCGCTTGCTCTGGCTCCGGCGGGGTATCTGACGTTGCTGTATCAGATTGTTCAGTGGTAACAAATTCCCCGGTACCGATATGCAGTGCCCTGATGATCTCCGCCATTTCCCGGGGTCCGGCGGCAGCAGGTGGAGGAATGGCTGCTGCCTGTTCCGGGCCTGTCTCAACAACGGGAACAGCCGGTGTCATGGCCGGTTCCGGGATCCGGGGAGATTCCGGTGCCAGTTTTTCCATGGCTGCCGGAGACAGGTCGGCAATCTGGGTGGAATGGCCTCGTGCTTCGGTATCTTCCAGCGGTACCGGCTCCTGCTCAACCGGGGAAGTCATACTGACC
>PMKW01000089.1 GCA_003157895.1 Methanoregula sp. | reverse complement strand
CCGGCAATCCGCACCTGCTAAATATCCGGTCCGCCCAACCCTTCTGAAGGTGTATTTGTGCCCGTCATCATACTTAAACAAAGAAAAGGCCTGACACGCGACCAGAAGCGCAGGATTGTGAAGGAGTTCACCGAGACCATGGTCACGGTTGCCGGTGCCAGAAAGGAACTGGTGACCATCATGATCGAGGAAAAAGAGCTTGAGGACATCGGGAAGGGCGGAGTACTCCGCTGCGACGAATAACTTCATTCTTCATTCCTTTTTTACGTATCAGGAAATTGTCAGGAGTATAACATTTAACATTCACCACTCCTGACATCAGGTACCGGAGGATGTGATGAAAGGTTCCCTGGTAACACCCTGTTCTTATCGCTCTCCCTTAACAACGATCTTCTGGATACTGACAGCGATTCCGGCAGAGGGTCTCAGTATTCCTCCCGTCTCAGCGCACCCGCCATCGGATATGACACTAACGTATAATGAACTTTCAGGGGATCTCCAGGTTACGATAACCCACAGGGTTCCGAATCTGCAGGAACATTACATAAAAGAAGTCACGGTCACGATCAACGGGAAGATCGTGAACGATTCATTCTATACCAGCCAGCCGGCACCCGATACCTTCACCTATACGTATCCCATCGATACGAAACCGGGAGATGAGATCGCAGTCACTGCTTCCTGTGTTCTCACCGGTTCCCTCACCCGGCAGCTGTATAATACGGGACCCATTGCAACCACCCCGCTCCTCCCGGCTGCCAGCCCGCCGGCAACGAAGGCCGCCGCAGGAGTGCTCCCCCTGCTCGGTGCAGCAATCATTGTTCTTTACAGGAAAAAATAATTTTTTTACCGGTCCCCGTCGCCCCTGCGTTCGCTGTAGGGGATCTCGGCGCTCCTCCCTTTGGAGAGCTTCTCCCGTTCCTTCTGTGCACTTTCAAACCGTTCATCCAGCGGGATCTCCGCGCTCCTCCCTTTGGAGAGCTTCTCGGGTTCCCGGTGCGAACTCTCAAAACGCTCCTCAAGCGGGATCTCGGCACTCCTGCCCCGCGAAAGTCCGCCACCCTCTTCACTGTCCCGGCGTTCCTGATAGGAGATATCCTGGCTCTGCCGGGACAGTATCCTCTGCTTATGGGAGTCCTCAACAGCGGGTGCATCGCCATCGGGAATAAAATCAATGCCGGTGTCTGCCGGGCCGCCCCGGGATGTCCTGACCTCCCGTTGCGGGACCTGCTCATGGCCTCCAGCCGCTCCCGCATCACCGGGAATGTGCCGCTCGCCCGTGAATGCATACGGACTTTTTTTGGGTGCTGCCGTTTCCCCGGCGCGTATCTTTGCCACCCGCTCGTTTATCTCCTCGTCCTGGTCTTTTGCGCTCCATTCGGTAAACATCAGGAACTGGAGGAAGGCCTCGGGTTCAAGGAACAACGAGGCCCCCATGCCGGCAAATACAATGGTCCTTTCCACTTCCCCGTACCATCCTCCTGCCCGTATGGCGATGGCATCGCCCTTGGCGTCGAACTGGTACACGCGCTCGATTGAGCCGTTGCGTCCCCAGGCGGTCTCGCTGATGCCGTTATTTTCAAAGGTAAAGATCTTCCCGACAGCACCATAATCCCCGCCCTCCCGCACAACGATCTGCCTGCCGCCGTTCTCGTACCGGAAGGTCCGGGGACTCTGCCCGAATGCAAATGTCTCTTCGAGCATCCCGTACCGGTCAAAGACGAACCGCCGGAGTATCTTTTCCTGCCTGCGGGGATCGCGTTCTGTCATGATATCCGTGGAGGGATCGAACAGGTACAGCCGTTTTGTTGTTTTTCTGGCATCGAGAACCCGGACTCCGCCGCTGCCGTACTGGTAAAACCGGGAGATCTCATCCCGTCTTGTGCCGGTATATTCCGTGATGAGGACATCTTCCATTCGCTGTTCACGCCCGTATTCAGTCGTTATTTTAACGTGTTTTGTCTGTCGAGAAATAGTTTCTTCTGCCCGGGGGAAATCATTTTGATAGTAATTACGACGCTCTTTTAGGCTCTGCCCCCGCCGCTCTGGCATCCCCCGGTCGCGATTGTGCCGTATTATGTCTACGCAATCGGAGAGAAATTTCCGGTTCAGCTCATGCCGGGGCATCGCAATGCGCCATGAGCCCCCATGGGGGCAGGGTTGACGCAAGGGGGGCGATCTTCACGTGAAAAGAGGATTTTTTAGAGTAGTTTCTTCTAAAATGCCGGAGGTCATCAGCCATGAGCGAGGAGAAGAACGCGTGAACGTTCATCGATCTGGCAGGATATCCCCCGCGCTGTGCTGCAACGATAACATTGATTCACTCACGCTGCATATACGATGCTGTAATGTCTGAGGAAATTCCGATTCCGGAACCAACCCCCGTTCCGGTAGTACCTGAAAGAACCCTATACCTTGGCAAGTGGAGTACCCGGTTCTGGGCCTGGCTTATCGACTTCATCCTGATCATCCTTTTTCTCAATATTATCCGGGGCATCTTCCAGCCGTTCTGGATAATCCCGCTCTATATCGATTTACCCAGGTGGGAACCTTTTGAATTCGGGTTCCAGACCTTTTTTTTCTTTGCCTACTGGACAGTGATGGAAGGGTTCAGGGGCCAGTCCATTGGCAAGATGGTTATGAACTTACGCGTAGTCAACCGTAACGGTACAAAGATCAATTACACTACGGCGGCAATCGAGAGTATCGGCAAGGCGTTCCTTCTCCCGTTTGACTGCCTCATCGGGTGGCTCGGCATGCCGGGGAGCAAACTCCGGGTCTTCAACCGTATCTCCAATACCATCGTCATCAAGACCGATTATCGTGAACCGGCCGGCATCCTGTATGTAAAAGAAAAAGAATAACTACAAACGCTCCCACTCTATTTTTATGCGGAAACTTGCTGCTCTGATTATTATACTGATAGGAATTGCGTTCACGTGCGGGTGTACAGCCCAGGCCCCTTCCCAGAATTCACAACCCCAGGCAACCCGGGTCGCAAACCAGGTTACCTACGCGGTTACCACCCCGGTGCCCAACGGGCCGACAACAATTGTGCATGTAACAGCCACATCGTTTGATCCCTGGAATCTGGAAATTAAGACAGGAACAACGGTTACCTGGGTGAATGAAGACCAGTTGATCCGTCACGTTGAACACCTGCCCACCGAAGCCACCGGCAAGGAACTGTTCAATTCGGGACCCTTGTCAAAGGGAGACACCTTCAGTTATACGTTCAATACCCCTGGCAGGTATATGTATGGCGACCCCCAGCACGGCGGCGGCCGGTCTCCGTACGTGAATGTATCCGGTTAGACCGCAGGCATAACCGGTACCCATGGCAGGCGGGGATAACGGGAAAGCGGATGAGGGTATTCCCGATCAGCATGACGGATCACCCGGTGACAGCCGGGAATTGCCCGGAATTGATGCTGGCCTGTCGCGGGATGACCGGCTGGCACATTTTATCCGCATGCTCTCCGATGACGATGCAGTCAGCCGGTGGAAGGCAGCAGAAGCGCTGGGAAGGCTGGAAGACCCGGCAGCGGTGGAAGAACTCATCAGTACCCTCTGGGACGATGATGCCCGCGTCCGGCTCAAGGTTGCGTGGGCTCTCGGGCGGATCGGTGACCGGAGGGCGTATGCCCCACTCCAGCGCCTGTACCGGATGGAGAACGAAGAGGTAAAAGATATTATCGAGGAGGCACTGGAAAGCATCCGTTCCGGCATGAGCCGGCAGTAACCGGGTTAGGGGGTTTCCATCCGCACGGTGTCCTCCGGGTATGGCACGGAAGACAGGTTTATCTTTTTTCCTGTACTATAGCATTCAAGAATTGTGTCCCATGGCAGATATCGAATCACTCTATAAAAAAGAGGGGAGCCGGATCCTGATTGAGATCAAACTCTCCTCGGTCATGCAGCTCTTCAACTCGTTCGATCCTGCACCCTTCCACGAGAAAGAGCTGGACACTGCTGCAGAGCATTACATCGTCGATACCGTAAAGGATTTCCCGAAAAAGACCCCCTTTAAGATCGTCATCTACCTGCCACCCGACATCGCCAGGAGCGAGTGGGCACTGAAGATCCCGCAGGCAATCCGGAACCATTTCGAATACAAAGTGCTGGTACAGGACCGGAAATTCCGCCTGCGGTTCCGGCACGGCAGATTTACCCTGCTTATCGGGCTCACATTCCTTGCCATTGCGCTGTTTGCCCGCCAGGAGGTCTCCCATCTCGACAACCTTCTGTTCGCCCAGATCTTTGCCGATGCCCTCCTGATTATCGGCTGGGCGGCGATGTGGGAACCGATCACCGTGCTGCTCTATGAGCTCTGGCCGATTATCGAGCTGAAACACACGTACCAGAAGATCAGCACCATGGAGATAGAGATCCTGCCCCTTGTCTGATGTTTCAGGGCAGGTGATGGACTTTTTTTAAGAGACTGACCAGTTTTTGCGTACTCTCGTGAGGAGTCCCCGGGGCAGTCCGCTCTTTTGGCTGTTGCAGTGCCGAAAAGATGCAGGAGATCGCATCACCATGCGAAGGACCATACCCGCCCTCCAGTACAAGGGCCAGCGGACAACCGGCACGGAGGAGAAACGACGTAAAAACGCCGAAATCTCCGGGTACGATGTTCATACCTCCCAGCGGGTCATCCGAGAGGATATCCTGGCCGGCAGAGACGAGTAAGCAATCCGGTTTAAAGCGGTCCAGAGCAGGTAAAAAAACCTCTGAAAAGATCTCCGCATAATCCGCCCCCGTAGACCCGGGCCGGAGGGGGGCATTGACCGTGAATCCCTTGCCAGGGCCGTTGCCGACTTCTTCGACACTGCCCGAATAGGGAAAATGGTGCTCCTGGTGCACCGAACAGTACAGGACGCGGTCTGACGAAAAGAACGCGTGCTGGGTGCTGTTGCCATGGTGGACGTCCCAGTCAACGATGGCAACCCGGTCAACGCTCTTCAGAGCATGCTCCGCAGCGATCGCCACGTTGTTCAGGAGACAAAACCCCATCGCACGCGCCCGCTCCGCATGATGGCCGGGTGGCCGGATAAAGGCAAAGGCATGTTCACCCTCCAGGGACCGGTTCACTGCACAGACAGCACCCCCTGCAGCATGCAGGGCTGCATCGAATGAAAGAGGGGTGATGTAGGTATCACCATCGAGATAACAGAAAGAAGTTATTCCGGCACAGCACTGCCGGAGATGTTCTGTGTAACGGGGATCATGGATGCGGTGTACCTCGTTAAGAGTTACCGGTTCCGGAATAACGGGTAAAATTCCGGCCGGGACGCCGGAGAGTGCAGTCAGCAGGCGTGTATGGCATTCCGGGTTGCCCGGGTTGTCATGACCGGCGCAGGCAGGATCGATGATAACGGTGCAGCATCCCATATCCGGGTTCACCCGCTCCTGGCAGGGTTACATGACTATAGGGATACCGGGTTATCCATCTTGCGCACATTCTGCCGGGTCGCTTTCGGCAACCGGCATAATCAGGAACAGGGAAACGGTCCGGTTCCCTTCCCCGGTAAAGAACCGGCAATGATATAAAACAGGGGGTTACCCGGCATTCAGCAGCGTATCCAGCTGCTCCCTACAGGCGGGGCAGAGGACTTTTTTCTTCCGGTCCAGCTCGTCCAACGTATCGGGCCTGAACATCACGCATTCCCGGTCGCTGCAGTGGGGAAGCCCGAGGAGGTGCCCGATCTCATGTGCCCCCTCTTTCGCGATCCGGTCAATATAATCATCGTCGCTGCCCTGCCTGCCGTAATATTCGTTCCCGAGGCGTGAGGTTGACACGACTCCGGCGCCAACGGACTCGCGGGCGAGACCGAAAACAAAGATGTTGCCATTCCTGAACAAATCCTGGTGCACGACCAGGAGGACCGGTTCAGGAATCTGGTGCAGGTGCTTGTAGGTCTGGATACTGTCCAGGAGTGCCTGGGCGTCCACCTGCCTGCGGGCTGTCACATATCCCATGATGCGCACCGGGTTCTCCGTCACCGTTGTCTTCACATCAAGAATTGAGGATATGAGGCGCGAGACCGGAACCTGGAAGCCAGAGGGGGACTGGCTATCCCAAAAAATATGGATATGCATTGCTATATTCTGTTGGAATGGACGAGTATAAACATATTGAGACATGCATCGGCAGGTATATCGACGGTAACTACCTGCACGCTGTTGAGGTGGGGATCGGGAGGAACACGGAAGCGGCAGGGATTCTTTCCCGTGCCGGGAAACTGCTCCGTACTACGGACATAAAAAAAATGGCGGTCACCGAAGATCTCGCTTTTGTTGTCGATGATATTTTTTCACCGGACATTTCCCACTACCGGGGAGCCGACGTTATCTACGCGATACGCCCGGCCATCGAGATGATCCC
>PMKW01000055.1 GCA_003157895.1 Methanoregula sp. | reverse complement strand
ATGATGGGCCAGCAGGACTATGCAAGTGCGATGCGTCTTGCGGAAAAGATCCGTCACGCGATCCGGCAGACGAAACGGGATGTCCGGGTCGTTGCTTCCAGCGACTTTTCGCATTACGTTCCCGCGGCAAAGGCAAAATCGGATGACCTCTGGGCGATCGAGCCATTGGTAACACTCGATACAAAAGAGTTCTACCGGCGGATCGAGGAACGGCGGGTGACTGCCTGCGGGTACGGCCCGATCACCGCGATGGTGAGCGTCTGTGCCGGGCTCGGGGCGAAAGCGGCAAAACTGATCCGCTATGCGACAAGCGGTGATGTGACGGGGGACAACCGGGAAGTTGTCGGGTACGCGAGTATTGCGGTGATCTAGGTTGGCTACGTGGAGTGCGCCGGGCAAGGTATTTTTGTTCGGCGAGCATGCAGTAGTATACGGAAAGCCCGGCATTGCCATGGCCATAAAACCGCGGGTGTTTGTCACTGTGCGGGATACGAAACGGCCCCAGCGGGCAAAGTCCCCGTATATCGACAGCTGTTTCGCGGCAATGGAGGTGATGGGCAGTGTCTATATCAACTCCCAGATCCCGAGTTCGTCCGGCCTCGGATCCTCCGCAGCGGTAACGGTTGCCACGCTGTCAGCAATCAACGACGAATTTAAGAAGAACAAGACCCGCGAGGATATTGCGAATATGGCATTCGAGATAGAGAAGAAGGTGCAGAAGGGACGGGCGAGCCCCACCGATACCACGGTTTCCAGCTACGGCGGGATCGTGCTTATCAGCGGGGGCTCCCGCCGGCGCCTGCCCCCGCAGAACATGCACCTCGTAATCGGGGACTCTCTTGTCTCGCACAGCACCGCAAGGATGGTAGAGCAGGTCGCAGAACTCAAGAAGAACCACCCGGACATCGTGGACCCGGTCCTCGATGCCATCGAGGGGGTCAGCTTGAGCGCTATCCACTTTCTCAACAACCCGAAGGAACTGGGCCGGTACATGAACATGAACAACGCCCTTCTTGAGGTGCTCGGGGTCGGTCACCCGCAACTCTCAAAGATGGTCCTTGCTTCCAGGAACGCCGGGGCATTTGGTGCGAAGATAACGGGTGCCGGTGGCGGCGGGTGCATGGTTGCGCTCTGCCCCAAGCAGCTGAAACACCGGGTTGCAGGTGCCATCGAAGCCTGCGATGCCCGGGCGATCGTAACCGGCATTGATACGGAAGGCGCGCGAAAGGAGAAGAATGTCTGAGCGGTTGATCCTGAAACTCGGCGGGAGCATCATCACCGACAAGAGCGCCGGCTGTGCGGTCAACCGGGCCCGGCTTGCGTCGATAGCAGGCGCCATCGCGGATGCCACCCCGGGAGGGATGATCGTGATCCACGGTGCAGGTTCCTGCGGACATCCTGAGGCGAAGCGCTACCACCTTGACAAGGGAGCGTCCGCCGGAAATACGGAAGGGATCTTCGTGACGCACCGTGCGGTCAGCAGCCTCAATGACGCTGTTGTTACCGCCCTCCGGGAAGAGGGGGTACCGGCGCTGGGTATCCATCCCCTCCATACAAGTGTTGCAGATAACGGCCGGCTGGTAGGGTTCGAATGCCGCCACCTGGAAAAAATGCTCATGCTTAAGATGGTCCCTGTGATCCACGGAGACGTGGTGATGGACCTTTCACGCGGGGCCTGTATCGTATCGGGCGACCAGCTCGTACGCTACCTCGCGGTTGCCTTAGGGATCAACCGTGTGGGGCTCGCCACCGATGTACCGGGAGTGCTGGATGGGGATGCCGTGGTACCGAAGATTACCAGAAAAACGGTATCGGATCTCCAGATCGGCAACTCGAATCATACCGATGTCACCGGTGGAATGAGAGGGAAAATTGATGAACTGCTCGGCCTTGCGGATGCAGGGATCGGATCAGATATCTTTCATGTTTCGCGGATTCCGGATTTCCTCAAAGGGTCCGGTCATGGCGGGACGATCGTGAGGGGAGACTAGATCGTATGGCAGACAAGGGACGGTTTACATCGTCAAGGAAGCTCGATCACCTCCGCATCTGTGCGGAATATGAGGTTGAAAGCGGCGATGCCGGCTTCTCGGATATACGGTTCGTTCACAATGCCCTGCCGGAATGCGACATGGGCACCATCGACTTGCATAGCCGGTTCCTGGGCCATACCCTCTCCTCCCCCCTCTTCATATCAGCGATGACCGGTGGTCATCCCGGTACCAGGGATACGAATGCCCGTCTTGCACGGGCTGCAGAACGGTACGGGATCGGGATGGGCGTCGGCTCCCAGCGGGCTGCGCTTGAGAACCCGTCCCTTGCCGATACGTTCTCGGTGGTCCGCTCCGAAGCACCCCATGCATTCCTGGTAGCAAATCTCGGTGTTGTCCAGCTCCGCGACCACGGGATCGAATGGGCGGAGCGGGCCGTTGAGATGATCGGGGCGGATGCGATTGCGATCCACCTCAATTTCCTGCAGGAAGCGATCCAGCCGGAGGGCGACCATAATGCGACCGGCTGCTTTGCGGCCATCGGGGAACTTGCCCGCGATTTCAAAAAACCGGTCATTGTCAAGGAGACCGGCTGTGGGATCTCTGCTGCAACGGCACGACGGTGCTGGGGCGCGGGTGTCCGTGCCATCGACACCGGTGGCTGGGGCGGGACGTCCTGGGCAGCAGTCGAGAGCGTCCGGGCAGACGAGAGCGGCAATCCAGGGGATAAGAAACTCAAGTTGCTCGGAGAGGACTTTGCTTCCTGGGGGATCCCTACGCTCGTAAGTCTTGCCGAAGTGCTCGCAACCGGAGGGCCGGTTATTGCATCGGGCGGCGTGCGGAGCGGCCTTGATATCGCCAAGGGACTTGCATTCGGTGCAGACCTGTGCGGTATGGCGCTCCCGCTCCTGAAACCGGCCATGAAAGACGATAAAGCGCTCTTTGAAGTGATCGATATGATCCACCGGGAGCTTGAGGTCGCCATGTTCCTGACCGGATCGGCAACAATTGCCGATCTCAGGAAAGCATCCCTGCACATTACGGGAAGGACCCGGCAGATGATTGAAAAAGACAATCCGGCACGAATGAAACGATAAAATGTTAAACCGGGTAATTTTTCAGGAAGAATAACCAAACACACAAGTAAGGAGATACAAAATGGATATAGAAATTATCGCAGTAGGCGGATACGACGAAGTCGGGCGAAATATGACCGCCGTCCGCTGCGGAAAGGAAATTGTCATTTTTGACATGGGACTCCGCCTGGACCAGGTAATGATCCACGAGGACGCGGAGATAGAGAATATGCACTCCCTTGACCTGATCAAGATCAAGGCGATACCTGACGATACGATGATGAACGCGGTCGAGGGGACTGTCAAGGCCATCGTCTGCTCCCACGGGCACCTCGACCATATCGGTGCGATCCCGAAGCTGGCGCACCGGTACAATGCCCCGATCATTGCCACGCCGTATACAATCGAGTTAATACGGCAGCAGATATCGGGCGAGCAGAAATTCGGTGTCAACAACAAGCTCTTTGCGCTCAAGTCCGGGCAGCGATATACCCTCTCCCAGAACCTGATCCTTGAGTTTGTCAGGACGCAGCATTCGATCATCGATACCGTAACCCCGGTGCTCCACACCCCCCACGGTGCGATTGTCTATGCCTGTGATTTCAAGTTCGACCGGACCCCGGTCATCGGTGAACCCCCGGACTTTGCCCGCTTCCGCCAGATTGGGAAAGAAGGCGTGCTTGCGCTCATTGTCGAGAGCACGTATATCGAACGCCCGGGCAGGTGCCCGAGCGAGCGGATCGCCCGCGACCTTGTCCGCGACGTCATCACCAGTTACGAGGATGACAAGAACGCGATCATCGTCTCCACGTTCTCGTCGCATATCTCCCGTGTTAAGACGCTCGCGGAATGCGCCCACGAGATCGGCAGGAAGCCCGTCCTGCTCGGCCGGTCGATGGAGAAGTACTCGGTGACTGCCGAGCAGATGAAACTCGTCTCATTCCCCGAGACCACGAGTGTCTTTGGGAACCGGAGGACGGTCGACCGGACCATGCGCCGGATGATGAAGGCCGGCAAGGAAAAGTTCATGCCCATTGTAACAGGGCACCAGGGAGAACCCGGGTCCATCTTAACAAGGCTTGCTCTCGGGGACACTCCCTACCAGCTCGCTAAGGGCGATAAGGTCATCTTCTCGGCAAACGTGATCCCGAACC
This sequence comes from Methanoregula sp., assembly GCA_003157895.1. GTDB lineage: Archaea > Halobacteriota > Methanomicrobia > Methanomicrobiales > Methanospirillaceae > Methanoregula. Next base: position 6,756 of record PMKW01000055.1, on the reverse strand, counting down.
CGATGAATTTCGGGCAGCGGTACATGATCGAACAGCACCTCAAACTGGCAGGGGCCCGGGTATTCGAGGACCTGCATGTCAGCGGGCACGCTTACCGCGAGGACCATTATGAGTTCATCCAGCTCCTGCAGCCGCAGCACATCATCCCTGCCCACGGGAACATCAAGATGACGGCAAGCTATGCAGATTTTGCCGGCGATCTCGGGTATGTCACGGGATCCACGGTGCACCTGATGAGGAACGGGCAGCGGCTCAGGCTCAATTAAGCGGGGCAACCATATGTCGGAACTCTCACCGTACCTTGCATCGGTCGCAGCAACGATCGATCACATGATCGACCGGTATTTTGTCGATAGGACAGGTGACCTGAACAAAGCCTCAGCCCACCTGCTCGCTGCCGGGGGAAAACGGCTCCGCCCTGCGGTGGTGATGCTTGCAGCAGATGCGGTGAAACCTGGTAGTTCGGACGAACTCCTGCACGCAGCGCTCGCGCTCGAGGTGACTCATACCTTCACGCTCATCCACGACGATATCATGGACGATGACAGCCTGCGCCGGGGGGTGCAGACCGTGCATACGAAATGGGATGAGCCGACCGCCATCCTTGCCGGCGACGTACTCTATGCCCGTGCGTTCGAGCACCTCTGCATGGCGGATGCAAAGGACGATGCGAAAGTCCGTGCCGTGACCATGCTTGCCAGGGCCTGCGCCGATATCTGCGCAGGCCAGCATATGGATATGTCCTTTGAGCACCGCACCGATGTCGACGAGCCGGAATATATGGAGATGGTCAGGAAAAAGACCGGTGTACTTTATGCAGCCGCAGCGGGTATCGGGGCTGTCCTTGCCGGAGGGAACTCCGTGCAGGTGAAGGCGCTCTACAACTTCGGGCTCAACACCGGCATCGCTTTCCAGATCCAGGATGACCTCATTGATCTGTTAGCACCACCAGAGATGAGCGGGAAGGACCAGGCTTCCGACCTCCGGGAGGGCAAGCAGACGCTTCTGATGATCAAGGCGCGGGAGAAAGGGCTTGATTTAAAGAAATACCAGAAGGCGCTCACACCCGCGGATATCAAAGCCGCGATACAGGAGCTGACTGACGCAGGGGTGATCGATGAGGTGAAGGGTATCGCATCCGGTCTTGTCGCTGACAGTAACAAGAACCTTTCTGTCCTGCCAGCCTCAAAGGAACGGCAGCTCTTAATGGACATCGGGGAGTACTTCGTCACCCGGAGCTTTTAGGATGGTTGTGGACGATCCAAAAGAGCTCCTCTTTTTGTGTGCACTGCAGAACGCAGTGAAGCACGGGGGCGTTCCACAGGCAGGCGCAGTCATCGGGATGGTGATGGGAGCCCACCCGGAACTGCGGAGCAGGGCAAAGGAGGTATCCGGCCTTGCAAAAGAAGCGATCGCAGACGTAGCTGCCCTTTCCCCTGATGAGCGGATTGCAATGCTCAAGACCCGTGCCCCGGAGATGTACGCGTCGCTCTCAGAAAAGCACGAGCACAAGAAGGTGCTCCCGGATCTGGAAAAATCCGAAAAAGGGGTCGTCATGCGGTTCGCTCCCAACCCCTCCGGCCCCCTCCATATCGGGCATGCCCGTGCAGCGGCCTTAAACGATGCCTACGTGAAGCAGTACGGCGGGCGGTATATCCTCCGGATTGAGGATACTGATCCGAAACGCGTGGATCCCGAGGCGTACGAAATGGTCAGGGAGGATATCAGCTGGCTTGGCCTTGGAATCACGGAGACCGTAACCCAGAGCGACCGGTTCTCCCTCTATTACGATCTCTGTATGCAGCTGATCGAGCGGGGCGGGGCATATGTCTGCACCTGTGACAACGAGCATTTCAGGGAGTTAAAACAGGCAAAGACTGCCTGCCCCTGCCGCGACCTCCCGGTGGCAACGAACCTTGAACGCTGGCAGAAGATGCTCGACCATGAGTTTAAGGAAGGGGAAGCTTCGGTGAGGATCAGGACCGACCTAGACAACCCGGACCCGGCAATGCGGGACTTCCCGGCGTTCCGTATCCTTGACGCACCCCCGCACCCGAAGGTGAAGGCACACGTCTACCCGCTGATGAACTTCTCGGTGGTGGCCGACGACCACCTGCTTGGCGTAACCCATGTGATCCGCGGCAAGGACCACATCGCCAATACCCGCCGGCAAAAATATATCTACGACCACTTCGGCTGGCAGGTGCCGGTGTACCGTCACTATGGCCGGATGGGGATCGAGGGGGTCGTCCTCTCCACCTCCCAGATGCGTCTCGGAATAAATGAGGGCACGTATACCGGCTGGGACGATATCCGGCTCGGCACCCTGAGGGCGCTTGCCCGGCGCGGGATCTGTCCCGAGGCGGTGAAGAACGCGATGCTTGCCATCGGCATCGGGGATACCGACATCTCGTTCTCGTGGGACAATCTCTATGCCGAGAACCGGAAGATTGTTGACCCGGTTGCGAACCGTTATTTCTTTGTCCCTGACCCGATCACGGTAACGATCGAAGGTGCAGCACCGCACACCGCCCACGCGATGCTTCATCCCGGTGATACCGCCCGCGGTACCCGGACACTGGAGTTCGATGGGAGCGTGCTGCTCCCGAAGAGCGAGATCTCGCCCGGGACCTCAATGGTCAGGCTTAAGGATCTCTTCAACGTGAAGATCGTATGGGACGGGAATATTCCCTCGTTCTCGTACGGCGGCGATTCGCTGGCAGAGGCCCGGGCGGTAAAAGCCCCAATTATCCAGTGGCTGCCGGCACAGGCTGCAGTACCCTGCACCCTCCTCACGCAGGAAGGGGAGATGAAGGGGGTGTGCGAGCCGCTGGTCGGAGCAGAGCTTGACAGGGTCGTCCAGTTCGAGCGGATTGGGTTTGCCCGGATCGATAGTGTGGATGCGTCCGGGATACGGGCGTATTTCACCCATAAATAACCCCGTTCATGCAGAGCGGGTATCCGGCCGGTAAGCGGGACGGAAGATAGATGATTAATGCCACCAACATTCATCGTACATCTTAGTCTATGTGACTGGCGGATATCCCCGTGACGAGAGCAGTTCAGAGCAATGCATCCCCCTGTCATCCGGGTCTGGTCTGTCCTGTCATTCCCCGATCTGCCATCAGATCCTGTGCCGGTTCGATCCAGCTTGAGGCAGTATGAGCGAGAATACCATTAACAAAAACAGATGCAGAGAGATCGGCACCATCGCAGCATTCCTCGTGCTGTTCGGAATGATGATCATCATCTTACCCCCGGTCAATGCCGATACACCAACGGTCACGATTACCGATTACAAGGTCACACCGTCCGTGCTGATGCCTGACAGCATGGGCACCATTACCGTTACGATTAAAAACACGGCAGCAAGCGCTTCAGTCAGCGAGAGCACCGCGCTCTCGTACGATAATGCCGGGACGACGAAGACTACCGATATCAACGTCTATATCGAGAATGTCCATCTCGAAGGAAACGGCATCGAAGTGTCAAGCAACGATTTCGAGCGTGTCGGGGATCTCGGGCCGGGGCAGTCCACCATCATTACCTTCTCAATCCGTGCCCCCGAAACAAGCGGGATATACTTCCCCGAGGTATGGATCGACACTGCCGGCGGGCGGAGCACCCGCTATCCTGTCCCCGTCAACGTCAACACAGCATCCGGTATCCAGAAACAGGCAATCCTCATCCTCGACACTTCCCTGCCTGCCAGCGTGAACCCGGGTGATGAAATCCCGGTGATCCTGACGATGAGGAACGACGGCCAGCTGCTGGCGGACGACGTTACCCTGAAAATTATTAATGCCAGCAGCAGTGTGGCCCCGAAGACTACCGATCTCTACCATCTCGGGACACTTAACCCCGGTGAACAGAAAGTAGTGACCATAACACTCCTGTCTGACAAGGATGCCGCCATCGGCCTTATCCGGGTCCCGGTGATGATCAGTTACAACTCCCTTGACGGGACCCCGGTCTCCCAGCAGACGGGTATCGATATCATGATGAAAGGCAATGCCGAACTCGGTTTTGTCTCGGTCGATACCAGTCCCCCGCGCCTGACGGAGAACACGCCTTTCGACCTCACGATCCGGATCGAGAATACCGGTACCGGCGAGGCAAAACAGGTCTCTGCAAAGATTGACCTCCCCTCCGAAGGGACAAAAGAGGCGTTCATCGGTAAGATCAAGCCGGGCAATGATGCCCCGGCCGTCTTCCTGCTCGAAGGGCTGAAAGGCGGCAACTACCCGTATACCCTGAACATCACCTACACGGATGATATGGGTATCCACACGCTTACCCGGCAGATGAACATGCGGGTGACGCCGGCGGATAATTCCGGCACCATCATCTTCGTTCTGGTCATTCTTGTCATACTGGGTCTTATCGGTTACCGGTACTGGTACCTGCCAAGAACCAATGGCGACGGTAAATTCCCATGGGAAAGAAAGAACTGAAGGTAGCCTTCCTGCTGGCGCTGCGTTCGCTCCAGCGGGGAAGCCGCTCGAGCACGATCCTGACGGTCCTGATCATCGGGATGTGCTTCACCAACATGATCTTCCTCCCTTCCATGTTCAGCGGGATTGGCCAGGGCATCACAAAACAGATCGTGGATTATGAGACCTCAAATGTCCTCGTCAGCCCCAAAACGGGAGAACAGTACATCACCGACCTTGGTACCACCCTCGACCTGATCAATGGTATGCCGGGCGTACAGCGGGCATCCCCCCAGTATTCGAAGGGGGCGACCTTCAAGTACCGGCAGCGGGTCCTCGGCGTTTCCGTGCGTGCCATCTCTCCTTCGGATGAGATGGAAGTGTCTCCGGTGTACACGAAGATGGTTGCCGGCAGTTACCTCGGGGAAGGAGATACCGGGGAGATCATTATCGGGAAACCGCTGGCCGGTGATGCCACCGTCCGCCAGGAAGATGAATTCGAGCCGTCGCTGGGCGGTGTCCGTGTCGGGGACTCGATCACGGTCGAGTACGGCAACGGGTACACAAAAGACTACCGGGTCAAGGGGATTTATTATACCGGCTGGAGTCCTGTTGACAGCGCCGCGTTCGTGACCTGGACTGACATGGAACAGGTAGAAGGAAAGACGCTTGACCAGGCAGATTCCATCACTGTGAAAGCCAAACCCGGGTATTCCGAGCAGTTCATCAAGAACGAGCTCCTCGCGTACGGGGTGGGAGAGAACGGGAAGGTCCAGACCATGACGGACCTGCTCTCTAAAAGTATAGGGAAGGTGCTGCAGAGTTTTGCCATCATCAACATGGTGTCCCTTGTTGTCAGTGTCATCATTACAACCGTCGTGCTGTTCATTGTTATTACTATCAAGACCCTCAGCAGCCGCAAGCAGATCGGGATCTTAAAAGCAATCGGCGTGGACAAGGAGGTTATCATGCACAACTACGGGTTCCAGGTCATGATCCTTGGCGTCCTCGGTATCATTCTCGGTATCATCATCACGCTCTTACTCGCCGCCTACATGTTCATACACCCCATCGTGACTCCCGAATGGTCTGCATACCTGTATATCACCCCGTGGGACATCGTGACCAATTCCGTGATCCTGTTCTGTGCAGCAGTCGTTGCCGGGTATGTCCCTGCCTACCAGGTCTCCCGCGAGGATATCCAGTCTGCGATGAGGGCCTGATATGATCGAGATTAACGATTTACAGAGGATCTACCACATGGGTACGGTGGAAGTCCGGGCTCTCGACGGGATCACCCTGACTATCGAAAAAGGGGAATTCCTCGGCATCATGGGAGCGAGCGGGAGCGGCAAGACAACGCTGTTACACATGGTTGGACTCCTCGATCTCCCTACATCCGGCCGGATTACGATTGACGGCCTGGATGTCCTTCGCCTGACCGATTACGAGAAGACCATGTTCCGGCTCTATAAGCTCGGCTATGTTTTCCAGGACTATGCCCTGGTCCCCGACCTCACCGTGATGGAGAATGTTGCCCTGCCGGCCATGCTCCGGAAAGACCGGAGCGAAGAGCAGGTAAAAAAGGACAGTTTCTCCATCCTGCAGAAGATCGGCCTGTACGACCGGCGCGACCACCTCCCCCGCGAGCTCTCCGGCGGCCAGCAGCAGCGTGTTTCGATCGCCCGGGCCATGGTGAACAAACCGGACATCCTCTTTGCCGACGAACCCTGCGCCAACCTTGACTCGGAAAATTCCAAGATGGTGCTTGACCTCTTTCACGAGATCAATGAAGAGATGAAGCAGACCATCATCATGGTATCCCACGAGGACTGGCACAAGGACTACTTCCACCGCATCGTCCGGCTCAGGGACGGGAAAATTGCGAGCGATGAGAAAAATCTCTCTGCGGGCTAGATTTTCCGATGCAGTATCCTTTACCTTTTTTTCTATCCTGAGCTGACAGTACCATGATACCGACTTTCCCATGGACGAGATCCGCATCGATACAATAGTCCGTTCCCGCAGGCGAACCATCGCGCTCATCGTTACTCCTGAAGCCCGCGTCATTGTCCGTGCGCCCCTAAAAGCCCCGGCCGCCGTGATCGACGATTTTGTCAGGAAACAGCAGGGCTGGATTAAAAAAAAGATCGGGGAGATGAAGGGGCGGCCGCAGGCTCCCGTCCATGCGTACGAAGAGGGCGAGATCTTCTGGTTCCTCGGGCGGGAGTACCCGCTGCACATTGTTGACAATGCGGGGACACAAATACAGCGAACCGACCTGCTCTGTGTTCCCCGCACTCTTATGCCTGATATCCGCAGC
>PMKW01000086.1:2090-7651 GCA_003157895.1 Methanoregula sp. | reverse complement strand
TACCGAAGTCAAGGGCCACCTCTCGGGCCAGACATTCGGTGCACTCCACAAGGGTGGCGTCAAAGACGGCAGAGTTGTCGGCGCGGAAGGCGCTATTCCCTTCATCGAAAACCTCACGGATGCTCATATCAAGCGCTTCCAGGAACAGACGGAAATCGTCAATATCATGGAAAGCGAAGACCTCGGCGCTATCAAGGCCAAGATCAACGAACTCAAGGGTCGTGACCCGGGTGCGTTCGCTGGCGAGGCTATGGTCGTCGAAGTCAAAGAGGCAGCCGGCGGGGCTGAAGTTGGCGCTGCAGCTGCAAACCCGCAGTTCCTCGAACTCGAGAAGAGACTCGACAAGATCGAGAAGAAGATCGAGTTCGTGGATGCAGAGATTGCGCAACGTGTTGGACGAAAAATCGGACGGGATATCGGCATCCTGTACGGTCTGGTTGCTGGACTTATTGTATTTGAAATAATAATACTGCTGGCACTATCCGGAAGGTTTGCATTGATAATGTCTCTCATAAAGTAATGGAGGTGTAAACGAAATGTTCAGATTTGAAAAAGAACAGAGTGTCTGGGACTTCAACGGCACTAAGATCGGTGGACAGCCCGGAGAGTACCCGACCGTACTGGGTGCATCTATCTTCTACAACAAGCACGAGTGCGTGCTTGATGACAAGACTGGAAAGATCGACAAGGCAAAGGCAGAAGCCCTCTGGAACCGCTGTCAGGTCCTCTCTGACCTGACCGGCATCCCGCACTTCATCCAGATTATTGCGGAATACGGGGAAGCTTTCGAGAGCTACTTCAGCTGGTTCGACTCAATCGACAACAAGACCGCGTTCCTGATGGACTCATCGGTTCCCGCAGCACTCGCCCACGCATGCAAGTACGTGACCGATGTCGGCCTTGCACACCGTGCGATCTACAACTCGATCAACGGTTCAATTATGCCCGAGAGCATCGAAGCGCTCAAGAACAGCGACGTCGATGCAGCCATCGTCCTCGCCTTCAACCCGGCAGACCCGTCAGTTGCAGGAAGAGAGAAAGTACTGACAGCCGGTGGCGTTGCAGGACAGACCAAGGGGATGCTCGAGATCGCTGAGTACTGCGGTATCAAGCGCCCGATCCTCGACACTGCAGCAACCCCCCTCGGCCTCGGCAGCGGCGGCTCATACCGTGAGATCCTTGCATGCAAGGCAATCCACGGCTACCCGACCGGTGGTGCATACCACAACATGACCGTCTCCTGGACCTGGCTCAAGCGCTGGAAGGGAACCTCAAAGACCCCCTCCGTACTCCAGGCGGGATACGCAGGCAAGGATGAGCTCCTCAAGCAGATGTCCCACCACTACCTCGGCGGTATTGAGGGCATCAAGCAGGCAGCATGGTCAGCACCCGATATCGGCTGCAACATGATTGCAAGCACTCTCGGTGCAGACCTCATCATGTACGGACCGATCGAGAACGTAGAAGCAATGATCACCGCACAGGCCTACACGGATATCGTCGTCCTTGAGGCAACCCGCCAGCTCGGGATCGAGTGCAAGGCAGAAAGCCACCCAATCTTCAAACTTATTTAATCTTTTTTTATAGACTGTTGAGCGAAACGAAACTGTCTATTCGAGAAAAATCCGTCAGGATTCTTCGAGTTGCGAAATACTCCGCACCGCTTTTTTGTATGAACCCTCCGGGTTTATGGGTTTTTTCAGGAACCTGAATGACCTCCCAACAGAGGAAAACAAGGGATTAATGGCGGGGCCTCAGGACGGTGACGAGAACAACGCAGCAGATGAAGGCCATCGCCGCAGCCCAAGGTCCGGTGCCAGCCCGGGTCGTGGGAGCCGTTTGCTGTGGTGTGGCCGTTGGAACAGGTGAAGGGGTTGTCGGTGCGGAAGTGGCACTGGTAAGGTTCACTGACGGTACCGGAAGAAGGGTTGAGATATGATCCTCCGGGCTGATAGTATACACTTGCTGTGCACTTATCGATATTTTCGAAACCCCAGAATCCTTCAGATAGAACGAGTACGTCTTGTAGCTGCTTTCGTCACCGAGATGCGCGCGGTCCGCGGGTTTATTTGTCACATACACGATGTACGTCCCGGGATCGATCTGGGGCTCAATCCGGGAAGTTTTCCAGGTGTAGGTCCATTCCTGGTTCTCATCAACTTCAACAACGGTAAAATGCCCCTGGTCAGCCCGCAGGGAGGTATCCGTCAGGGTGACACCATTTGCCGGCAGGCCCGGCCCGGTCATGAACAGGTATACTGAGTCACCCACGTACGAGTAACCATGGAGGGTAAATGTCTCACCAAAGTATCCCTCTGTATCAATATCCGCAGCGGTTGCCGGGAAGACGAGGAGGCAGAGTGCAAGACAGAGGATCAAGATCACGACATTACCTATAAAATGTGAACGGGTTGGAAACAGGTACATAATCATCACGTACTACGCAATAAACTGCTGGAAGGTTTATAGGTTTGTAACAATACAATATCAGAATATTCGATAAGCAAATTTTCACGTAATGCCGCCAGAATACTGCCTCTGACACACGGTTTCGTACTTACTTAATACCGGTATAACCGTCAAGAGGAAGAAAAAAAGAGGATCAGTTGGCGAGCAGATCCTTTCCTGCGAAAATGGCGACCACAAGCGTGGCTAATACAAGAAATACAGCCACCTGTGTTCTTCTTTTGCTTTCGTTCGTCTCCTATCGTTTCACCGGATCAAGCGGTTCTTATTCACTGTTTGAAGCAGTGTTCGGAACCCGCGTGGCAGTCCTGCTGATTGGGCTCTATTGTATCTCTTCCATCTTCGGGATCTCTACCATCGCAGCAGGAATCAAGCAGTACATTACCGTTTTCAATATCGCCTCCATACTCCTCATCGAGATCATTGTCCTTGCGGTCTTCTGCGGGGTGAATATTGCAGGTATCGCTTTCTCCGGCATGACGGAGAACCTCCTTACCACCCTTAAGATCATTCCCCTCGTCGTTATCACGATTCTTCTTGTGCCGTTTATCCGGTTCGACCACTTCGTCCAGTCCTTATCATTGACTGCAACCAGGCTGCTTACCACCATTATCATTGTCTACTGGCCGTTCACGGGTTTTGAGATCTGCGCGATCCCCGTCGCGGACACGAAAGATCCGGCACTGATCCGCAGGTCGCTCCTGCTGGTGATACTGATTATTGTTTCACTGTACCTGGTACTCAATATAGCACTTATCGGCAGCGTTGGTGCGGAAGTACTGGGAGCTTCTCCGGCCCCGGTTGCAACGGCAGCCGGGACAATCTTTACGCACTCAGGAGCGATCGTTGCATCCATCGGAATTATCGCCATGCTCTCTGCCATAAATGCCTATATAATCGCAACTTCCCAGATCCTCCACACCCTCTCGGAAAGGTTTTCCATACCGAAGATCAGGAACCTCAGCCGACAGGGGACACCGGTAAATGCACTGGTAGTCGGCTGTGCGGTCAGCGGATTTCTCCTCCTCGTTTCCAACCGTTTCGAAGCGCTGGCAACGATATCTGTGATAACGACACTCGTCCCGTACATCTTCTTCTGTATCACTGCCTGGATACTGGTAGCGGAAAGAAAGGCCCGCCTGGTTGCAGCTGCCGGTATGTTATCAACTACTGCTATTCTGTTCATCTACTTCGTGGTATAACATTTCTCTCATGATATTGCCTTTTGCAGGCCGTACAACCTCTATTTTATCCGTAAAAAGTGCGTATATTCTCAGTCAGACCATGCAGGACATATTTGCCGGCATACTTTATTCCTTTGCCGCGTTGTTCATCATTCTTGACCCGCTCCTTTCCGTACCGATATTTGCTGCAATGACAAAGGGGCAGACTGAAGAGGAGATCCACCGACAGGCATTCATTGCCGTTGCTGTGGCGGGAGCACTGATGTACATATTCCTTGTTTTTAATACGGCAATTTTTACTATCCTTGGCCTTAATTTCCCGGCCTTCCAGATCGCCGGCGGTATCATCCTGTTCCTCCTCGGCCTCCAGGAAGCCCTGGGGATTGAACTCGGACATTCCAAGGGGCATACAACTTCGGCAGCCGGGGTGGTGATCGGCACGCCGCTCCTGTGCGGGCCGGGCACCATCACCACCGTGATGCTTCTGTCAAAAGAGTACGGGATCCTCATCCCGTTTATCGCGATCACCCTCTCGCTCTTTGCCACCTGGCTCATCCTCCATTATGCAGAAGGGATCCAGCGCATACTCGGCGATGTCGTGACAGACATCATGGGGAAAGTGCTGGGGATGCTTGTCGCTGCAATTGCGGTGAAGATCATCGCATCGGGAATCCTCGCCTATATCGCGATCATCTGATCTCCCTGGTTCCGGACATGAGAGAATTGTCACGAATCACCTGAGGGAATGCCCTCCGGAGACAGCCGGAGGCTGTTAAGAAGTTAACCATCCACCGTTGGCGACGTTCATCACGACCGGGGGAGACAGAAATATCAATCCCCGTGGAGCGATAATCCATCAGATGGCTCTGAACCTCTTGAATGCCATCAGGCAATCTGAAGATATTTTTCACGAATCAAGTTTCAGGGAAAACACTTCAACCATGTGATGCGGATGGTACCGCATCTTTGCCTCCCTCAAGCCCGCAACCCCGAGGTCGCTTTCGCGGTTGATATAGGTAAAATTCTTGGCAAGGCGGGTAGCCGTTTCAGTATTGATGGCCTTGTAAATTCCTTCACAATCCGGGAGACCTTTCTCGAAATGCACGAGCGCTGTATCGGTGTTGAGCCTCTCATACAGGGAGATTGCGCCTATCTTTCCTAAAACCCTGATGACAAGCCCGCTTAAGGGAAGTTCATTGAAGTGATCAATAGCAAAAAAAACGGCTTCCTTTTCATGGGCGAGCACCTCATCGCCTTCGCAGCCTTTCCACTCGCACCATTCGATGAGGAAGCGCTTCACTTCCTCCCAGTTATCGCGGGATATGCTTTCAACCGTGCTCGCGCAATTGCGTCGGAACTTGTTGACCTGCCTTCGAATGGTCAGGTAATTCTTGCCTGGCAGATCCGCCAGATCGCTGGAACGATAGACATACTCGAAATAGTTCCGGTCGGGAACGAGATTGATCCCCGGGCAGACCTCATTCATCCAGCGGGCGGTGTCGGGATCGATCAGGTTGATCGGTATGTTATCGCTCACATCAGATGCCAGACGAACGAGCGAGCGGAGGAGCGCCGGATTGCGGGGGCCGACCGGCGGGCGGAACCGGGTGACGCTGCCTATGGTGCTGGCAATAATGAGGTTTTTTTCAACATAAGCATAGGTATAGTGGGCGTAATGGTTCCAGCAGACCATGTTCGTGAACGTGTTATCGCTGTGGGTCTGCGGGTACAGGGTGTAATGCCGGGTAAAAAATTCCCGGTCGGCAAGCGTGACGGGTACAAAATCATCCTGGGTGAGCATCAGGGCTCACCCTGAAAAATGAGCGGGACGTGTCCTTCCATGGGGTGGAATCCCAGCGGGCGGTAAAATTTTTCCGTATCCGGCTCGGCGATGAGGCCAATCCAGGTGAT
>PMKW01000086.1:0-2012 GCA_003157895.1 Methanoregula sp. | reverse complement strand
GCGGAGATCTTCGGTTTTGTATTCCTCCTTCCACCACCCACCGGCCTTATAGAGGGCAGCTATCTCTTCTTCGTCCCACGTATGGACAATCATCACAGCAATGTCATCTGCCACAAGCAATCATACCTTGTATTACTGTTTAAACGATTGCCTGATACCCAAACGGGGGTACCCCCCGATATCAGTGTAAATCCGTATTTACGGCAGAAGATCCCTGCCCTCACGGATTCTTCAGAGATCTGAGCTGCGTAATGGCGGTATCTACGATCGCTCCCAGCCCTTCAACACTCCAGTGCTCCGAGTTGAGGATCAGGTGGTATATCGATAGGTCACCGATATCGATAGAATAGTAGGACTGGTACCTGCCCGCTTCGCACTGTTCACGTTCTAGCGTCAGCTGTTCCGCGGTCTTTTCATCGGTGACCTGGTCGCGGAACGCGATCCGCTTGATCCGGCAGCCGATAGGTGCATACAGCCATATTCTGAGATTAGCATCCTTTACCATCCAGCCGGAAAGCCTGCCTTCGACAATGATATTGTCGCGCTCCGCTGCAATCTCTTTCTGGCGCTCATCGATCATCCGGTCGAAGACAGGATCCTCTTCTGCAAGACGGCCGAACGCGGCCAGTTCCATGTTGTGCTCTCTTGCCAGCTGGCGGAAGACCTCGCCCGCTGAGATCATAGTAAACCCATGGCGTTCTGCAAGATAGTGTGAGAGGGAGGTAGTCCCGCTCCCGGGAAGCCCGCTCACCGTGATCCGCATCAGAGCCCCCCGATGTTGAGGGCCTTCCTGATCACCTGACTTAAGGTGATCGAACAGATCATGTACCAGAGGATCCACGCCGGAATGACCCAGATGACCGGATCATGCAGGTTATGCATTCCATAAAAGGGGAGCGTAATCGCGGTCTGGATCTGGCTGAGCCTGAACCAGAGCCAGAAAAAGATGGGGACTGAAATGACCATGATATAGATCATCGGTTTGAACTGCTGCTGGGACAATTCCATCTGCTCTTTCATGACCCGGTCTTTTTTTGCCTCCAACTTCTTGATCTTCTTTTCGTCCTGAGAGAGTGTCGCTTCCCGGTACTCGGTCTGGAATTCCTTCATCCGCTCCTGCGACTCGGTCATCTTGTCGTAATCGATCGTATATTTCTGGATAATCGACGAATAGAGGCCGGTAAATGCGGAGAGGATCACAATAAGGATAAAGAAGGGGATACCGAACGTCTTGACCAGCGGGGCGAATACCGCGTCCATGCCCTGGCCGACGTCTTCCCGCAACCACGGGACCGTATATGCCCACATCATGAGGAACATGAAGCCGAATGTAAACCAGATGCTGTATTCATCCCAGAATTTTTTATAATTCATTCATTCACCTGAGAACATCGGCAAGGTCCTGGCCGGCACGTTCGAGCAGGAAATCCGCATTCGTGACGATTTTGATGGTGCAGCCCGTTACCATTGCATACGCGGCAGCGATGGAACGATTGAACTGCTGGTGTTCCGCGATCGAACGGGAACCTTCCTTGTCCCTTGATCTGGTCTCATCGGTCATACGCCGCATGAGGATCTGGTCATCATCGGTCTCAACAAGGACTATGATATCCGGCATGATCTCCTTCAGCACCCACTCAGGGAGCCCTGCCATATACCCTTTCGGGGTCTTCACGGAAGCATGGGTATCTATCAGGACATTGCCCGAGATCTTGGCTATGGCTTGGCCTGCACGCTGCTGCAGTTGTTTCTGCACAGCGCGGTCGAGCGTCCGCATCTGATCCCGGTCCTGAACAATATTCTCGTTCTTTGCAACATCGAACATGAACGAGCCGAAGTTGATCGACTGGTATTCGATACCCTCATCCTTGAGTTTTTTTAATGCCTCGTTGACGACCGTCGTCTTGCCGACGCCCGGTACACCGGTTATGATGACCTTTTTTCCTTCCATGCTGATCCCATTCCAGTTTCACTCTTTTCCAAAGAACGTCCGCATGAACGGGTACATCTCC
>PMKW01000178.1:1925-6840 GCA_003157895.1 Methanoregula sp. | reverse complement strand
ACCTCGGCATAATTCCTGTTCGGGGTCTCCAGCCTGCTTGCGATCTCGCGCCAGATCTTCGCCTCATTCTCACGCGACTTGTTCTTCAAGAGCGAGATGAGGGTGCTCAGACGGGGGTTCGTCTTCTCGATGATTCTTGTCATTTCTTTTCATCCCCTGAAATTTCGCCTAGCTGTTTTTCCAGCGTTTCTGCCTGCTCCTTCAGATACAGCAGTGCACGGTTCATGATCTCTTTCACCGGCAGGGATCCGTCGCCCTCGACCATGTAGATATAGCGGTCGTTCTCGGCGGATATGGTGATTGCCGGCTGATCCCCGATACCGCTTGAGAGGCATGCCCGTTCGCAGAGCCTGCACATCGAACAGTCGGGGAGTTTTCCAACTACAACCTGGACTTTCTTACCCTTTACTGCAAGGATCCCGCGGGGGCATTCGTCAACACACAGGCCGCAGGCATCGCAGGCATCGCTGATGGATACAACCGGATGGTTCTTGTACCCGCAGACGAGCGTCGGCTGCCACTTGGCGTGTTCCCGCCCGGTATTGAGGATTGCCCGGGCCTCGATAACGAGTTTCTGCCCTTTCGTGAGTTTCACGATGGGGATGTTGTCGTATACCGGTGCTGCCCCGGGGTCCTGCGGGATCAGGTCGCTTGACATGACCGTTTTGGGACCCTCGACGCTGAGAGTATACGTTGACGTGCAGCCCGGGCATCCTGCCCCGCCGCACGAACATTTGTCCTGAGTCGAATAGCTTGAAAGGTCGGTCCTGAGGGGAATGAGCCCGATACGGTGTGCCAGCATCTCGTCGAAGAGTGCGCTCGTGTTGTCGTAGATACGCACATCCTCGATGGCAAGGGTCGGTACTTCACCGATCATTGCCCGGCGGAATGCATTGGCAAAGGCCGTGCTCGCTCCCGAGAGCGTGAATCGTGCGAGGGAGTCGTCCAGACTGGCGAATTCAATCTCCATCAGACTCTCCTTCCTCTCCTGCCGCCCTTCGGCCGGCACGAGTCGTGGGGAATCGGCGTTACGTCTTCGATACGGCCGATGCGCATGCCTGCACGGGCAAGGGCGCGGATGGCTGCCTGGGCACCGGGGCCGGGGCTGCGCTGTTTACCCTGGCCGGGTGCACGCACCTTGACGTGGACACCGACGATTCCTTTTTCACGGGCGGTCTGGGCAACATTGCCTGCCATCTGCATTGCTGCATACGGAGAGCTCTCGTTGCGGTCCTGCTTGACAACCATGCCACCGCTCGACTTGGTCACGGTTTCGGCACCGGACAGGTCAGTGATGGTGATGATGGTGTTGTTGAATGACGCGAAGATATGGGCGATGCCCCATTTTTCCTTCTCATTTGCCGCCATATTATCTCCTTCCTCCCCGTGCCGGGTAGGCGAATCCGCCCGGGGCCGGCTTGGGGTTGGATGCGGGTTTTGCTATCCGGACCTTTTCTGCATGGGTGTCACTCACGAGCGGTGATTTGCCATAATAAGCGATCTGGGTCTCATCAGTCCGGGTGACATGGTAGCCGGGAATGTTGACACGCCTGCCGTCAATGGCGATGTGGCCGTGGGTGATCAGCTGCCGTGCCTGTTTCGGCGACCGGGCGAGTCCCTTGCGGTACACGATGGTCTGGAGACGGCGTTCGATCTGGGTCTGGACCTTGAGCGAGAGGACATCATCGATGTCCGCGTCGGGGCCGAGAAGGCCTGCACGCTGCAGGTGGCTGATGAGCTCCTCCTTCTTGGCGTCATAGAGGTTCTTGTCCGCCGCGCTGGACCCGAGGGCCAGCAGGTTACGGGCTGCCTTACGGTACTTGCGCAGGTGGGCCTGGGCTTTCCAGACCTCGCGCTTGTTCCGGAGACCGTACTCGATGACGAGACGGGTCTCGGCCTCGATACGGGACTTCTCCCACGGGCGCTTGGGGGGCTGGTAAGTCTTGTGGTTCTTGCCTGGGTATCCCATGGTTTAAGCGCCTCCCGCGGTCTTCCTCTTGACACCGACGGTCGTTCCGGTCCTGCCGGTCGACTTGGTGCGCTGGCCGCGGACCTTCTGGCCGGTCTCGTGGCGGATCCCCCGGTAACAGCGGATCTTTCTCATGAGGTTGACATCCTCATCCTTCTGGAGTGCTACATCCGGGCCAAGGAGATGCCTTGCCTCACCGGTGTAAACGTCCTTGGGGCGGTTTGCCATCCATGATGGGATCTTGCCCGAGTATTGTTCAACAGCGACGCGAAGCCGGCCTACCGATGCCTCGTCCAAACGGCCAAGGGTAGCATATTCGTCGACATTCGCCATGCGGGAAATAACCGATGAGGTATGCCGGCCAACGCCCTTGATGCCGGTCAGGGCAACCCTGACGGACTTGGTGCCGTCAAGATCGGTGGTTCCAACCCTTACAAAGTATTTTATGTCTTCTTCCTGAGCCATCCAATCCCCTCGTTGTGTGAGATTTTCTCTTTTGAGCGCTGAGGGAGGGATTTGAACCCTCGAGTCCTTTCAGACACAGGTTTAGCAAACCTGCGCCTTACCTGGCTAGGCTACCTCAACAGAGGAATCTCGCATCTTATACAGACACTCGCAGCGGATAGTCGCTGCTCCATGAATGGTGCTTTATAATATGGTTGGGGTTGGGTAATAAGTGTTTGGGGGGAAAAGAGTCCTGATTTGTGAGGTGCTTACTATTACAGTGTGGATTCAGGTGTTCCTCTACTTAGTATCTCAGTTGGGGTCGCATGGTATTTTACTCTCCCGGATCTGCCACGAGGCATACCTTTGGGGGCAGCAGCGTTCATTGCAATCGCATATACTATTGTATCCTCAGATAAGAGTCAGAGGTATAGTACTTACTTAGAGTAATCTTGGTTGGCGGTCGCGGGGCCAGGCAAGGTTCAGTACGACCCCTCCCGCGAACTCCAATCTTTTAACTGAATCTGTGCAAGGCAATGGGGGGGTCTGGCGGTGTACTTCCGGTCCGCAGGAAACGGGAGCCCTGCAAAATTCCCCGCCATAATTTTCGATTATTGCCACGCTTCCGTAACCAGCGTCCGCATATTTTTCCCCCACTGACCCCCAACGCCCTTCTCCATTTTTCTGTAAAAAAATGACATTTTTTTGACGTGAAATACCGGCCACCGGGTGATCCTGAGGGGGTAAAGAGTTCGCGCCCGTTCAGTACCGGCAGGTTGAATGTCCGGATTCGGATAAATCCGTGATAATCTATTCTGAAAGAAATTGTTTTCGCAGGAATTTTTTTACCGGCCATCCTTTTATACAATCTCTACATATATAATCCGCAGGGATCCTGGCCATGCGGAAGGAATTTCTCGCCATTCTCGCAGTTATTGCCACCATCATCGTCATTACATTTTTCATCCTTATCGCACCGTCCGGTCCTGCACGCACTACAGTTTCTGCCGTCCCAAACGGTACACCACTTCCACCCTTACCGCAGGAACCTCTGCCGCTTTCAGAGCGGCTGAACTCAACCGATCTCCTCCTCCGCGAACCGATCGGTGGATTCCGGGGGGACCTGATCTGGCTGGTCGGCCCGGACAATGCTACCTGGGATTATGTATTCTATTCCCGGGATTATGGACCGGGCAATGTCACCCTGTCGGTGACTGAAGTGAGCAGCCCCCTGAATACAACGCCCGTTACTCCATCACCGGGTATCTTTGCCCGGATGGTCCCCGACCGGTTTACCATTGAACCCGGGACGAATATTACAACGCAGCTTGTCGTGAATATCACCCCGGCGGGTTACAGCCATGACCCGGTTACCCGGACATTTTACGTGCATGCCGATGTTGAACGAGAGAAGAATGCGGTGGCAGATGACTGGATCCGTGTACAGATGGCGGACCGGCCGACAACTTGGCTGGATTATCAGACCACCGGGGATATCAGCGAACATGAGATCACCATGCACCAGGGTGGGCGATGGGTGGGGAATGTCACGGTCCGTCTTGGGGAACGGGGTACCGGGCCGGTCCGGGTCTGGTTTGAAGAACTGGATTGCGAGACCATGGGATCCTCATCCATGGATACCCCGCAGCCGCCGAGTCCGGGCTGGCCGGTAATTTCCGTGGATCCGGCACAATTCGTGGGCAGAAGTTTCGGCACCTACGAGCTGCAGATAACGGTTTCCACTGCCGCACAGCCGGTTCAACCGGGTACCTACTGTTATGAAATCCACATTGATGCCCCGGATGAACATACCAGTTTCTCTTCGAAAGTCCAGGTAATCCCCTGAACTGGTGCGGGGATTGCCCGGTTGAATTTTGTTGACTTAAGATGGTACTGGCCGAATAAAAATCCTGAAAAAAAAGTCCCTCACCCGCTCATTTCGTGGAAGTGCGGTACGAACCCTTCGGGATCCGGATCTCGAACCATGCTCCTTTCCCCGCAATACCATCCTCCTGGAACGTGATCCCCGTGATGGAGAGGATCTCACGGGACAGAAAAAGACTGGTTGCCCCACCGGCCACGGTCCCCTTGTTAAAGATCTGCTCTTTGGAATCCTCCGGAATGCCCGGCCCGTTGTCTTCCAGAAAGATCACGGTATCATCACCGGTGATCGTATACCCGGCTCGGATGAACTTGGCCCCCGTTGCATGCAGGATTGTGTTTTCCACCAGCGTGACAAACACCCGTTCAAGGAGCGAGTCGGCATAGATCTCAATCCCTTCCAGGAAAAATTCCCGCGTAAGGCTGCCAAAGTCGGGGTGGGCGACCGTAAAAAGGATGACGTCCTGCACATTCTGCCACCGGGGCGGGTTCATCCCAATGTCATTGAACTGCTTCGCGAAGCGGAGTGAGGCCTTTATCTCCCTGACCATGGCCTCCTCTTTTTCCATATAGGTTTTCAGCATCGGGTCGACCGCAGTCCGTCGTGCAAGCTCAAGATAC
>PMKW01000178.1:0-1910 GCA_003157895.1 Methanoregula sp. | reverse complement strand
CATTGGGGGGATCCTGTGCCGCCGGAATTTTAAAATAAAAAGGCTTTTCAGGTATTCAGCCGCCCGTGGTCTCCTTCGGTGAAGTAGTACTGGAACATGACGTTCGCGATATTCTGGGGGGGTGTTTTCGTCATCTGCATCTGCCAGTTGGCCGGGTACTGCAGGTAAGTTTTTGCATTATAGTTGATCATGGGACAGGACTCGCCGGCCTGGTTTATTGTTATTACATTCTGGGAGGTGGATGATACCAGCCTTCCGGAGGAGGTCGGATCGAGGGGATCGAGAAGCACGTTATCTTTGGTGGTCCACATCGTCACCATAAACGTGTTACCGGGCCCGTTGGGCGGCGAAGCAGCGATCCATGCGGTGATCCAGTTATTCCAGTAGCAGGGAGTACAATCGCTCATATCCGGGCCGGCACACGAAATCGTATAGGAATTCGCGTTGCAATCTGAAGTAAAGATCTTGTCAAAATTTTCCTCCAGGGTAACCGGAATGATTGTCGAATCCCCTGCCTTCAGGGAGGGAACATAGTTCTTGGACAGTTTATAAAGACCTGCCGAGTCGCTGACCCGGATAAAGACCGGGTCCGAAGGAGTGGGGTTGGGGTTGGAGACCCTGACCATGACAAAGGCCGGGTGTGCCTGGTAATACAGGGGGTCCGGGATATACCAGTTCCCTGCAGATGCCGCGGCAGTGCTATAAGACTGCGAGGATAGCGAACCAGCCATGGAACCTGCTATGTCAGACGCTTTGCCCGTAATCTGATCCTGGGCTTCGGGCGGGATGGTACCATAGGCGTTCTGTGCTGCCTCCATAATACCTCCCGCACCGATCTCTTCTGCCCCGACTTTTGCCATATAATCGGTGCCCATGGATTCAAGGTCGGCACTGTTGGGGATCGACGGCGGGATGCCAAGAGAACTCTCGGCAACCGAAAGCCCGGTCTTAAGGACGGCCATGCAGGCACCTGAACCGGAACAGTCGTACGTCCCGAAGGTCGCGGCCTTCACGGCAAAGGCTGCAACATCCAGTACGGCATTCTCAATGGCGTTCCAAGCTGACGATACCGCGTCAACGATCGATTCAAGAGCCGAAAACAGGCTGCTGAAAAATTCCACGAACGAATCGTACCAGTTCTCTTCCTGCGGATGGAGGGTAAAATGGAAGCCCGGCTGGTGAACAAGGGGATCATTGCAGACCAGCGAAACGTCATCTGATGAGACATGCAGCCCGTTCAGGTCAGAGGTACAGTCCTGCGGCGAGCCCACCGTAACAAAGTGTGCCGGATTGACATAATTGCCATTTTCATTGGTATAGGGTGCCCTGTCCGGCCAGAGCGCGGTCATGTAAAAGGAATCCACGGATACCGATGGCGGGGAAACCACGATATTGGTCACACCGTTACCGGGAGGCGTTGCCGGCGGACACGGATCCGGCCGCTTGACGGTCACTTCCACCGGCAGTGTGGGTATACCGGCCGTACCGTCATTGTGGATCGGGATGACCCGGACATAATAGGTCTGGTCAAGGCCCAGGAGACTCGTTTCGAGCCGGGTTGAGCTCCGGGCCAGGGCATGTGCCAGGCTCAGGGTGATATTCTCGTTGGGATTGCCCAGTTCCGTCTCGGTGCGTTCACCTGCAGGGATAGCGATGAGCCCGCTCGGGATCATCAGGGTGAATGAACCGATACTGGCTTTTGTGGTCGTGACGCCGGTTGAAGTGAACGGGATCCGGGTTATCGGTGTAACGGTTCCCCGGTTGGCAATGCTCTCCGCATAACTGGCAATCCCGGTGTAGATCGGCGGTTCACCGGGGTTATGGTTAGCAACCTGCGCGAAGTTGAGGGTGAAATAATGGTACCCGTCCTTGTCCACGAACACATCTTTTACCGGCCCGGAACTGACAAG
>PMKW01000182.1 GCA_003157895.1 Methanoregula sp. | reverse complement strand
CAGAGTATATCTATTCTCCGGATACTTCCGTTATCATATAAAAATAATCGTAAAGTGAAAAACGGCTCCAGACATGCCATATTCCTGAATTTGAAGAACATCTCATGCCTTAACGGCACACTTCGGACTGGATACTCTTGAGTATTACCCGGATCAGCCCCAGCTGCGTTTCTGCAGTGGTGAAAACGCACAGGAACAGGTCACCGCAGGGAGCAATAATGAACTTGTTCTCGGCAGTCTCAAGGATCATCTGGTCGAGCGGACCGGCGTTCATATCCTGAGCGATCTTGACGCCGGCTCGCATGAAGTCCTCTGCCGACGCTGCCACGTGCTCGAAATCGGCATCCCCCATGGACTGAACGGGGAATCCCTCAAAAAAAGCAGACACGGCAATAACCCCCGGCTGGATCAGTATCTTTTTTAACTTATCCTCGTCAAGGTATTCAGGAGATCCCCCGGCGGTTTCCCGTACTTTTTCAGCAGTTTTTGCCAAGCTGGGCGCGGGGGCTGACGGGGGTGTTTCCTCATCGGCAATCAGCAGCCGGGAGTCGAGGCAGATCGCAAGAGCCCGCGCAAATTCCGTGTCACTGTATTTGCGGAGATGGAATGTCTGTACGGCTCCTGAATCATCGAAATCCTTGGTTATATGCGAAAGGGCGCTTTTTCCCTGATACGAATCAGTGGCTGTGCGGAACATCGCAGCCTGCAGTCTGCCCTCGTCCATGAGGATAAACCCAATTCCCGATGAGGCCCGGATCTCGACAGCCCCACGGAAATCCGCCAGATCATCGAAAAATTTTTCATCCAGGGGACTGGCAATGGTTCCCCCGTCAGTTCCCGCAGGTAATTTCATAAAAAGAGAGAGAACAAATCAAAGCGCAGCAACAATACGCTCTTTATTTTTCTTAAGTTCGTACCTGATCCTTCCGACGTTCGCGGTTGTATCCGCAACAAGTGCTATAAGTTGATCAGCAGATAGCGGTGAAAGAATAATGGGACCTTTTTCCAGTTCGACAAGCATCTGCAAAAGCTCGCCCTTACCGAGAGTATTGCCCATCGCTTCTGAGGTTCCCAGACCTGTCGAAGCCATGGCACCGAGCGCTTCAATATCCACCTTGCCGGAAACCGCACTCTCAATAACAAACCCATCTCTTCCAACAACAACCGCTGCTGATACCCCTTCCACTTTCAGAAACTCCTCTAGTAATGGTTTCAGCATTTTTTCACCACTTAATAAATGTATCTCTCTATTCTTTTGCTATTAAAATGTTGGTCTTCGATCTTCATTCCGACAGGAATCATAGATCCATGCTACGAAATAAACCGCGGTAACAAGGCAGATAACGGTAAATTGAGTATCAATAAGAGAGCGATCCACTATGCGGCAAAACCGGCTGCAAAAAGCGCGGACAAAGATATCTTTCGATCAAAAAGAAATTATATAGTCCGACACCGCACACCTACACATAATGCAACTTCCGAGGGGAACGTTTCGTGAGATCAGGAAAAGTGTGGCGATTGAGAGCCTCTTGAAAGAGTTGGACGGGGAAAAATATACCGGTGTTGCCAACATTTCATCACCATCACTGACCGGTACGCTCGTTTTCAAGGCAGGAAAATGCATCCTTGTCAAGTTCCAGAACAATCGTGGCGATGTCGCAATGGACGAACTCTTAAAAGCCGAAAGTGAAGCGGTGGATGCGGTCCTCTCCCTGCTCGGCGACGCACAGATCGGGCTGGCACTGGAATTCAACAGGCAATGCCGGATCCTGAAGCCCCCCGGAAAGCATGCTCCGGCCCAGGTCTCCCACCGGGCCGCGCCATCTGCCTCGCGTGAACCTCCACGGTCTGTCCCGGCACAGAAGCCTGCAACACCCGCTGCACCGTTGAGACCCCCGGTAAGATCCGGGCCTATCCCCCAACACGTCTCTGCACCAACGTCCTCCCCCCAGGCCCCGGTTCCCTCATCACCTCTGCACCAATCCCAGTTCTTCAAACCTGCATCGCAGGTTCCCCCGTCACCCCGGACACCGTCCGCCTGGCATGAGGATGAAAAGAAGCGCGAAGCGGATGAGCCGCCCGAAAAAGACAATGACAACGGCATCTTCGAAAGCGACCTTGACACCTTTGATACCATGGACATCGACAACGTGACCGATAAGATCCGCACCGACTGCAAGACCATGATCAAACAACTCCAGCTCGAACACCTGTTGGAGCGCTGAAACAAGAGTACAAAGGGAGGGTTTTACATCGCGCAACTTATCGCCGGTATTGACAATACATTCCTCTATATTATCGCGATTCTGATTATCATCATATACGCCGCTGCCCTGCTCCTGCATACGGTAAAGAAAGCAAAGGAGAAACGCGCACGGAGGCAGCGCCTCGCATACCAGCAGGTAGTAAAACCCAATCCGGTCTCCGTACCGATACCACATTCCATGCAGGTCAGGAAACAACAGCCCGTTACCGCTCCCGTTCCTGAGGTGGACATCCTGGAAAACTGCCAGGACTTCCAGCAGAGCCTTCTTGCGCTGACAGGTAAATATTCCCTTGATTCGTTCACCATTGCCACTTCTGACGGGCTCGTCTTCGCGTCATCCGGAGGCAACACCGCACAGGAGGATGCTGCCATCTACAGCAGGAAATATGACGGTAAAAAGCCGACGGGCATAGCCCTGTTTCGCCTGAACCATAAAGGTTCGGAGCTGGTGGGCATTGTCCGGTCAACAGATATTATTACGGGAGTGACACAGAAATGTATTGAGAGCGACATAAAAAAAATATTAAACAAGTGGATATAAAACGATATGAGAAAATCCCAGTAATCTTATATAAATACAATAGAAATACTCATCACTACAGGGTGTTTAATGGTCAAGGTTTACACGATTGCTTCCGGAAAAGGCGGTACTGGGAAGACTACTGTTTCTGTTAACCTCGGCACAATGCTTGCCCTGCTGGGCAAGGAAACCTACCTCATGGATGCAGACATCGGCATGGCGAACGTTGGCCTCATCCTCGGTCTGCAGAATGCACCGATCACCCTGCACGAGGTTCTTGCCGGGAAAGGAAACATCAACGATGCAATTTACGAAGGCCCTGGTGGACTGAAGGTCATCCCGAGCGGTATCTCACTCCAGGGATTCCAGCAGGCAGATCCAGACAAGATTCGCGATGTCATGGGCGATATCGTGAAGCGCTGTGATTTCCTGCTGATTGACGCTCCGGCAGGTATAAGCAAGGACGGCGTGGTCCCTCTTGCCGTTGCCGATGAAGTCATCCTTGTCGTCAACCCGGAACTCTCATCCATTGTAGACGCCCTGAAAACCAAGATCCTGACGGAAGTTGTCGGAGGGCATGTCCTGGGAACCATCATCAACCGGATTGACCAGAGCAAGACGGACATTATCTCCAAGAAGATGGAGAAAGTCCTTGGCGTTAAAGTTCTCGGCATCATTCCGGAAGACAGCAATGTCCGCCGTTCAGCTTCGGCAAAGACCCCGATTGTCATCAAGTTCCCGACCTCCCCGGCATCGAAAGCCATAAAGCGGATCGCCTCGGATCTCGTCGGTGTGGCATATAAGGAAGAGAAATCTGTCGAAGTCAAAGAAGGATTTATCGACCGTTTCAGCAAGGCCCTGTTCAAGAAGAAGTCCGAGAAATAACGTTCCAGCTCCCCCTGTTTTTTAATTGTTCTTATATCGGTCCTGGTGTTCGCTTTTTACTGATGTATAAAACATTTTCCAACGGCGGGAACAGTGCCGGTTCGAAGAACATGATGGATATCCTTGTATCTCCTCTCTCCCGAGATTCGACATCACAAAACAGAAGTTCACGCAAACCGTATTCTGCTCAGTTGCTGAGCCAGCTCAGATCTTTTAAGTCTTCTATCTCGTTCAGGTCAACGTGCAGTTCTGCAGCCTTCTCCGGGCTTACTCTGGCCCTGCCATGGTGGCTGCAGATCTCGGCACCGGAGGGCGATGTGCTGTCCCTTATCGATTTACCGGATTCTATCAGCCCGTAATCCTGGTAGACTGCAGCATCGCGGAATGCACCCTCAACTCCTTCACTGAACAGGGTATCGAACGCATTGCGGCACATGAGCTGGTTCTCGAATTCCGACGGGATAGAGTTACCTGCATTGAACGACAATGCAATCGAATTGAGCTTGCCGGTGATCAGGTTTGCGAGCATGTCGAGATCGTGCGTGTTACCGGATGCAAGGAACAGGATATTGAAATCGTCAGTATACAGCCACTGGGCTTCACCATTGTCTGTCAGGAAATGGATCCGTTCCGTTATAATCCAGCTGCCGCGTTTGATCCGGAATTTCAGGAAATGCCAGTCAGGTTTCCGTTTTACCCTGACGGGAAAAATATTCTGGAAGAGCACGGTCTTTGTTTTACCGTCCCGCATCTCATCGATCTCGATCTCAAAATAGCGGATCTTCGGGNNCTCGTACACCTTCGATACCTCCATCAGCGGGACATCGATCGGATTTCCGACGTCGAAAAGATACGTATGGCGCTCATGCCGCCAGGCAAGCCGCCGGATCTTATGATACACAATACCGGTCACGTTTTCATCTCGCAGACGTCGGGGAATCCGACCGTGCAGTAAAAAAACCAGTAAGATTACCTTCCGGTTTAATGTAGGATAAAGGTTCATTTATAGTTTTTTTTCTATCCGGCAGGTCCGAAACATCCGGCTGCAAAGAAACGGTTATGTTTTCTTTGCCACTCTGATCTGGCCGGGGGTCTTTTTTTGGACAGGGATGGATATCCCGATAAGATCGTGCTGGTCGTTCCCGCAGATCAGGGTGCGGGATATCGGCACCATGCATCTCCGTATAATAACAGCATATGCCAAAAACAGAATTATGTTAAAAAGTAATTATAAGGTGATTAGTCCTTTTTGTTCGTGATCGTGAAGACGCAGTTCTCGTCGCCTTTGGACTTGCACTTGATCTCCTTTGCCTGAACCCTGATCCCAAAGGAGCCTTCGATGATCCCGGCAAGCAGGCCGGCCGTGCAGAAACAGACGTTTTTACCGATATTTCCGAACGATTCGGACTCAACGGTGTGGGAGAGCGTGATGGTCTTCAACTTGGTCTTCTCATCCCATTCCTCCTTGACGAAATTGAACCAGCCCATCTGGGAATAGAAGGCAAAGGCCATGTCGGAGAGGGTCTTGGGGTTCGTGATGCCCATCAGCTTGTAGTGCTCGACATTTTCCTTTCCCATATCCATGTAGGCACGGTAGTTGACTCCGCTTGCCGGCGCCTCCCCCATGGTCTTCTTTAATGAATTGGTCATGGATGTAAAGATGAAACGGGGCATCATGACCACTGGTTCATCGATGAGGGAGATCGTGCCCTCAAGGGGTTTGTGCTCGATGAACTCGGTAATGGCAGACTCACCTTTGACAACGGACTCGGCCTTGAACTTCCAGCTCGGTTCAACCTGGTCGCAGACAAACTCGCAGTACTCATCGCCTTTCGCATGGCAGGTCTTCTCGAGACAATACCACGACTTACCGGTTACTGCGGTGAGGACGCCTTCGATCCAGCCCTGGTGAATACCGCAGACTGCCATGTTCCAGTCCTTGAGCACTACGGATTCGAAAGTATACTTGGTCCTGATGACGATCCGCTTTTCACTGGCAGAAACCAGCTCAAACGGGGCGCCCCAGCCCTGCTGGTGCTGGAGCTTGAAGACCAGCATCAGGAATTCTTCGGGCTTTAATTCCATGCCGAGTTTCTTTAAAAGGTTATTGAGCCCGACAGAACCCGCCCCGATCGAACGGAAGAGCTTGCGCACTGCCTTGACAGC
>PMKW01000144.1 GCA_003157895.1 Methanoregula sp. | reverse complement strand
ACTGGGTTCAAAAAAGAGAACGGCAAGGATCTTGCCGCGAAGGGCATTTTCATCGTATTTTTTTAATTCAATCTGTGCCGCATGGTCAAGCAGGCGGTCGATCTCCTTCCGGTCAAAGTCACTGATGGATATGATATGTCGCGTTGCCACCCCTCCTCTGCATGTACGATTACATTTCGCGTTCCTGCCCTAATTACCTATCTTTCAGGTTATCCTGGCGCATCTTTTTAAGCCATGTCTGGCGTGCCTGCTGGTGCCACCAGTACGATCGGGAATGATATTATTCGATCACTGCCAATTTTTTATCCAAGAGTATCAGCCAGTATCAGTTTTTTGGAGGGGATCAGAAGGTGGACAATATACCCGTTGCACGACCGGCTATAGGCCAGGAGGAGATATCGGCGGTGAGTGATGTCCTGAAATCCGGTATGCTTGCTTCCGGCGACCGGGTTTTGGATTTTGAGAGAAAATTCGCTGATTTCTGCGGTTCGAACCATGCAGTAGCAGTAAACAACGGGACTGCTGCACTGCATGCCGCGCTCCTTGCCGCCGGTATAGGCCCGGGAGACGAGGTCATTGTCCCGGCCTTCACCTTCGTGGCTACGGCATCAGCTGTCGTTATGTGCGGTGCAAAACCGGTCTTTGCCGATGTTGATGAAATGACTTTCACTATCAGCCCGCAGCAGGTGGCAGAAAGGATTACTCCCAAAACCCGGGCCGTGATCGGGGTCCACCTTTTCGGCCAGCCGTGCGACATCGAGGCGCTGCAGGAGATCTGCGAATCCAAAAGCCTGAAGTTTATCGAGGACGCTGCACAGGCCCACGGGGCCCTGTACAAGGGCGCAAAGACGGGCTCGTTCGGGCACCTCGCATGCTTCTCCTTCTATGCCACCAAGAACATGATCACCGGCGAGGGAGGCATGGTGACCACCAGCGACAAGGCATATAACGAACGTCTCCGTCTCATCATCAACCACGGCCAGAGCGAGAAATACCTCCATACCCGCCTGGGCTATAACTACCGCATGACCGATATTGCAGCAGCTATGGGGATTGTCCAGTTAAAAAAACTGGAGAAGTTCAACCTCCGGCGCCGGAAGAATGCGGAATTCTATAATGCAAACCTCTCGGTGAAAGGTCTTTCCATCCCGTTTGTCGGTCCTGCACGGAACCATGTCTATCACCAGTATGTTATCCGGCTGACCGAAGAGTTCCCCATGAACCGTACGACCTTCATCGAATACCTGAAAGCGAAAGGGATCGGGTCCGCGGTCCACTACCCCATCCCCCTTCACCGCCAGCCCCTCTTCGGCCTTGAGAACGACCCCGATCCCTGTCCCGTCTCGACCAGCCTTGCAGGGTCCGTCCTGAGCCTGCCGGTGCATCCCCTTCTCGACCAGAAAGAGCTGACCTATATCTGCGATGCTGTCAACCGGGTGAGATAGATGCGTGTCGGCGTGATCGGCGTAGGGGCGATGGGAAAGAACCATGTGCGGGTCTATTCCGAGCTCAAAAGCGTGGACGAGGTGGGTGTCTGTGACCTGAACGCCGCCGCTGCGAAGGCGATCGCACAGCAGCATGGCGCAACGGCCTTCGAATCGGTAGACAAGCTTTTGAAAAAAGTCGATGCTGTCAGCGTGTGCGTACCGACACCGTTCCATGCAGCTATTGTCCGGCAGGTCTTTGCTGCTGGAAAATCCGTCCTGATCGAAAAGCCGATCTGTGCCACGGCAAAGGAAGCACACGAACTGATGAGCCATGCCCCGGCAGGCATTACGGTCGGCGTCGGCCATATTGAACGGTTCAACCCGGTGGTGGCAGAGATAAAAAAGATCATCAAAAAGCCGCTCTATGTCGAGATGAAACGGCACAACCCTGCTTCGGCGCGGGTGACCGGCAGTTCCGTGGTGGAAGACCTGATGATCCATGACATTGACATCCTGCTCAATGTACTCTTCCCGGAGCCGTGCTCTATCCACAGCGCCGGCAACAATGACGTCTGCAGCGTGCTGATGAACTGCGGTTCGATCCCCGTTGCCCTCTCTGCCAGCCGCAAGTCCTCAAAAAAGATCCGGATGATCTATATCGAAGAGGAGGAGTTCACGATCGAGGGGGACTTCATGTCGCAGGAGGTCATGATCTACCGGAAGCCCGGCCAGTACCAGTTCGAAGCCGAGCGGTATGTCCAGGAAAACATCATTGAGAAGGTGATGGTGAATAAGCTCGAACCCCTCAAACTGGAGCTCTCCACCTTTATCGACTGCGCGAAACGTGGCCTGCCCTTCCCGGTTACGCCGGCACAGGCAATCCGCAACCTTGAGACCTGTGAAAAGATCCGGGCTTCCTTCATCTCATAAACTGCCATGACACTTGAATCGCTTATGAAAAAGAGGGGACCGATCAAAAAAATCGGCGTGATCGGCATGGGCTATGTCGGTATCCCGGCCGCGGCCCTTTTTGCGGATTCTCCGGTCTTCGAACAGGTATACGGGTTCCAGCGGGACTCGCCCTCTTCGGGCTATAAGATCGCGATGCTGAACCGGGGGGAGAGTCCGCTTAAGGGAGAGGAGCCGGGACTTGAGGAACTGCTTAAAAAAGTCACGGCAGCCGGAAAATTCCGGTGTACTTCTGATTTTTCAAAGATTACCGGCCTTGATGCGGTGACCATCTCCATCCAGACCCCGTTTCTGAACAAGGACGACCTTCTCCCGGATTTCTCGGCGCTGAAGGAGGGTATCCGGCAGGTTGGCCGGCACCTGCAGCCCGGTATGCTCGTTGTCCTCGAGTCCACGATCACGCCGGGTACTACAGAAGGGATGGCCCGCGAGCTGCTGGAACAGGAGTCCGGGCTTGTTGCAGGGAAGGATTTTGCCCTTGCCCATGCACCGGAACGGGTAATGGTTGG
>PMKW01000129.1:2171-17779 GCA_003157895.1 Methanoregula sp. | reverse complement strand
CTCAGGTCAATGATGATTTTTCCGGGAATAATCAAAAAAATAGGTGTCCTTATTTTTTCCTGAAGATTGAAACCATGCAGGAAAATACACCCAGTGCACCAAGGATGACTAAGACTGGAAGTGGTGATTTCTTGGTAGGTGAAAGCAGGGGATTCGCTGTTGCTAGAAAAAAGTGATATCTGGGGGGTCAAGACGGTGATTTTATAGTGGTTGAGACCGGAGCAACCGGTACATCCGCGCTCATGTCGGGAGGGACAAGCGTATTGTCAAGCGCATAGGCATGATTATATGCGTCCTGTGCCTCGGCAATCCTTCCCAGAGCGCGAAGGGCATTGCCCTTGTTGTACCATGCAATCGAGTGGACCCCGGTCAGGTTCCCTTCAACTGCCAGTGCAGCATCAGCGGCAGTAATTGCTTCGTTATCCCGGTGCAGCATGACAAGAATTCCCGCCCGGTTGGACTGGATAAGACCGGTCAGGGATGTTACGTTCATGGCAAGTGCCTGGTCAGCAGCGTCCAGCGCTTCCTGGTAATTCCCCGCATTAGCCAGATCAACACTTTTCGTGTAGAGCGCGCCGGTCGAAGTGAGGGTGGAGGTAGTATTTGCCGATATATTAACCGGTGCTCCTGCTCCGAACGGGCCCTGCTTTGTCAGAATCACCCCAATAATCACCGCGATGCAGATAACAAAAATAATTCCGATTGCAAGAATATATTTATGGGGAATTCCAGTCTTTTTTGGTTCGGTTTTTTTAGAATATGATTTTTTAGAATGGGATTGTTGCGGTTTTGGTTTATACGTCTTTTGAGGATTATATGGTGTTTCACCATGATCTTTTTTATCCGACGAACCACTCAACTCTAGTTGCTCATCATAATTTTTTCTTAGAATTGGATCACGTAATACGTTGATAGCTTCGTTTATTGCTATCATCTTTTCTTCAGCAGAAGGATCTTTGCAATGATCGGGATGCCATTTTTTTGTTAATCGCCGATATGCATTATTAATTTCCTTTGTCGTTGCATTTTTTTTAACGCCAAGAATATCGTAATAATTATTTTCAACCATTATTGACTCTCGTTTAAAACTTAGTGTCTATTCGTTTATTATATCCTCTAAACAATGACAAAAATGATACCGATCGCCAGAACAGAGTTTCGGGATATACCCGTTTTCTGCGGTACGGTTTTCATTTTTATGAATTATGAAAATGGTGGATGAAAAATTAATACTTCCGTTTCGTCGCAAGAGCAAGCACGACGATGCCAAGGCCGATGAGGGCTGTTCCAGCCGGCAGCGGGGCGTAGGTTGTTTTTGCCGGTACCGTTGTGCGGGTGGGCGAGATGGTTGTATATGTCAGGTTGGCCGCAGGAGTACCGGCCGGTAAGGCTGTCACCGCACCGGAAGGGACCGCTTCCGCAGTTGTGATGGTCTGCGCGGATGCAGATTCCGGTTTTATGAATGTAATTGTTGCCGACGCCTCAAGCAGCCCGATCCCGTTTTCCGAAGTACTGCTTCCATACATCTCTGCCATGTGGCTGAGGTTCTGCTTCACGGTAAATGTGTACGTTCCGGCAGGATAGAGGAAATCGCCCTGCGCATTCCGGGAAGTGCGATCCCACATGCTCCCGTCCTTCCAGATGTAGGGGGAAGCTGAAATGAAAGGAGTACTTTCAAAGGTAATAATCTGGGTATCTGCTTTTCCGTAACTTCCCGAATAGAGGGATGGGAGCACATTGCCCAAGGGGTCGGTCAGGGTGACAGTAAAGAACGAATCCAGGGGAGTAATATCGGGACGGTACTTATACTGGAGTGCCTTATCGAGGTTCGTATCTATATAATACGTAAGGTTGGTATCCAGGGGCACGGTCTTACCGGTGATATCCTCGTTTTTGTCCAGATCCCAGACACTGATGGAGAGTTGTGGCTGGAGGACTTCAAAGACCGCACGGGCGGGTTTTTTGTCCTCGCAGTACCAGATGCCGGTATATCCGGAATAGATTTCAGGATCAATCGAATAACGGTGCGCGATTTCGGTATCATCAAGGGTTTTGATTATGGTGACATTCTTTTGCGGGGAGGCGGTTATATCTGTTCCGTTTGCCCACCAGTCAATGACATGGCAGCCCTGGAGCCCGGAGGAGATATCAAGGTTCTGTTCACCAATGTAGACCGGTGCGCCGGCTACAATTTTTGTGAGACTCCCGGCAGCGGGGGATATACCTGCCAGGATAACAACAAAAGCGAGAAAAAAATATTTTCCATGCATGAAAAGTAATTTCAAAACCCTTATGATAAAGATTATGACATTCATTAAAAAGAGCAGGAAACCCAAGACTAGTACACAATGATTACCCGGATATATATCCTGTAGTACATATAAAAACATCCCGGTTCCCTGCATGCGGATGTGATTACGATGGATGATACCCACACGATCTGGATTGAAAAATACCGGCCCGCCGTTCTTGCGGATATCGTAGGGCAGGACGACATAGTGGAGCGGTTGTCATCCTATGTGAAAAGCGGCAACCTCCCCCATCTCCTCTTCACCGGGAGCGCNNTGGCAGATGAATTTCCGGGAACTGAATGCCTCTGATGAGCGCGGGATCGATGTCGTGCGCAACCAGATCAAACAGTTCGCACGGACAACGCCGCTTGGGGAGGCCAGTTTCAAGATCCTCTTTTTGGACGAGGCGGATGCCCTCACTACCGATGCACAGGCTGCACTGCGGCGGACCATGGAGAGTTATGCACAGACCTGCAGGTTCATTCTTTCCTGCAACTATTCCTCGAAGATCATCGATCCCATCCAGAGCAGGTGCGCGATATACCGGTTCAAGCCGCTGGGGGCAGATGCCGTAAAAGAAGAGATCCGCCGCATTGCCGGCAAGGAAAACCTGAGAGTCACCGATGGGGCGATGGATGCGATCGTCTATATCGCACAAGGGGACATGCGTAAAGCGATCAATGCCCTACAGGGTGCTGCCATCATCCGGAATGTGATTGACGAAAAGATGATCTACGCCATCACTTCAACAGCGCGGCCCGACGAGATCAATGATCTCCTGGCCCGGTCGCTGAAGGGGGACTTCGACAGTGCCGAATCTCTCCTCGCCCACCTTCTCCATGAACGGGGCATCGCCCCCAACGAGCTGATAAACCAGTGTTACCGGACGATTCTTTCGATGGATATCGACCGGAAACTCAAGGTCCGGCTCATCGACCATCTCGGCGAAACGGATTTCCGCTTGTCCGAAGGGGCAAACAGCGATATCCAGCTGGAAGCCTTGCTCGCCCGCTTTGTCGAATCATCAGAAAAACGTGAGAGCTGACCATGGCAAAAGAACAGGGTCGCGAGGATGCTGACAAAACCCGGGACTGGAGCCGGCTGCTCAAGACCCGGTACAAGAAAGCACTGGGAGAGATCTCAAGAGAATACCCGCACAAGCGTTCGCTCCTGATCGATTACCGGGATATCGAACGGTTCGGGAAAGAAGGGATTTCCCTGGCCGACCAACTCCTCGTGAACCCCGGGGCAGTTCTTGAGGATGTCGAGGCAGCGGTTATAAATGACCGGCTGATAAGGACAAAAGACGGCAAGGAACTGCCTGCGGGGGGGATCAATATCCGGTTCACCAACCTCCCCAGAAAAACCGGTATCCGCAATATCCGGTCCGATGACATTAACACGTTTGTGTCCGTTGAAGGAATCCTGCGAAAGACAACCGAAGTCCGGCCGCGAATCGTTAATGCGGCTTTCCGCTGCCCGGGGGGTCATTTTACCTATAAGGAACAGAAATACGGGAAGTTCATCGAGCCCGACGGGTGCGCAACGGACGGCTGCTCCTTCAAGAAACTCGAGCTGATGCCCAAACGTTCCAGATTCGTTGATTCCCAGAAACTCAGGATCCAGGAATCACCGGAAGGGTTACGCGGGGGCGAACAGCCCCAGACACTGGATGTTGACGTAACGGATGACCTTTCGGGAAAAGTTGCCCCGGGAGACCGGGTTATCATCAACGGCATCCTCCGGTCGATGCAGCGGATTGTCAAAGGAGAAAAAAGTACCGTTTTTGATATATTCCTTGAATGTAACTCCATCGAGATCGCAGAAAAAGAGTTCGAGGAAGTTGAAATTGACGAGAAATCCGAGGACGAGATTCGGACCCTGAGCAGGGACCCGATGATCTACCGGATGATTACCAACTCAATTGCGCCCACGATTTATGGGAGCGAGGACGTGAAGCAGGCTATCGCCCTCCAGCTCTTCGGAGGCATTGCAAAAGAGATGCCGGACGGAACCCACCTGAGGGGGGACATCCACGTCCTCTTAATCGGGGACCCGGGTATTGCAAAAAGCCAGCTGCTGCGGTACGTTGTCAAGCTCTCACCACGGGCGATCTATACGAGTGGACAGTCCTCCACAGCAGCAGGACTCACCGCAACGGCAGTCAAGGATGAGTTCGGCGAAGGACGGTGGACGCTGGAGGCCGGTGCGCTGGTCCTTGCCGACATGGGAGTAGCAGCAGTCGATGAGATGGACAAAATGGAGAAAGGTGACCGTTCCGCCCTCCACGAGGCTATGGAGCAGCAGTCCATCAGCGTAGCGAAAGCGGGCATAACCGCAACGCTCAAATCACGCTGTGCCCTTCTCGGTGCAGCAAATCCGAAATACGGCAGGTTCGATATGTTCGGCGATATCTCCGACCAGATCAACATGCCGCCCTCCCTCCTGTCCCGGTTCGACCTCATCTTCATTATGACCGACCAGCCGGAACAAAAGAGGGATCTTGCTATCGCGGAACATATCCTCAAGGCACATAGAACCGGGGAGCTTATCGAACAGCATAAAAAAACCCCCATCCCGGGTGTTACCGATGAATACATCCTGGAGCAGCTCAAACCCGTGATGCCGGATATCGAACCTACCCTGTTCCGGAAATATGTTGCATATGCAAAACGGTCATGCTACCCGATGCTTTCTTCAGAGGCAAAGGACGCGCTGGTAAATTATTATCTGAAACTGAGAGGAATAGCGGAACCCAACAAACCGGTTCCGGTGACCGCGCGCCAGCTGGAAGCCCTGGTCCGCCTTGCAGAAGCCAGCGCCCGCATCCGGTTGTCGGACACTATCCTGCAGAGCGATGCCGAACGGGTCATCCATATTGTCGATGCCTGCCTCCGCCAGATCGCGTACGATGCGCGGACAGGGACCTTTGATATCGACAAGGTCGTCACCGGCATATCGAAGGAGAAGCGGGACATTGTCCGTGTCATCAAGGATGCCATTCGCGATATCGGCGGGGAAGGAAGACGTGCCGGTATCGACCAGGTCATTGATGCTGTCAGCGGCAAAGGGTTCGCGCGGGATAAAGTGAAAGAAGGTATCGACATGCTCCTCCGGCACGGCGAGGCAATGGAACCGAAGAACGGGATTATCCAGTTGATCTGAGGCAGATGCCCATGACCAGTAACCAGGAACAGGCAGTTTTTGAGGCAGGGATAAAACTGGGCGCGCTCTACCACCAGTGGGTGGGCACCCCCATCTCCCGGCAGTCGGCAGCCAGTGTGGAGGCTGCCATTGAGAAGGCCGTAATCCTCCAGCCGTTCGTTGAAGAGATTTCCGTGAAACTGGATCGCAACCTCATGACGGAAAACCGGTTCGGCTACAGCGAGCTTACCGGACTCATGTTTGATGTTGAGATTGTCACTCGTGTGGGGTTTTCCTACTGCCGTGCCCGTCTTGCGCCTGAGAAAGGATACCCGTTCATGAGCGTGGTGGAGTGTAATGAGATCCCCGGCATATCCCGTCACTGACGACCACATCCATATCGACCCGGTCAACGGCAGGGGACTTGAAGCGGCAAAGGATTTTTTACGGGCTGGCGGGACGCACCTCTTTCTGGTGTCCAAACCGTCGTGGTCGCTTGGCGTGCACCCTTCATGCGGTGCAGATTATGCCAAAGTCTTTGATGAAACGCTCCGGGTCGCGGAGATGATTCGTGAAACAGGTATCGAGGTCTTTCCGGTACTGGGTGTGCATCCCGCGGAGATCAGCAGGCTGACTGAACGGATGCCCCTCAAAGAAGCAACCGCGCTGATGAAAGCCGGCCTTGACTGCGCTGCCACCTGCGTAAGGGAGGGAAAAGCGGTGGCCCTCAAAAGCGGCAGGCCCCATTATGACGTAAGCCCGGAGCTGCTGGCGGCTTCCAACGAAGTTCTCTCCCATGCACTGCAGCTGGCTGCCGAAAGCAGCTGCGCGCTCCAGATTCATGCCGAGACCGGCCCATGTGCCGACGTCGTGGAGATGGCAGGGGCAGCGCATATGCCGGTGGATCGGGTGGTGAAGCATTACGGCTCACCGGATACCCCCCTGCATCCTTCGCTGATCGCAAAGCACGAAGCCCTGCCCCGGCTGGTCCGGGAACACCGCCGGTTCACCATGGAGAGCGATTACATGGACGAGAACGCCCGGCCCGGTGCGGTGATCGGCCCCAAGTCAGTACCACGGTATACCAACAAGCTCGTCGCTGCCGGGCAGATGACTCCGGAAGACTGCTTTTTTATCCATGCCGAGACGGTTGAGAAGCTATATGGAGTAACGGTGCAGCTGAAATAACCGGGAGATCATGATTACCCTGGGGGGAGGTCCGCCCGGGCTGCCGGCATAGCTTCCAGCCAGGGATTCTATCAGCCCGGGTTTCCCCTTACCAGTAAATTTTTTCCTCTCTTTAGAATAAGCCCAAATACCTGAACATCTGATTTCCAGTACATAAAACCGGTTATGGGATTTTTTATGAAAAGGACACTGATTTTTACTCTGGCAATCGCCCTCACCCTCTGCCTTCTCACCACAACAGGATGTACGAGTACCCCGGGTATTATTACCCAGCCACAGGTTCAGGTAACTCAGAATTTTCAGGTTGTTTCGATCAACGCAACACCTGTCCAGTACGCGCAGGTCAATGGGATCAGGCTGGGATACCGTGAATTCGGATCCGGCGAACCGGTCCTGATGATCCCGGGATTCGGTGCTACCATGAATACGGAGTGGAATGAGACCTTCATTGGTATCCTGGCATCGAAATACCATGTGTATATCTATGACCCCCGGGGAATGGGATACAGCGGAAACAACAATGCGACACCAGCGATCTCCCTGTATGCAGATGACGCTGGCGGGCTGATGACGGCTCTTGGCTACGACAGCATGCATGTGTATGGGGTTTCTATGGGGTCCACGGTCTCCCAGCAGCTGGTTATTGATCACCCTGAACGCGTGCGAAAACTGGTGCTTGATTCCAACGCCTACAGCATCCGCCTGCCCGAGACCAGAAGACTTCTCTCCATCATTGAAGCAGTAGCAGTCGATCCTGCGCAATCAAAAGGTGTCCGCAATGAAGCATTGGCGAACCTCGCGTGGAACGGGTCCTGGGACAGGTTGTCCGGCATCCACAAGGATGTCATGCTCGTTGTGGGTACCAACGACGAACTGACACCCGATGCGGTCTCGGTCCGGATGGCCGCGCAGATCAACGGTTCCTGGCTCGTGCGGTTCAAGGGACTCCCGCATGTCGGATCCCATTATGCACCCGTCGAGTATGGGGAGNNTTGGCCGGGCCTGCGCTTGCGGAGCATCAGGACCTGCAGCGGGCCGGTGGGAATAGGGTACGATATCGGCTTTCCGGTGTACCGCAAAAAAGCGTTCTGATGGGAAACGAACCGGAGTGCACTGAGGATTTACGGACAGAGCGGAGGTAAGCGGCCATGACCGTACGTTAGGGAGCCTGTCTTACTCAGGTTCAGATTATCCGGGCGGATATCCTGTCCGTCCTCCGGANNTCGCCGGTACCGAAAAAAAAATATCATTGAATTCCCGAGCGTGCTCGATTCTGCCTATAAGGAATCCAAACGTCACAAAAAAGTGAGCGACATCATGAGCCGCAAGATTATCACGACAACTCCTGAGACCCCGATGATCCAGGCAGCAAAGACCATGGGTGAAAAGCACATCGGGAGTTTTTATCGTCATAAAATTCGGAACACCTGTTGCTATTGTGACGGAGCGGGACCTGCTCACCAGGGTTCTTGCATGCAATCTGGACATGGAAAAAACGCTGGTCAGCCAGGTCATGTCGTACCCGCTCATCAAGATTTGCCCGCCATTCGAGATCAGGGAGGCAGCACGAACCATGATCAATAAGAAAGGGAGACTGGTTGTCTTTGTGTGCGGTAACCTTGCCGGGATTATCACAGCATCCGACCTGATCCGCGAGATGCCAGAGTCTCCGGAGTCATCGCTTGTTGTCGATGATTTTATGACAAAGAAGATTGTCAGCGTCAATGAAGATGAAACGGTTCTTGACGTTGCCGCTCTTATGGGGAAGAAGCGGGTCGGCAGCGTGATTGTGTCCCGTGATAAAACACCAGCGGGAATATTTACGGAGCGGGACCTCCTCTCAACATTCATTGTACAGTCAAGACCGCTTGATACTCCGGTCGGTGCAGCATGCACTGCTCCTTTGAAAACAGCTCCTGCCGGTATCAGTATTCATGAAGCGGCAAAGATAATGGCTGCACAGCATATCCGGCGACTTCCCCTCATCAAAAAGAAGAAGATTGCGGAGATAATCACCGCCCGGGACCTGGTAGAAGCATATGCAAAGTAATTATTTTGCCTGAAACCTGCTCATCATCCGTGGGTATCCAGGCCCGGTGAGGTGAAACTGTCGGTGAACCTGTGAAAACGCCCTGATAAAAATGATCATGGCGGAAAAACCGCTGTGTGCCGGGTATGAGAAGGATGCGATCGGGGTCCCGTCAATCGGACGCTGTTCTGCCATTGTCTGCGAGGACCATGCCGGGAGCCTCCTTCCTGCCCTCAGACGCCGTGAAAAATATTTGTCCGGTGAATGGTATTTCGAATGATCCTGTACAGCCGACAGCTGATCATTTCCCTGAATGATGATGGATGCAGCACTCCCGCAGCCAGAAATAATTTTCCCACTGATATTGTTGTGGTTCCCTGGTGATGAATACCCGGGAAATCTGAAATCAATAAAAAAGTATTGCAGCTCAGGATCTTATTAAAAAGAATCACCGGCGCCGGATCACAAAGAATCCGATGCCGACAGCGGCTGCCCCGATAACGACAGCAGGATCAACCGGAGATTCCGTTGATGTTGGCCAGGGTGTGGGGATCTCCAGCGTCGACTTCCTGATTGTCGTAACGGTTGTCATTGGTGCAGCGGGGGTATTCTCTTCACCGGTATAGCGTGGAACCGGCATGAGCTTGGCATAGAATGCGATCCGTTGTCCGCTTATCACAGTGACCGTACCCGAGTAGTCTTCGTATCCTTTCTTTTGTATATGCACTGACAGCGTTCCTGTATTCTCGGAGTAATAGGTGAACGGGGTAGTTCCGATATCGACGGTGGCCAGCCAGATCGAGGCATCGGAGGGATCGGTCTCGAAATAGATACTTCCGCCAGTCGTGCCAGGAGTGGTCGTCGTTGCTGCAGCAATGGCGTCGGTTCCTGTCATGTTTACCGGGGAATCGGCGGACATAATCCCAACCTGAAAGAGCAGGAGCAGGAAAGCCAGACAGACAAAGAAGGGGAATCGTTTCATGCCGTTACTTCCTTAAGCAATGAGCTGAATGAATGAACATGGTGCTGAAATCGGATATATTTTACCCACGGACAGCCCAGCTGCATGACATTTTCAACCGGGAACAGGCCACTTTCTTTTTTAATGTGCGGCCATATATTCAGTACAAAAAAGTTCGTATTATGCACCCTATCAGGAACGTGCTGGGGCGGGAAGTGCGTTCATTATTGTTGATGCCGAGGAAAAAAATATTGGAGCTGAATATTTTATCTCTTTTTTGCCCAAAACATTTACTTTAAGTAATTCTGAAGGAACAGCAACAACGTACGGAAGCAGCGTTTCCGGAGAGTTTATGAAGACATTAGTTCAGGGCCAGAGTGTGAGAGGAATTATTTTATTTACCGTTCCGGAGGATGCAGAAAACCTGACCTTATCGTATAATTTCGGAAACGTATCCGTTGGACCAAAACTGGCAAACTGGTCTCTCGGGTTCCCGTAAGATCACGGTTAATCTCCCCCTTTTTTAAAAAAAATCAGATATAGGTATCAAGAATTACCTGTTCTGATCCTTCAGAAAATTCTGCCATTACGATCACATGATCCTTGCGAGATTCTATTTTTACGTTAATTTGTCAATGAAGATAACCGTTTTCACAAAGTTCGGAATCAATCCGCAGTATTGACTGATGTAAATTATTTTTTTATTCTGCAAAAAAAGAATACATCCACTTTGCCATATTATGGCAAAGGAAAATATCATTCCTGGCATCTCCCGAAATCAAAAAATAAACAAAAATAATTTCCTGTATCTCTATGGTTGACGCATTCTCCGGAGAGCTGGATTCCGGAACCGGTGTTCACCTGCAATGTGTCGGGGAACCGCAGGGAGTGGAGACAGGAATAATCCTTTTTTACATAATGCTTTCGAGCTTCTTTTCGAGGACGTCAAGTCCCTTCCTGACATCGTCAAGGGTCTTACCCCCTGTGAGAATGATCTTTCCGGACGAGAAGATAAGAACAACGATCTTCGGATCTTTAATCCGGTATACCAGCCCGGGGAACTGTTCGGGTTCGTACTCGACACTTTCGACATTGAGCGTGACGGTCATCCTGTTGAGATTGATGTACCTGTTGAGATTGTACGAACAGACCATATTGGTGATCGCAATCCGGGGCTCTTTGAGAGGCTGGATGCCCGCAGCTTTTAACGCTTTGATAACAATAGCAAGTCCGTCTGCGAGCGCCTTGTCGTTACGGACACCCGTGATCACGATCTTACCCGACGAGAAGATCAGGCACGCGATCTTGGGATCCGCGATACGATATACGGCCCCGGGAAATCGTTTCTTATTGAGTTCGCAGTTTTCGGTCTTTTCTGAAAAATCAACAAGATCAATGGATTCTGCGATAACACCAGATGCAACGATGTTCTCGATCTTTAATGATTCATACTTTTTATCAGCCATCTGCTATCCAATGCTGTTCCCCCAGAACATAATACTACTGGCCATAGTACGTTCCTTTTGTCTGTTCCGGTAGTTTCACCCGGGTACCGGGTGCTAACCGGTTCCCGGGGCAGTGCTACCGTGGGCCGGTTGGGTTGGGGCGCCCCAGAAGGTCCGTGATACGGGAGCAGGGTCTGTGTACCGTGATCGCCAGAGGGGGGCTGGTTCCCCCGTAATTATTCTCGTTTACCCGGTCACAATTCATAAAAAGAAACGGCCCGGTTTTCAGAATATAACATCCTCTTTGGGGAACCTCACTTTCGGCATCGGCTTATCAGCCGCGTACCCCAGCGGGCAGAGCATCACCGGTAGAAGGGGCGAGGGGATCTTCAGGATCCGGGAAAATTCTTTCGGGTCGAACCCCCCCATAGGGCAGGAATCAAAACCCAGTGATTTTGCTCCGTTTATAGCATTCCCCAGTGCAAGATATGTCTGGGCCTGTGACCATGCCAGTTTCTGGTCTGGTGACATTTTGCCGGCGAACTGGGCTGCCATCCCGAGAACGTTCTTCTGCATCTCTTCAGGTGCACCACTTTTTTTCAACAGGACCCCGAGCCGGGAAATGAGGCTGTCGTAATCGGGATCTGCACAGAAAACAAGCAGGTGCGAACAGCTGGTGATCTGTTCCTGGTTAAATGCTGCCGGCCTGAGCTGCTCTTTGATCTTCTGGTCTGTGACGATCTTGATCTTCCATGGCTGGAGGTTTATCGCCGACGCAGCAAACCGCACCATGTCGAGAAGCTCGTTGACCTTTGTTTCAGGAATCTTTCTGCCGTCAAACTTCTTTGTCGCATATCGCGACATCACAATCGTTGAAAACTCCATAGAGCATACCTCTGTCTGATACCCGGTTGATTCTGCATTTCCTCTATTTATAGATGATTTTCTTACTAAAACTGGTGAAAACGGGGAAATATTTTACCGGGGAATGCGTTCGCGAAAATAAATGATAGTTTTTTGGAGATTTTTCCGGGAAGGGTTAAGGGTACTTTTGCCCTGTCCGGTACGATTAATCTACGACGTCTCTGCGTTCACCAATCTGCTGGCGCCACATTGCGTAATACAAACCCTTCTGATCGATAAGACTTTCGTGAGAACCCGTTTCAACGATCTTTCCCTTCTCCAGCACATAGATCACATCAGCGTGCAGTATCGTGGACAAACGATGAGCGATTAACAGAGATATCCGGTCCCTGCTCATGGAAATATCCCGTATCGTATTTGTTATATCCTTCTCGGTTAACGAATCGAGCGCGGAAGTCGCTTCATCAAAGATCAACAGGCGGGGATGACGCAGTAAAGCCCTGGCAATGGAAATACGCTGCTTCTCCCCCCCCGACAACATCATACCCCCCTCCCCGATAAGAGAATCAATACCCTGTTCAGAACGGTTCACTACCTCGTCACATGCAGCCATATGCAGCGCATCCATGATCTGCTCATCGGTCGCATCCGGCATAACAAATAAAAGGTTCTCCTTTATGGTACCCGAGAACAACTGGGGGTCCTGCGTAACCAGACCCATCTGTCTCCGTAACGGGTTATACCGGATCAGGGAGGATGGCTGACCATTGAAATAGATCTCTCCACTGTCGGGCCGGTAAAGGCCTACCAGGAGCTTCATAAGCGTTGACTTGCCTGCACCGGAAGGACCGACAAAAGCAATAGTCTCACCGGACCTTACCTGGAACGAGATCCTATCGATGGCATTAAAATTTGCATTCTTGTGATGAAAAACCACATCTTCGAAACGGATATCATTCAGCTCGTCGATCGCAATGGGATTTTCCGGTCTTTCTTCAACCGGCTTCTGCATCAGTTCATCGAAACTACTGACGGAAGCTTCGACCTCACGATAATTCACAATGATCGTACCAAGATCCTGCAAAGGTCCGAAGATGATAGCGGTGATGAACTGCATCGAGACCAGTTCTCCCGTGGTGAGGAGGTTCCGGAAGATCAGCCAGAGGAGTATGAATAATATCGACTGCTTCAGGATGGAAAGTGTCGTTCCCTGAAAAAACGTCAGAGTACGGACCCGTTTTACTTTCTTCATCTCAAGGCTGAAAATCTTCCAGTTCTGTTCCTGCAATCTGCGTATTTCGGGGAATGTCAGGCCAAGACTTTTCACGAGCGCGATGTTTCTTAAGGATTCCGTGATCACTCCCGCCATCTTGTTCGTTTCGTGGTTGATTGCTCTCTGCGTTGTCTTGATCTTTTTACTTAAGAGGCCGGTGAGCGATCCCAGTACGAGAATACCTATCACAAAAACAGGTACCAGCAGCCAGTTCTTGGTAATGGAATATGCGATGAGAAAACAAATTCCCACGAAAGCAGAGAAGAGGACATTGATGAATGACGTGATGAATGTCTGGGTATCGGTCCTCACTTTCTGTAATACCGATAATGTCTCGCCGCTTCGCTGGTCCTCAAACTCACTATATTCCAGGCGAAGCGTCTGCTTCAGTCCTTCATCGAATATCTCCATACCGAACTTTTTTACTGCCAGCAGGGAGAAATAATCCTGAAACGTTTTTGTAATCCGGGCAAGCAGTGCGACAACAACCGCCACGCCCAGCCAGAACAGCACACCGGTGACTAGGGCATTTTCTGTGAGGTTATTCGGATTCAGGGCATAATCATCGATGATCTTCCCGAAGATAATCGGATCGAAAAGGTTCAGCAGCTGGCTTGCTCCCGCTAAAACGAGAGCGATAATGATAAGCCCCTTCTGTGGCTTTAAGTACTTCCAGAGGATCATCATTTTTCTGGCAAACCGGCTTTATCTCTTTTCATCTTATAACTATCCGATGGCGTGTACGAAATAGTTGTCTGGAAAACTGGCGGGATAGTCCGCAAGATTTTTAGTAAAAAACAGGGGTTACTTTGGCAATGGCGGGTTTCGGGTCGGGGGGATTCTGCGTCTTTGGGCCTCCCTCTCCCTGTAAGGGCGGCCTGAAACCTCCCGATTCCCCTTTCCACAACCATTATCCCCCTCCTCCCGCAAACCAGAAAGTACCATGGCGGAAAAGGTTCTCTTCATCGCATCCGAAGACGAGGAGAACCTCTCGATCCGCTACCCGGCTGCCGCCCTTACTCAGGCAGGCCACACCATTGAAATAGCACCATTCTCCGTACCAGCAGATATCGCAAGTATCCTCAGACAGATCCAGAAATTCCGTCCGGATATCATAGCCATTTCCATGGCCTTCCAGAGCCGTGCGCCGGCATTTTTCGAACTGATAAAAGCCATCCGGCAAAATGGGTACAAAGGTCACATCACCGCAGGAGGTCACTTCCCGACTTTCGAATACAAAAAAATCCTGGAAACCCAAGAAGGTATTGACACTATAGTCCGGTTTG
This sequence comes from Methanoregula sp., assembly GCA_003157895.1. GTDB lineage: Archaea > Halobacteriota > Methanomicrobia > Methanomicrobiales > Methanospirillaceae > Methanoregula. The sequence goes on along the minus strand of PMKW01000129.1, from coordinate 3,298 downwards.
AGGGAGAGCAGGCGCTCACGGATCTGGCGGAGTACCTTGCAGGGAAACGCGAAATTTCATCGGTTGCAAACCTCGTGTACCGTAAAACAGATGAAATCCGAAAGAACCCCACAATCGACCACTTCCCGGACCTCGATACCCTGCCATTCCCGGTACGGAACAGCCGGCCACAGGTGCGGCTGGGTGAGAACTTCGCAACGCTCGTTTCAAGCCGGGGATGCTGGCACTCGGCGTGTGCCTACTGCTGCATCGGGGCGTTCCATGCGGGGAAGACGGGGAAGCGGCACGCGCTGCGGAGCGGGGAAAATATCGCCCGCGAACTCTCATGGCTCTACCACGAGCAGGGTGTGCGGCTTTTCCAGTTCCATGACGATAACTTCCTTCAGGCGCACGAGGAAGACAACTGCGCAAGGCTCGATGGACTTATGACGGCGCTGAAGAACGAGGGGGTCGATTACGGCACAACTGCCTTCCTGATCAAGGCCCGGCCGGACTCGATCACCGAAGAGGTCGCAGGCCGGCTCGACAAGCTCGGCGTGGTCGGCGTCTTCCTCGGGGTCGAGAACGCGAGCGGGACCGGGCTCAGGGCACTGATCCGGGGCTCGAAGGTAGACCATATCGGCCAGGCATTCGATATTTTACACCGGCATGGCATCATCGTGACGTACAATCTCCTCATGTTCCACCCGGACGCCACGCTCGATGAGATCAATGAGAATATCCTCTTTATGAAGAACCACCCGGGGTACCCGTTCGATTTCGGGCGGGCCGAGGTGGTGGCAGGCTCGCCGCTGGAACGGCGGGTCATAAAGGACGGCCTGCTGCAGGGGAGCTGGCCGAACTGGGACTATCGGATCAGAGACCCGGACGTTGACCGGATGTTCCGGATCAACCTTGCCACGTTCCGGCGCCCGGACTCAGGGTACTCCCGGCTCGCCCATTCGCTGATCGCGCTCGCGTACGGGGCTTACGTGGTGCGCCGTCTCTATCCTGGCCCGGCCGCGGAAAACATATATGGGGAAACGGGAGATCTCATCAAAAAGAGCAATGCGTTCGTCTTCGACCATATCCTGAAGATGTACGCACTGACCGCGAACCAGAACACGCAGGAAGACATCGACGGGCTT
>PMKW01000129.1:0-2128 GCA_003157895.1 Methanoregula sp. | reverse complement strand
ACTCGCCCCTTCTCCGGGGCATCTTCCGGATCTGAGGAGTCATCAGACTCCGAGGATGAGAAGGAAATTTCAGGTTTCTTCGATTTCTGAAGAGCATCAGCATTCCCATCCCCCAGGTTCTGATGGACCAGCCGGAGGCTGCCGACCTTTATCCATCCGTGACAAGATTGAATACCTACCATTCTGAGTATGAGATAATGACCATTGCATACGATCTGTTCCGGCCGAACGGGCTGAAATTGCTCCTTGCAGTAACGTTCATCATTCCTGTCTTCTTCGCACTCGTACTGTCCACCGGGTTTTCGTACGGCAACATAGTCTTCCCTGCTGCCATAACTATAGTCATCAGTTACAGCGCAGCCTGCGTGCTTGACGAGGTCATCCAGAGCCGGACCATCAAGATCCTCATTGCGTCGGTTGCGGCGGTTGTCTCACTCATCCTCGGGTATATCCTTGTCCGGAGCATGAGTGTGGTCTGCGACCCCGTCCATGACCCCGGCCATATCGTATGCGATCAAGTCCATACGCCGGCATCACCGGCCATGACGCCGACCGTCATCACCACGGTCAGGCCGGCAACAACCACCCCGATGATCTTCGATCCGGTCCACGAGCCGGGCAGCTGCGGGCAGGTCTGTCGGGACGCGATCAGCAATGCGGCGGGCACCACAGATATTGTTGCACGGAAACTGGATGAATGCCTCCAGAACTGTTACCGGTGATCGTTTTTATGCACCGGGAACTCACCGCGCTTCTTTACCCGTTTGGTTTTGTCTGAACATCGTTTGCCGTGGTATCTGCCGGGTCTGTATCGTCAAGAATGATCGTCCTCCACGATATTCGCCCTTCTTCAACAGCTCTTTTTATCAGCATCTCTTCCCGCGACAACCTGCTTTTCTTCCCCTTCTTGATCTCCACAAGGATAACATCGATACGTGTGGCATTTTCATCCTTTGCCTGCGTGTAACCGTCAAAGACCACAAAGTCGATGGGGTTGCCGATGAAACGGGCATCGGCTAAAGAGAAGGGAAACTCCGGCAGGAGCGGCGCCATCTGCTCCGAGATCCTCCCTTTCAGGGTGGAGCGTGAACGGCTGACGGAGTCTTTCCGTATTTCCTGTGTATGTTCGAGCTTCCAGCGTTCGAGATCGTTATAGGCCCGCTCTTTAAAAACGCTGACCCGTATGCGGAAGATGAGGTATGCAACGATAATGCCAAGGAGGAATATGAGTGCGAAGAGGAGAAAGTCGGGGGGCATGANNATTGTTCTGTTTTATTTTGCCGGCTCTTGAAGGGATGCGGGTGCGGCGTGAAGATGATGGAGGGGTTACACCGGCACATAGAGTACTATCCGGGTCAGGGAATATACGGTCCCGGAATTACCACTCACGGTCGAGGAGTCCGGGGGCCTTACCCGAAGACCTCCGGTCTCCTCCTCCTTTTGGGTCTTATTACCCTCAACATTCTCCTGCTTCAGGTAGCAGGCCTTCGGTCTTCTTCTCTTGCAGGTCTGGCGACCTTCAGGAAGAGGAGGTTTTTCAGACACCCTCTGCCGCAACTGCATTGATTGGCCGGAACATGATACGGGCGATAGAATGTACAAGCAGGCCCCCTGGTTTTTCATATCCGTTTCCCNNCGGGAAATAATCCGGATCCCCGGGCTCCCCGGTGGAAACTTTGAGCAAGAGAATTCCTTGGAGGATCTGACAGGTGTCGGACTGATCCTTCACAACCATGCGAGGAAACGAACAGGGGATTCTTTTAAAATCCCCTTAAAAGTTGTAGATGTGTGATAGTGGCTTTGTTTCCACAATTAACTCTTGGCAGGCTGTGCAAGACCGCCATATCCCTGTGAAATCACACTGACTAATAAGGTTACTCTAATTTCTATTTTTTGCAATGAAAAATGCTGGTCCCCTTGTACATCCGGTGCGTTATTCAGTGGGTTCCGGGTGCCCGTTACCGATATCAAATACCTGCGTAATTGATCAATGAAAAAAAACCGATCCTGGCAGAGTTTCAATCCAATAATCTGGATACCCAGAAAGATCATTTAGCCAGAGATGTTGTCGTGAATCACGCTGCATCAGATTTCCCTGGTCCGGTGCCGGGATCCTTAAGTTTTAGGA
>PMKW01000175.1 GCA_003157895.1 Methanoregula sp. | reverse complement strand
AAGGAATGCGGATGCTATTTCATGGGCAGTCTCGCTGGGAAATTTCGGAAAATGAGGTCGCATGCGTTCAATATAAGCATCGAGAAACCGTTCCATCGGATAATACTCCCCGTCCTGCAGTCGTCCGGATGATCTCCCCGGACCGGAATTTTAGTAATCTGATCAGGACATTCAGATGTGCTGTTCATACGTTGGAACCATTGGTTCATGAACATATCTTTCCTGATCATGCCGGCATAGGGATAACCCGGGGCATCATTGGTTTATATGGGAATGAAGACCAATATTCTTGGTACCGGTATGGGTGCAGTAATCTTTTCTGACGTGCACGCGGATTCAGCTGCAATCGGTGCACTTGCAGCATGCATTAAATCCCCGTTGTTTTATGAAATGTTTGGACCGGCGGATATCCTTATTAATCTCGGTGATCTCCTCCACCGCGGTGACCAGCCAAAGGAAACTCTTGAGAAGATCCATACCTTGTCCCAGGAGTACCGGCTCGTATCGATCCTCGGGAACCATGACCATGCCTACCTCCATGGTCTCCTTGTAAGCGGGAGCGATGCAGCAAGCACGTACCGACACGAGCAGCTGCGGGACTCCCCTCTTCTCTCTGTTTTCGACAACATACCCATGGAATGGTCTGATCGCGGGATGCTCTTTGTCCACGGCGGGCCACTGGAGCTGGGCACAGAGACGCTCCGGCTCAAATGCTGGCAACGCCTGTCGCACGAGTCCGGCGATTTTTTTACCGGTTTCCATTATACTGCAGCCATGGCATTTGAAGCGCTCGAAAAGCGGGGACTCACCCATATGTGCTGCGGTCACCAGCATGAGAATGTCTGCTGCAGGAAAACAACAGCTGGGATAGTGCAGCAGAAACTTGAGTTCAGACCGCTTGAGAACCCGAATGCACTGGAGGGTCCCGAACTCGAGGTTGCGACTGTACCGCTGGATGTCCCCACCCTCCTCCGCCTCGGCGGGTGCCATGGGATTACACCGGAGTTCGCATACACGGATTACACATCGTTCTTTTTTATCCGGATCAACACCCGGTCGTAATATGAATACTGTTTAGATCCTGCGCGCTCTCACGAAGAGAAAATCATCGCGATCTCGCTAAATAATGGCCTTTGGAGCGGTATATATAAAGTCAGACACGTATTTTCTCAAAATTAACGGTATATTTATATACTGTAACCACAAAGTGGTAATCATGCCTCGTGCAGGCGAGGGACGTTCTATCCGGATCGATCCCGAGGTGTATGAGGCGCTACTTTCACTTAAACGTGGGAACATGACATTTTCGGATGTCATTGCGCAGATGCTCCATGATACCTATGGCTGGTCAGATGATCTCACTGGCNNGTGGAGAAACACTGCCCGGGCAATGATAAATTATGGTGTCAGGTTCAATGAAAAAACTGGTTTCCGAGGACATCACGCAGGAAAAACTCCGCTGGCTTATCGAATGCGTCGATGAAATGTTCTCAGACCTTGAGGAAAATGAAAATGACACGTATTGACAACATAAGCATATCCGACATCTGCCCTCATGCCGGTCTTTGGTCGTCAATCTGAAGTTGCACGCCACCCCCTACCATCTCCTCCATCTTTTTTGTGAGTTCTTCTGAAAGTTTTGGGATTTTTTCCTGTGTCTTCTGCATCCAGTCTTTCAGATCAACGCGTGCCAGGTTCTCTTTTTTAAGCATAGTCTCGAGCTGGGCTTTTTCCCGCTCAAGCGAATGTATCCTGACAAGCAGCGGGTTCGAAGATAATTTTTCCTGTGCAACCCTGCATGCCTCTTCCTGGAATCCAATATCAGTACAACTGGCACAGATATCGGTACTGAACTGTTTCATATCCGAAAAAATAGCACGCTCTTCCTTGTTTTTCAGCGTGATCTCTTCGGCAACGATCATCCGTTCTGCAACCGGGTAAGCGGTGGCAAGGGCAGATGCAAGATCCCCGGTATCCGGTACCATATGATCGGACAGGAGTTCCATTGTGTGCCTCAGGACGGAAATCTCTGTCGGATGTTTCTGCCGAACGGCTATTTTTTCTGCCTTACGGAACACATGGGATGCCGTCATCGAAAGAGCAGCATTGGTCCGTATTGCAGCATCACGCCGGTTTTCCGCATCCCGCAACGCTGCTTTCAGCATACTCACCTCTCCCATTCGCCCATCGGACGGGAAAACCTCCAGTTCCTTTTCGATCGCAGCAACCCTGTCAGTCATTTCCGTGATTCGGAGAATAATCCGTTTGTCTTTTTCCTCTGCTTTTTGTATATCCGCAATGATTTCCAGCAGCGCGGTTTGCAGGGACAGGGCCGCATCAATGAGGGTTTTTTCTTCCCGGAAGCGTGTGAGCGATGCTGTGATGTCATTGATCTCGCGGCCGATTGTATCGATGCCGGACTTCACCGCCTTCATCTCTTCCGGAAAAACTGCCTGAAGATACCTGCCCTGCCCCCGGGTGCTGTTCAGGCAGCTCTTGAGGCATTCCACTGCAGCAGGATAGAACTCCTCCACTTCGTCCGGCAGTTCTTTTGCAAGGGACGCATTCATTGCCTTTACAAACAGGGGGAGGGAATTCCTGGCAATGCTCTTAAGCTTCGGGTGGATTGCCGGGTCCTGCTCTACCTGCGCAACGGTATTTGTAATCTGCTGCAGATTCAGGATCCCATTCCGGATTTTTTTCTGTGTTTCACCGGACGCTGAAAGGAGTTCTGATCGCGCGGTCTTCTCACGCCCGTTCAGCCATGCCGGGACAGAGCCCAGGCTGATGGTGAAAAGTTCCGGCTCTTTCTTGCCAAACAATTTTTCCAGGAAACTACCCATTCAATGCTCCTCCTTTACCTGAATGAAAGATTTTCATACGATTTCGTATCTCATTTAATCGTCCTGGGCAATCTGGCGCAGGCGCCGGGTCCCGTCAATCTCCTTTATTACCTGGACCACGGCAGGCGGCACAAGCGATTTCCACGGCTCATTGTTCAGCATACGCCTACGTATCTCCGTACCGCTCAGGGTTTCGCGTTCGTACATTGCCGGGGACTGGACTTTAATTCCCACTTCGCCAAAAAGCCGGACCACAAGCGGATTTGATGAATAGCAGATATCAAAAGGTGGGGTCATGGACCGGACATGGGCTACCCAGAGGGCATTCCGCTGGATGTCCTCGATGGGGATCACGTAGAACGGGCAACCGAGTGACTCAAGCGAGCGGGTGATCATCAGCACGCGCTCTCCCGCGGTAAACGGGTTGTCGATCTGGTGGGAGAGCTGTGCGCTGCCGACACCGATGATGATCTCGTCTACTTTCCCCGCAATATGTTCCAGCACTGACTGGTGCCCGTTGTGGTAGGGCTGGAACCGCCCGATATAAAATCCGCGTTTCATAGTTGTACTCCCATCCGTGCGATCCGTGCGGCAAACGCCCCGGCCGTAAACCCTGCATCGATGTTGACAACGGAAAGGACCGAGCAGGACTGGAGCATGCTCGCAAGGGCAGCCTGCCCCCCGCCCATGTACCCGTAGCCGACGCTGACCGGGACACCAATTACCGGTTTATCGACAAGCCCTGCCACTATGGAGGGCAGCGTTCCTTCCCGTCCGGCGCAGACAACGAAAACGTGGGCGGCAAGCAGCGGCTTCAGGGCCGGGAAAAGGCGGTGGATGCCGGCAGCGCCGACATCGTATGCGGTCCTGACCTCGCACCCCATCTCCTCTGCGATGACCTTTGCTTCTTCAGCTACCCGGATATCCGATGTCCCGGCCGTGATCACTGCGACAATCCCACCGTTTTTTGCCGGTGCGGGGCCTGTTGCGAGGACAAGGATACGGCCGGCTTCATGGTACTCGGAAGTTATTCCCAGCTGGTCAGCAGACTTCCGGATCGGACCGCTCTGGTCCCTCTCGATACGGGTGATGACACAGCGCCCGGCAGCTTGTGTATGGCGAATGGCGATTGTTGCAAGGTGGGCCGGGTCCTTGCCTTCCGCAAGCACTACTTCGGGCATGCCACACCGCACATTCCGCCCGAGATCCATACAGGCAAAATCCCCGATGCGATCGAGGCGCAGCCCTTCGATAGCTACTGCTGCAGCTTCAACACTCAGGTCTCCTTTTTTGTACTGGTCGAGCAGATCCTGCAATGCTCTGTTTTTTAGCATAATTGTAATAATACAGATATGGAACGGCGTATAATAAGTTAGTTCATTGCATGACGTACCTCATCTATGTGGCCATGTTCGGGACTGCCGCTGCCCTTTTTCTCTGGCTGCGGGATGCACGTATCTTTTTCCGGACCGGCCTTCCCGGTTATCGGAAAGCCGCATACTATGGGGTTCTGTACGGCGCGCTGGCATCACTGGGATCGATGGTTACGCTGACCATGCCCGCGTTTGAACTCCTCGGGCTCGGCCTAATCCTTGCCGCACTGTACCTGCAGGGTAAAATTGTGCGCGAGAAGATATGGAAGGATGAAGGGACGCTGGAACGCTTTTTGGGAAGCATTCCGCTGCAGCGGGCGAATAAGAAATAACCGACAACACCAAAACACTAAGAACAGGGAATATCATCATGCTCCAGAAACCACGGGGAACACGGGATTTTTTACCTCACGAGATGGAAGCGCGGCGCTCAGTTGAAGGGCGCCTGCGGGAAGTCGGGCGCCGGTGGGGCTACCGGGAAGTATGCACCCCGGAGTTTGAGGACCTTGAACTTTTCACCATGCGCTCGGGTGAGGGGATCATTGAAGAGATGTACGTCTTCGAGGACAAGGGGGGGCGGAAGCTTGCCCTGCGTCCGGAGATCACTGCAGCGGTCATACGAATGTACATCAACGAGGCAAAAGTCGCTCCCAAACCGCTCCGCTGGTGCTACTTTGCCGACTGTTTCCGGTACGAA
>PMKW01000195.1:8159-12430 GCA_003157895.1 Methanoregula sp. | reverse complement strand
GCAGCGGCCGGGTCCGGGGAGAGTCAGATGGCGGGCCCGTCTTTTCAACGCCTCATGCGGCAGAGCAGGTATGAGCAGTGAATGGATCTTCCGGACTCCGAAAATCGGCTCATGCCTCCCTTCTTTCGTCGATACTTCTTACCCGGCCATAAGGACGAGAAGAGCTTATCAGGGTTCTCTGGGACAATCCTTACCGCAATCCGAACCTTCAACCGGGATCGCTTTCTCCAGCCTCACCGCACGTTCCGTGAGACCTGTCGTTTCCGAAAGCGTCATCAGATTCTTTTCAGGGATTTCCCCGGAGCCGGTGTACCCTCAATTAATAAATAAGAAATGAACATGGGATTATGCGGGAACGTTGTTGACATGCCGGGATCCGTTGCTCATATGCTCATTTTTGAGGCAGCCTTAGCCGAAATCGATAATCAAAGGGATTGCGGCGACCTGGTCAGCATGCTCAAAGGAAGGATGAATTATGGGCGACTCGGTTCGCTTGGCCCGGATCTGCCCTATTTTAACGGCGTCCTGAGAACCGCGGTTTCTTTCCTGGCAGCCGGCTATAATCAACCGGAACCCATCGTGCAATGGGGGGATCTGCTGCATTCAAAAACACCCAACCTCTTCCCGTTGACGATGATTGAGATCGCCTGGAGGGAGACAGATCCGGACGAGGAGGAATGGGATGTCATTGCCCAAAACCAATGGGCGTTTATCATGGGATACTTAACGCACGTTGCCGCAGACCAGATGATCCATCCGTATATCAATAAGATATCGGGAAACTATTACCGGGATAAGGAAAAGCGGAAAAAACACCTGGATTGCGAGGTATACCAGGATGTGGTAGCATTCAACAACCGGTACAAAAAAAGTATTCTCGACGAGCACCTTGATACGTGGGTGAATATCCATACAAAGTCCGGGAAAACAGAACCGCATTTCAGGAGATTTCTGCAAAAATCGTTCAAGGAAACACATGCCATTTACCCGTCAGAAAACGATATTGAAAACTGGTACCGGGGTTTGTCATTCATCCAGAAATGGGTGAAATGGATCGGGTTGCCCTATAAAAAAGCTGATGCAGATTTCCGGACCAATAAGGAAAACTCAGAAAATTATAAAGAATATTGCCTGAATACCCCGCTGGCAGCCGGTAAATCGTATGCAGATTACTATAACGATGCTGTCGGGCTTTCAGCACTCTATATCAGGGCAGCCAATAAGCTCTATGAAATAAACCATGCAGATTTTAAGGACGAATTCCGGAAACAATTTTTAACCATTGTACGAAATGCCGATTTACGAAATCCTCTGGATAATAATATCCTGGAAGAGGCAAAATCGGCATATTCAGCCTTTTATAAAGCATAGTATCTTTCTCCCGTTCGCCATTTTAAAACGAACCTGATCTTTCAGGTGTTGACCCGCCGGATCCCCATGATTTGCATGGTTGCCCGGGCGTAAATACCAACAGTATTCCGGGAAGAGAGGGGAAAATGGCAGTTCAGCTCTCTTCTTCCATTCTTTGATAATTTCCTCCATGCATAGTTTACCGGTCGGGCCGGTCTTTTTATTCCCTCTTCATCTGCATCACCGGACTGAGTCCTGACCTCAGGTACGGGAGAATTATCATGAGAAGCCATAGTACGCCGATTACATAACTCCCGATAACATCGCTCGCCCAGTGGGCCCCGAGATAAACACGGGAGGGGCCGATGAGCACTATCAGGAGACCGCATATCACCATGATAAGCCATCGCACGTATCCGGTAAGGTGTGACCATGCAAGCAAGGCAATGAAACCGAAGAAGACAATATAAAAAAGGACATGCCCGCTCGGAAAGCTGAACTGGTCAACCGACCAGAAGAGGTCGTTTGGATCTCCCAGAAAGGAGGGAGGCCGTGGACGGCCGACAAGCACTTTCAGGACGGAGGTAAGGATTACGCTGCTTAATGTGGCAAGCACAAAAACCGCTTCAGGCCATCGGCGCCGCACCAGGCAGATTGCAATAACGGTTCCGGCCAGTACGGCCTCGATCCAGGTTTCACCAAGGACACTCACCCATTGCAGGGTCTGGGAAACTACCGGGTTTTGTTCTTCCCTGAGTTCCCGGGTAATCTTCAGGTCAAAAGGGAAAACGGAAAAAAAATGTGCAGCAACCGAGAGTGCAATTGCACACGTGACCATCAGGATTATCAAAGTTCCCAGTTTTCGATCCATTTTCTCTCTTTTTATATTTTCCCATTCACGGTTATCTGATGTAATCTTTTTTTCGGATGTGTTAAAATTTCTGCTCTGGAGAAATCATCTGGTGTTACCTGACGCTCCATGGCCTTCAGTGTAAAGAATTCTTCTCGAAAGAATCCCCGCTGATGCGATGATTCTTTCCCCGCCGCAGGGTTTGCCCGGCCCTGGTTGTTACGCACTGTTCCTGAACTGGAACTCCGGCGCTTTCCGGAATTGCCCGAAGTAATTCCCGATAAGATCGTTTGCCAGTTCCCGGAGGTTGTGCGGGAGGACCGACTGCCCGATGATCTGGTACGAGAATGCAAGCGTCCTGTCCTCCCCCGTCTTCCGGCTGTGGTCGTGCAGCCGTTTCGCAACATCCGCGGACTGGCCGATGTACACGATCTCGTGCGACCCGGCATCCGCGAGCAGGTACAGGCCGGCACCGGCCGAAACTGCACGGGCATTTTTTTCAGCAAGCGGTTCCCACGCTGTCCACTCAAGCCCCATCCAGTCGCTGTCGCCCGGTCTCCCGGTAACTTCGAGCGGCTCAATACCCGGCCATCCCGCCGGGTTGTCCTCATGTTCCTCAGCGAGCCTCCCTCCCCGCAGCCCTTCCCTGCGGATGGTGGACTTCCGGTACCGCGGGTGGAACCGGCCGAAGTTGCAGAGCGGGGACTCCCGCCGTTCCTGACGGTACCTGTACAGCAGGAAGGCTGCCATCCCTTTGCGGCCGCTGACCGATGCATCGAGCGGGGCAGCGGAGCATTCCAGCATTACCGGTCCTGCCCCTTCCGGCAGGCCTTCCACCTCCACAGAATGGTCCGGCAGCACTGCACGGGGGGCGGCCGACGCCCATTCAATCCACCAGGCCCAGAGTGCCGGTGCCTCGGTGTGCGGGTCGCTCCACGGCATCAGGTCGGACCTGCGGAGGTTCTGCCGGAGATCATTGAGCCGCTTATGAAGCGGCCGGCTGGTCTCCCCGATGTACATCAGGAAGTCTTTGCCGGCCGGGCGGATGCGGTACAGCCCGGGCTCGTGCGGGATCTCATGAAACGTATGCTTGTCGGCATTGAACGGGACCCACGGGGACCAGGGGAGGGAGCACCAGTTGTCGAAGAAGGAGGGGATCTCTTCGGGATCGAAGGGGTATTCTGGATCGGGCGGCATTTGCTGTACCGTATTGGCCGGGGAGGAGGATAAGCATGGCGGGATGTCCGGATACAGGGATATATTTTCAGGTACCTTTTTTGATCAGTCCCTCTCCCTTTCAGGCTCTATTGTTTCCAAAAGATCCCGGGTGGAACAGACTTTAAGGATATTCTGCCTCGAGAAAATGCCGGTCTTCAGTCCAGATACTCCCGATACCCAGTGCCAGGCCGACCGCCAGAAAGGGAGCATCGTTTTCGTCAATCATCTCCATGATCTGCATCGCATGTTCGTACTCGTGCTCAAAATCTTCAAAAGGTACCAGGATGACATGCTCAAGCAGGGTATGCATAAGAAGATCAAAATCCGGCCCGGAGATCTTTGCCTTTTTCATAAGGTACAGCCGGTGTTTTCTGATCTCGGTCCCCAAATAATCCGGGGCGTAAAATGAGAAGGAATCATGCAGGATAATTTTCCGTGATGTTGAGTCCCTGAGGAGACCGGCCATGATCCGGTTGGTATCTATGACAAGGTTCATCGGATCGGGCCTTTCATCGTGAATCGTATCCCTGTTCCGTGCATCTATCCGGCGCGGTCTGCTTTTCTGCTGGTACCCCGGGATGTTTTACTCTGGTAATGCTTCTGGATTCCCGCCTTTACCTTATGGTCAAGTGCGACGATATCATCCTCAGTCAGGTCGCTCTTCTCTGTCATGGCATTCAGGAGCGCTATTTTTTTTGCATAATCCTCAATTGCCCGCCGTGCAATTTCACTCCACCGGACCTCGTTGTGCGCTTTTACGATCCTGTAGATATCTTCCGGGAGAGACAGTGTCATATTCGGCATCACATCACCACACATATTTATGTGTGTTCACATATTTAATGTGCGTGCA
>PMKW01000195.1:0-8070 GCA_003157895.1 Methanoregula sp. | reverse complement strand
GGCTGCTGCTCATGATCTCCTTATTCTGTACCGGATGTGCGGCCTTTTAAAGGGTGAGGGTATGGAGTGAAAATAATTCCCGGCATGGCTGTCGGTTTTTTCTCCCTTTATCTGGGATAAAACTCATGAAAGAAGATGAGGGGGAACCGGTCAGGATGGTAAAGAAGTAAATACTTACCATACTTACAATCCTGTTATGCCTGCAGAGGAATGTGCAACCAAGCGGATACCTGTCTGCCCGAAAACGTGGGAGATCGTTCACCAGCTCAGAAAACCCGGACAGACGTTTGATGATGTGATCCGGGAACTGGTTGATGATGCAGCAGAAAAGCGCCTGGTTGAAGAGACGGAAAGGATTGTCCGGCGCGGCCGGTTTGTCCCGCTCTCGGAGATAAAGCCTTGAAGTTCGTAGTCGGTCTCGACATCGATGCGGCAGCGTTCATCAATACCCGGGACAAAAAGACCCGGCGGATTATCCACGCACGCCTGAAGTCACTGGAAGACGACCCGTTTCCCGGAAAAGGGGGAGACAAGGAACTGCTGAACACACGACCGGGCGTGAAGATATACCGGCTTCATATCGGGCGGAGTTTTACCGCAATGTATGTGATTGAAGAAAATTCGGTGCTTGTCACCGAAGTGATGACCATCGGACAGGCACATAAGAAATACAACCTGTACTAACCGTCTCTTTTTGCCAGACCCGGGGGGAGCGGGAGTGTGGGTGGCAGGCCGTGCCCATGCCTGATCACCGGTATATCCCGAAAAATCTTCCCGGTCCTCCTGTCACCGGATATGACGACATCCCTAATTTCCTCTCCCCCGCGTGACTTCGTTGTGTCCATACATTACAGAATATACATCCCTGACAAAGCAACTACAAAGTATATATCCTCACTTATCTTTTTATTTACAATCACCATGTTCGATGAACTCTGTATCCCCGTGAGAATGAGGATCGTTGCGCTCGGCCACCCGCTCGATGAGGCGCGGCGCCTGGCCGACGCCATCATGCTCCAGCTGGTGCTCCTCTGCATGCTGCTCGGGTTCCGCATGGCCCGGCCGGATGGGGAAGGCCGGCAGGTGTTCGTAGCGGTCCTGCGTCCCCGCGGGATCTTGTCACCGGGCATTCGTGGGATTCTCCCGGTCATTGCCGGGACCAACGGCAGTTCTCCTGCTGCTCTTCTGCATTCGTAGCCGTGCTCCCGTAACCGGAGGGCCGGCCGCTGTCCGTTACTGCCTGTACTGACGGCTGCCGATCGTAATCCGGGGCGGGGATGGCGGATCCCGGTTCGTAGTATGGATGACCGGGTATTGCAGTGTACTGCTGTTGAACATGGGGTGAATTGAGGTAATCATGACCAACGAAAATGAGGTCGGAAAGACGCGGGAGAAAGAAGGTACTACCGAATCTTCCCGTGAGGTATCGCAATGTGGCAATAGTGAGCCCGGTACTGCATCAGGTACCGGGCGTGAGGAGAATGACAGAAAAATGGCCGGTACTGACCCGGCCGGGCCGGAAACAGACCAGGCCAAAACGGCCATTGAACCTGTGCGTACAGCATCCGGTCTTATTGAGCGGGCAACGGCCCTGCGGGGACTTTCCATCGGGCGGCCGCGGACACCAAAGAGTACCCTCCGGCGCCGGAGCCTGCAGGACATCCGCAGCAGGGACCCCGAGGTCCCGTACCAGCTATTCGAGGGGGCAGCCCGCGACCTTGTCTGTTCCTTAATGGAACGGCAGGACCGGATGAACGAGGAGATCTTCAACAAACTGGTTGATCTCGAATACCGGATCAATGATATCGAACAGGATATGATCGAGCTGAACGACAAGAGGCGGTCCTGATGAGAAAGGACCGGTCGAGGACCGAGACCGAGATCCCGCTCCACCTCCTCCCGCTGGCTATCGCCCGCCGGATCCGGGAGTGGGGTGATGCCGTGTACAGCATCAGCGTGAGGCGCACGCACTGGCACCACTACAACGTGACCGTACGGACCAGGCGGATCCCAAAGGAGCTGGCCCCGGTGCAGGTTGCCGTGCTCGATGTACTGCCTGGCGCCAGTGTCCCAAAGAAACATCACGCGGCACGGAAAGGCCGGGGGTGTGCGGCATGAGCCGGACCGGCCGGAAGTCCGGGACGCTCACGGGCCGCGGACGCGGCCGGCCGCCGCACCGGATGCTTAAGGAAGCCACAGCGATCGCGATGAAACGCGGCGAAGTGATACCGGTGCCGGGCGGGCGGAGCGATGCGTTTGACATCATCGTCTGCGAGGAGTTCCGGAATGTATTTATCCGGTTCCGGTGGTCCGGTGCGGATTATATCACATCGCAGGAAGTTATCCGGCAGTACCAGCGCGAGATTAAGCGGATCTCCCGCATGCCGCTGACAAGGGTCATGGCATGGGAGTTCTGGCTCCGGATGTCCCGCGGGAAATGGCAGTTCTTCCTGGTCATGCACGATGGCATTGTCGAAATCCGGGAAGACGGCACCATCTTCTACCGTCCGGTCCAGCAGGTGCCCGCTGCGGATACCGCCGGGCAGGAGGCCGGCCCGGCCGGGAACGAGGACAACCCGCGCGAAGGAATGGAGGAGAGAGAATGATCCCTGATTCCGAAGGGTCTCCACGGGTAACCGTCGATCCCGGGAGGTATCGGGAGATACATTCCCGCACGGTATTCAGGGCCTTATACGGGCCCGGATTGGCTTTGGGAGGGGGTGATCCGGTGAATTATGTACAAAAAGGGGGTATTTTCGTGCACGGTTTTCCAAATCGGCATAATGCTTCTGATCCGGGGCTTTCCGGGCTGTTTCCTTGGGTATTTCTGAACAATAACAGACAATATCCAGGGGCGAAAGCCGGGTCTGATCGGGCTGCCATAGGGCCGATCGGAAGAAAGGGGGGTTTTCCGGACCAGGTTTCTTTGTCGGGAGGGTACCCGGCGGGGCGGGATTGCATGACGAAAACAAAAAAAAGAACAGGGAGGGACCATGATGACAAAAATCTTTGAAGCAATGATACCGGAAGCGCAGGAAGACCTTATCCGCGATGGCATTATTGAGCTGGTGACCGTGCTGGTTGAAGCGGTACCGCACCCGGACCGGCCGGATGACCCGTCAGCGATGCGGGTTGCCGCGGAGGTGTACCACGGGTTCCGGGAGGGGGTCCCCGCGATCGAGACCGGCCTTGCCGCTCTCCGCGGGACCTGCAGCGTTGCAGCTGAAGATATAACACCTGCCGTACAGGACCGGCTGCTCGCGGACCTTGCCCGCGATCGCCGGCAGAAGGACGAGTGGCGTGAAGGAAAAGTAAACGGCGAACCCATTGCATTGCATTCCAGTCCCGAGGTCGCAGACCTGCTCAGGCCGGAATTATTCGACCTTGACCCAAAGGTCACGATCTGGTGCCATGCGTGGACGGCCGGGATGAGTGATGACGGGCTGATGCTCGTGGACTGCGACAGGCCGTTCATTGCTGAAGGGATCGATGACGAGAGCCGTGCCCGTATTCTTGAGCGGGTTTATGCAGTAGATGCCGGGATTGCGGCGATCGTCGGGCCGCTGATGCGGGAGGGGTGAAGGGGAATTTTTCAGTAAAAACTCGTTTTTTTATTCACTAATTCCCGGTAATTCTGGCCAGCCAGAATTACCCACGTTTATGATGTTTAAATCCGGATTACCAGAACAAGGGTAAAGTAGCGGAGGAAAGGCGCTTCTATTGCCGGAACTGTTTTTTTGATCACTGCGGGAATGAACAGATCTTCCGGATGACGGAATACATCCGGGCAGCCCGGACGATCCGGGACAAAGAACACTTACCGCAGATCAAGCGGGTATTGAGTGCCGGTATATTCGCGTAAAAAAAAGATTGGTTAACCGGCGTGTAAAGACACTACTCCGGCGTATCGTATTACGGGCACGTTTCTTTGTGCCATGCATCCTCATGCCGATTCAATAAGCACCGATTTCAGGGTTGCCGCCGGCACCCGTTTTGATACGCGGAGGATCTCGATCCCGACAAGGTTATTTTTGTCATCATAGTCCAGGATAATCCCGGGTTTCACTTCCTCGGTATCACTGATGCGGGTATCGGAAAGGCGCATATACAGGGCATCGGCTTCCGGGTCAATGGTCACTTTCATAGCTGAACTCTCCCGTCAAAGAACACGGTGATGACCCGGTTCGGATCCGTAGTGGGATTTATGATTACCCGCAGGATTTTTCCCCCTTTCTGCGGGATTTTTTTAAGGTAATGAACTTCGTCATCATCCCGCTGTTCAGTCATATCCGGGTCAAGCACCGTGCTCTTCACCCAGTCCTCCTGGATCCCCCGCTCATGCATCATGGTCCTGGCATGAGCAGTGAAGACCAGAGAACTGCGCATACCCTAGTATCTTCATTTCGCGGTGATATGTATAGCGGTGGTACAATAATCCGGATCCGGGATGGTCAATAAATCCTGAGCCCGGGACCCCCCTGAAAATACCTCCCTCTGCCCGGGTCCGGGAGTGGAACCAACAGTGGCAATTCTTGCGATCCTCGAACGCTGTTCACTGGACTGGGAGCTGGTCACGAGCACTGTGGTGCTTTACGAAGTGGGTCTCACCGGCGATCCGGTCAAACGATCCTATGTTATCCGGCTGACCCGCCGTGCCCGGGAGATGATACGGGTTGATGAAAACCTGTTGTCGCGTGCAGAAGAAATTGAAAGGCAAGGAATCAAGGGGATGGATGCGATCCATCTTGCATGTGCAAAAAAAGCCGGCGCGGTTTTCCTGACAACGGATGATGAGGTCATAAAGATTATGAAGAAGCATACCCCGGATATATCCATACGGGCCGGTAACCCGCTGCGCTGGTTTATGGAGTTGAACCATGACGGAGAGTAAGACTATTGCCCGGATCCAGAAGCGTTGGGTACGATGCCCTGGTCAATGCCCCTGGACCGGAGGATGCAGTCCGGTTTATCCGGAGTTTTGATCCCGGGAGCGGCGACTATACGAAGGAACGGAAGAAATCCTTCAGGAAAAAGACCGTTCAGCAGATTGGAAAAGAGATCCCTGAGCTGCAGAAGTCTTTGTAATCTTTTTTGTTATGCTCAACGGGGCTTGTGCCCCTCGCCAGAGTGGGCTTCCCTTTCCCGGTACCGTAAAACTCATACGCTTTACGCCGCATATCCCATTTTTGCGTACACCGCTTCCCCGGCATCTCATCCCGCCTGTTTCCCGATTCATCTGCTTCGTCTCTTCAGGTCCCCGGAGCAGCACGCTCTCCTGATCTTATGGCTGGATCTGTACCTGATAGGCCTGGGTGATCAGGTCCCCGCCGATGGAGAAGGTGACACTGAATGTGTAGGTTCCTGCCCGGGTCGGTGTTCCCAAAAGATCAAAGGAATTTTGCGGGCATGCCGGTTCGGTCGGGACGCAGCCGTGTTCGAAGTGTTCGACGGACAGCCCCGGTGGCAGTTGTCCCGCTGTTGAGGCAACTTCCCATTGCCCGCCCGGAAGGGTGGAATTCGCTATCTGCAGGGACCTGTCATAGTGGACACCGGTTGAGGCTGCAGGCAGGAGTATTGCTGCAGGATCCGTAGTCTGCCCGGAAAAATTCCCGCTCCATACCATTGCTCCTGCTATGATGACAACCAGGATTGTCACGCCAATCAGAATTTCTTTGGTATATTTCATCATGGTGCTATAATCTCATTTCCCGTTCTTATGTTATTCCCCACCCCCCTCATCCTCCCGGCTCCCGCACAGGTCCCCGTACGGGCACCAGCCGCAGCGCCGCTCATCCGGCCGGGCCGGGAACTCCCCGGCCTCGATCCCCGCGATCATCTGCTCAAGGTTCCGGGTAAATGCCCCGACCGAGTCCCCGGTTGGCTGGTAGTCCACGAGCTTGTTGTCCTTCAGGAAAAAAAGGGTCGCCCGTTCCGGCAGCGTGCCGTACAGTTCCCGGATCGCCATGGCGTACAGGTTGAGCTGGATATTTTCCGGCAGGCTCTTTCTGGTGATGTCGCCCGGCCTGGACCCGGACTTGAAATCGATCACCACGTACCCGCCGGCAGGTGTCTTCTCTATTCGGTCGATGAACCCGTGCAGGGTCTTTCCGGCAAATGCAAACGCGAACTCCTTCTCGCGGTCTACCAGCTCGTTCCGGTCTGCCTCCAGCCACTCGATAGAGGTCTGCACCAGGTCGCCGGCCATCACCTTCTTCTGCCCGGACCGGGTTTGCGATTCGTACTCGTCCGGTGTCCAGAACGCGTCAAGCAGGCCCGGGAGCTGCTCCCTGAGTGGCTGTGCCGGGTCGAGGTGCTCGATGACCTTGTGGACGCTGGAACCGAGCGATGCGGCCGGGGCAGCGCCCGGCGGCTCAGGGATTTTGAGGAGGTACGCGAACCTGAACTGGAGCGGGTGATTTTTTTACTCCGGCACCATAATCACCTTTCAGGAACGAAAAAAGCGTCATGATCAGGAGCTTTCATGAAGGATACCCCTGCGTTTGTCCCGGCATTTTCCTATACCCATGAAATGGTCCGGCGGCTTGCAGCCATCGCAGCCGCACGGGAAGTGATCCTCCATGCCCATCTCGTGCCGAAATGGGAAATCTCGGTCCGGCGGGAACAGCTCATCCGTGCAGCGCACGCATCCACCGCCATTGAAGGTAATCCCCTCTCGCTTGATGAAGTAAGCCGGCTTGCAGATGGCCGGGAGATCATGGCAGCAAGGCGTGCAAAGGCCGAAGTGCTGAACTATCTCCGGGTGCTGGAGCATATCAGCACGTACCAGAAAAACCAGGCCGTTTCCGATAACCATATCCTTGCACTGCACCGCGACATAACGCGTGATACGCTCGACGATCCGGCGATGGAAGGGGCGTTCCGGACCGTGCGGGTCGTTGTCGGAAACCGGCGCACGAAAGAGGTTGTGTACTCCGCGCCGTCCCCCGGAGAGGTCCGGCCGCAGGTTGAACGGCTGGTTGCATGGCTGAACTCGGAGGATGCCCGCCGGATGCACCCGGTCCTGGTTGCCGGCCTGGTCCATTACGAGCTGGTCCGGATCCACCCGTTCGTGGACGGCAATGGCCGGACTGCCCGGGCGCTTGCGACCCTGGTCCTTACCCTGCGGGAGTTCGATATCAAGCGGTTCTTTACGCTCGATGATTTCTATGACAGCGACCGGAACGCGTACTATGCGGTGCTGAAACGCACAAACGGGACATATCCCGACTGTACCGCCTGGCTTGACTATTTCCTGGAAGGCGTGGAGATCTCGCTTTCCCGGGTAAAGGAACGGGTGCTGCTGCTGTCGTCCGATGAGCACCGGAAGGCGGCCGGCGGACAGGTGGCCCTTTCTGAGCGGCAGATGCAGATCATTGAGTTCATCCATACGAACGGGTCGGTGAAGAGCGGGGACCTGATGCGGCTGTACGGTATTTCACGGCAGGCCGCAGGCAAGGAACTTGCCCGGATGACGGACCTCGGGCTCATCAGGGCCGAAGAGAAAGGCCGGGCAACCCGGTACGTGATGGCCTGACCGTTTGCAAAATGAACGGCGTGAATGGTCCGGAATGCTGATCGTTGGTTGTCGATTTGGTTGTCGATTTGGTTGTCGATTACGGGTAATCCCGGTCAGATACCGTACTTTTACGTTTCCCCTCCGGCGGCAGGTGCCGGGTATTCCGATCCGCCGGAATACCCCCGGCGTTATAAGCACTTCCTGTCGTACGGGTCCACATAAAACATCAGGAAATATTCCGAAAAAGGCGCTGCCTAATCACTCCTCTCATCCTCCCGGCTCCCGCACAGGTCCCCGTACGGGCACCAGCCGCAGCGCCGCTCATCCGGCCGGGCCGGGAACTCCCCGGCCCCGATCCTGGCGATCATCTGCTCAATCAGCTGCGCTGTGCGGCTGATGATCCCGCCCGGGACCGGCATGCCGCTTGCGAGCACGTTCTCTTTGAGGATGTCCAGGCAGAACGTGGGGAACGTGTGGACCGCGAGGTCAAGATGGGGGCGTTGTGCTTCTATCCGGTCGCTCATCCCGGCGGCTGCTTTATCGGAGAAGGTGAG
>PMKW01000090.1 GCA_003157895.1 Methanoregula sp. | reverse complement strand
ACGAATCCCGGCCTCGTGGTCACTGAACAAAAACCCGATCCGGCTTTTTACCGGAAAGCGGTCACGGATTTCAGCACGATTGAAGAAGCAGTTGCCATTCTCAATGCAACCGGCGCCCGGTACCAGGGCTGGAAGAACCGGCGTGGTCTCATCGGTGCAACGGCAGCGGTGGCAAGCGATCTCTCCGACCGGACGTCCGAGATCCTTGTTTACCGCGAGCCTGCGCGGTTCGGCACACCCCGTTCAGTAGACCGGCAGAACCTGTTTGAGGCAGAGGCAGCTACCTTCCCGCACACGTGGGATACGGTTGATACGGAAAATGATGTCGTTGTCTGTGTACCACACACGCCCGACCCGGTGCTGTTCGGCATCCGGGGCGAGAGCCCGCAATGGGTGATGACGGCACGGCAGATGATCGACTCCGAGAAGCCGGGGCTGGAGCAGATCTGGGTGACCAACCAGGGGACCGATGCCCACCTGCTTGCCGGCACAATCGGGGACCTGCACGAAGGGCTCTCGTACCGGGTCCGCGGGATTGTTTCGGATCATCCGAAAACCGGCACGGGTGGTCACGTTTCATTCACGATACGGGATGGCGACCAAACGGTGCGGTGCATGGCATACGAGCCCACCAAGAATTTCCGGCAGGTCATCCGACAGCTTTTACCGGGTGACGAAGTAATGGCCGCCGGCAGTTATAAGAAAAGAAGTATTAATTTAGAGAAACTGCGGATCGTCTCGCTTGCCCGACCGGTTATCACCCGCCCGCCGCTCTGCCCCACCTGCAACAAGCGGATGACCAGCGATGGCAAAGGAAAGGGGTACAAGTGTAAAAAATGCGGGGCCCGGTCCGATGAGCCTGATGTGCAGGAAATTCCCCGTACGCTGGTGACGGGATGGTACGAGGTACCGCCGACTGCCCGGAGACATCTGGCAAAGCCGTTGTGCCGGGGAGAGCCGGAATTCTGATGCATATATCTGGCGACCGTAGGTAACCCCGGTTTTTAAAGGAGGAGCCTGATTCGAAGAACTCTGACAAGTTCTTCTCATCCTTGTGGTTCTGATCAACCACTCGGACAAGAAAGCGTATCATCTTCCGGTTCATTCTTTTAGAGAAATATTCCCGCGAAAATCTTTCGCCCATGGACAAGGAGGTTCGTACCATGCGGGGACCACCAGCCAAAAACCTGAGGGACGAAGCAAAAAATCTGGCACTTCGGATGGGCTACAATTGGACAGATAATACTGACCCGGCCAAGCCGTTTACCGGTTTTATGTACAACGGACATGTCATGGTTGCCGTAACGGCAAAAAAAATCCGGTACGGGCTCCCTGACAATTGTATCGTTGAAAAAGAATTCCCGGACGATATCATGAACATCCGGGATCTTCTCCTCCCGCCATACGTACTGCGCGAGCTCTGGGTGCGGACGCAGAACGAGCGGGCTTACCGCCGGTTCTACATCCTGCCGGGAACGACTGCTGAGATCGAGGAGAACACATACGAGCACTATCGGAACACCCATTATCGTGAAGCGTACTGGAAGAAGGCCCCGTACCGGATCGAGCTCCTCCGACGGAAGGAGGAGGGAGAAGAGGGGGGCCGGGATCCCTGACCCATTTCTCCGACGGAGAGGTTTTCGAATGGTGCAGATGGCTAAGGACGCCACGGGAAACGATGTCCACGCCAATAGAAAAAACAGTATTTTCAAGAGATTTTCTCAAAAGAACGAATTTTCACCATTTTTAGACCTGCAAAATAGCGGCCCTGTACCGATCCGGTTTTTTGGGACAACCTGCAGGTCGTTTTCAGAAAGATCGGCCTCCCGGGATGCCTTGGCGGCCGTTTTTCAGATCGGGGGGTGTTTTTACGACGGAGAATCTTACCTGCCGACCGTTTCTTCGACGATCACAATCTCATCGGCCGTCAGCCCGTAGAGCCCGTACACCAGCGAGTCGATCTGCCGGTCGGTTGACTCAATCTCCTGCGTGATGATCCGTTTTTCCTGGTCGGTCTTTGCGTTGCTCAGGTGCTTGTGCAGCTCCAGCATTTCATTGACGAGCGCAACCATGCGATCGTGCCGGGCTTTGTCATCCGGGTTATCGAAGTCGGGAGTGTAGATGGGGAGTTTCCCGACAGCTGCCGTGCTGATATTATACCCGCGATCAGTAAGCGAACAGATGCGGGTGATAACAAACCTGCCAAGCGAAGAGTTCAGAATCCCTGCAAGAAACGGATCTTTCCGGGGGATCGACAGAAGTGTTTGTGAGACCGCGTAGGTGCCCTCCAGGTCATAGGAAAATACCGGATTATCCTGATAGGGTGAAAAAATAATTTTTGGCCTCTTCTCTTCTGATTCCGAATTACTGATGGAAATATCTGAGGCTGAATCCGGATACACGATGCTGTTAGTAAATCCGGATTCCTTATCTTGTTCTCTCATAGATTTCTCAAGATAGGTGACCAATGCCCGGCACTTCCGGAAATTCCGGCTGTTTTTTATCGACAGCACAAACCGTTCCGGCTTCTCCGGTACGTATCGCCGGATATCAGCCGGGCGCAGCAACGGGACAAAAAAATGCCGGCACCACCATGCTTTCTTCATCAACCGGTTTTTTGTTGCCTGATCCACAACCAACGGATTGTTCCGTGTACGGTATAATCCCGCACCAATCTCCCCCATAACATATTGTTCAAGCGGGGTCCCGGCCATCAGTATTTTTTCAAGAAGATCTGCGATACGGGTGTCATCAAGTTTCCATCCCCCATCATCAAGCGAACGCTGGTCAAGCGTGAAATCATGTGCTCCGGGAAAGACCCCCGGCCGGGATCCGGCACTGGTCCAAATCGGTGAGACAATAAACGGCCGGTCGGGAGGCTGGTTCTGGAGAGTGAGAGAATACATCAGCACATCACCTTCCGGTAAAAGACGGGTCCGGCCGGTATTGGTTATCGCAACGATCTGGCGGGAGAGGAGGAACCGCCGGAGCGGCCGGGTGTGCCGGGATCGCAGGAACGTGGTGGGAACAAGAACCGTGATTATTCCTCCAGGCTTCAGAAGCGAGAGTCCCCTCTCGATAAAGTAGCCATACAGGCCGGCCGATGCTCCATAGGTATCATAGTGGGTCTGGAAGTATTCATCCCTGGCCGGTATTTTAAACGGCCGGTATGGCGGGGGGGCACCGATCACCGCATCAAACCCGCCCACATCCATGATTTCGGGAAATGCTTCCTTCCAATCGAACGGATTCACTTTCCGGCGTTCTTCCGCGTTGAACGGGTACACCGGTTTTCCCGAGAAATAATCCGGAGCTATCAGGGAGTTGCCGCACCGGATGGTCTTTATCAGATTCGTACAGACCCCGCGTATCTGACCGGGCGATGCAACTATACAACCTGATCGCCGGCTATCCTCGATGAAAGCAAACAACAGGACAAGGCGTGCAGCACTCACGGATTCCGGATCAATATCGGTGCCAAAAACTGACCTGGAGAGAACCTCACGTGAAGCGTCACCCCCCTGTTCTGAATGACCGGCGCTCCGGGTCCTGGTGCGGACAAGGAACCGGTATGCGGCGAGGAGAAAAAGCCCGGCACCGCATGCCGGATCGAGGACCCGGTAGAGCTGCCCGCTGTCAATCATTGATCTCTCTGTGACCAGACCGGCGGACTCCCTTACCACATACCCGATGATATCCTGAGGGGGGATGTCCACAGAGCCGGTAGAGAGCAGTGCGGATTTACCGACACGCTTCACCCGGCTGCCGTCAGCAGCCTGAACCTGTATTCCAAGGAAATGCTCAAGGACACCGGCAAATTCCTCCAGAGGGAGCCGGACAACGGGCACAGGAAAGTCCGGCTCTTCCATCCGGGCGAGGATCGCGCGAAGCGGTTCATCCGGCAGGACCGGAAAAATACGATGACTATCCGGCCCTTTTTCAAAGAAGAGCTCCGGGTTGAGACCGGCATCCGAGCAGGCCCGTGCCATACGCCCGGCAATCCCGTCACACCCCGCGAGGCCAGCAACCGTTCCCGGTTCAACGAACCCGCATTCCTGACCGGTTTTCAGAAAGATCTCCTGGAGGAGGGATGAGACGGTTATATAATTCAGATCCGGGTCGGGGATTGCGTGATGGTCATCAACCAGCCGGCGGGCGAGAATATCACGTGCGGTCTCAAGCGCAGAGAGAAGAGTCACCCCCGGGGGGGTGAGAGACAGTGACCCGCCCGTATCGGGTCCAATCGGTGCCGGCATCCGGATCATAATTGACCTTTATACCGATAATGTTGTGGCGGGTGCGGCTGATGGACAAAATCCGGACAGCCCGGGGTGCCTGCATGAGAAGTGACGCTTCTTGAGAGATTCCTGAGCGTTTCAGTATCAGTCTTTCGTTTTATCAGCCACCCGGCATGCAGATTTCCTGAAAGCACAGTTATCTTTAAAGAAAACCAATATCCATGCAACAATTCCGGGGGATTCATGACACAACATTGCGAGATGCCGGTCACCCAGCTCCATGTGAAGCCTGAGATGACGGTGAACGAACTGGTGGAGGCGATGGGAAAGGCCGGCGCCTACAACGGCGGATCGCTCGCCCGCGCCGCGGATATCTGGGAGCAGATGCTCCGGGATAAGGAGACCACGAAGTTCTTCGGGCTTGCAGGTGCGATGGTGCCTGCGGGCATGGGAGGGATCGTTTCCGACCTGATCAAAGACGGTCACATCGATATTCTCGTCTCGACCGGCGCCAACCTCACGCACGACATCATCGAAGCGATCGGGTGCCGGCACTTCCACGGCACGGCCTTCTGCGATGATATCGAGCTCCGGCGCGATGAGATCAACCGTATCTACGATGTCTATCTCCCGAACGAGGCCTTCGAGCATTTCGAGGAGTTCATGCAGGGTGTGTTTGGCGAACTCGAACCGGGCTCCACCATCTCCATATCTGCACTCCTCGAGCATATCGGGAAGCACGCAAAGTCGGGCATCCTCCATACCGCTGCCCGGAAGAAGATCCCCGTATATAACCCCGCGGTGCAGGACTCAATGATCGGTCTCCAGTTCTGGCTCTTCTCCCAGACAAACAAGGTGACGGTGGACGCCTTTGCCGACATGCCGGCGCTGATGGACCGGTGCTTCACGGCAAAGAAAGCCGGTGCCATGCTCGTAGGCGGCGGGGTGCCCAAGAACTTCATCCTTCAGAGTATGCTCATGACCCCGAACGGGTTCAGCTATGCCATCCAGTTGACCGGGGACCGCCCGGACCTCGGCGGGCTCTCGGGCGCAACGCTGGACGAGGCCCGGTCATGGGGCAAGATCACGGAGGATGCGCAGGCGGTCACCGTGTATGGCGATGCAACGATCACCCTGCCCGTCCTGGCTGCGGCAGTGACGGAGCGGCTCCACCATGGCTGAGTTGATCCTCGCACTGGACGTGACCGAAAAAAAGCAGGCGCTTAAAATCGCCCATACCTGTGCCCAGCATATCGACGCGATCAAGATAGGGTATCCGCTCATCCTTTCCTGTGGGCTTGCTTTTGCCGGGGAGCTCGAAACCCTTGACCTCCCGCTTATCGCTGACTTCAAGATCGCTGACATCCCCAACACGAACAGGCTGATCGCCGAGCAGGTCTTTGATGCGGGCTTCTCTTCACTCATATGCCACGGCTTTACCGGGAAAGACGCGGTGCAGGCCTGCGTTGATGCCGCTGCGGACTACGGCGGGGCGTGTTTTGTGGTTGCCGAGATGAGCCATCCGGGGGCGACCGCGTTCTTCCATGGCGGCGCCGCGGAGAAGATTGCAGGCATCGCAATGGAGTGCGGGGCAGACGGGATCATCGCCCCCGCCACGCGGCCGGAGCGGGTGAAGGTGCTGCGCAGGATTATCGGGAACCGGAAGATCCTCTCACCGGGTGTCGGGGCGCAGGGTGGCGATGTGGCAGCGGTAGCAAAGATCGTGGACGGGATCATCGTTGGCCGCGCGATCTATGAGGCAGAGGATCCGGCAGCAGCTGCGGAATCGTTTGCGAAGGTCCGCACCGGGTAATTGCGGGAGCAGGGGTCCGGAAAATCCGGGTTGAATACCGGCAGTATTCAGGCAGCGGGAATCGCTATGGTGCGATCCGGTGAAGGGGAGAAATCAGGCCCTGATCCCCCAACCGGCCCCGATAATTCCCCAGATTGTATTGTTGTATTTAAATGAGGGCTCTTTGCGACCAGATCCGCATATGCGCGCTTTTTAATCCATGAAATCGCAGTTCATCGAACCTGCTGGTTCTAAATATTTATTAATGACCTGTGCAATGTTATAGTATGGATTGGACCGCAGAACAAAGGAAAATAGCAGATAAATACAAAACTCTGGATGATATTCCGGAAAAAGAGCGTAAATACAAGTGCCATACCTGCCACCTGATTGTCGACGAGAATCCCTGTCCCAACTGCGGCGAAACACACCTTGAACTGATGTGCCCGCTCGACCACTGCCACTGCAACCACGAGATCATCTCGGGCATCGAGTACTGCCCGCTCTGCGGCCAGGCGGTCTGTCCCGAATGCGGTTCGCACGATGTCGTGCAGGTCAGCCGCGTCACCGGGTACCTGCAGGACGTTTCCGGCTGGAACGCCGGTAAGCGGCAGGAACTGAAAGATCGCATGCGCTATTCCGTTGCATGAGATATTATACCGAATCCGATACTCTTTTTATCCGCGGGTCGTTCCGCGCTGCAAGCACCGGTATCAATGGCGGCATCCGCTCGGTTTCGACGCTCCTGAACCATACGGCCGGGCCGGACCGGGATCCTGCGGACGCAGATAAAGAACTTGATATGGCGGCGGCCGGTTCCGGTATCGGTTCGGACTATTTCGGCCTCCTGACCTCCGTTCCCGCGAGCCAGACCTGCGTGCTCCAGCATGATTTTATTACCGTCTTCATTACGGCCGGGATCCGCCGCGAAGAGCATGGGGGAGCAGGGACGATCAATATCCTTGTTACCAGCAGCGAAGGGATGAGCGATGCTGCGTTGCTCGCGACCATCATGGTCGCAACCGAGGCCAAGACCGAGGCACTGCTGGCGCTTGACCTCCCGCTGACCGGTACCCCCGCCGATGCGGTCATTGTTGCGTGCGAGGGAGTGGAAAAACACCGCTCCGCCGGTCGCATGACAGATGTGGGAATGCGTGTCCGCGAGGCGGTGCTCCACGGGATCCCCGAAGCACTTACACGCCACGATACCGCAGTTGTGGCCGAACGCCCGGCGTTCTTCATCTTCAGCCGGATCAGGGGCGAGCACTGGATCGAGTGGTCGCCCGACAACTGTCCGTATTACCCCTGCCATTTCAAGGGGCAGTCCTGCGATTTCTGCTACTGCCCGTTCTATCCCTGTAAAGACGAGAACCTCGGCCAGTGGGCATCGGGTTCAAACGGCGGCCGGGTCTGGAACTGCGCCCGCTGCACGCTCATGCACGAGCCGGTGGTTGCAAGCTATCTGAAGAAATATCCCGACTCGTCCCTTGACGAGCTGGTTCGCCTCGCTGAACAGATAAAAAAATAAGAAGTGCAATTTTTCCCGGTTCCGTGCGGTTTTCCCTGCACAATAATACCAGTGATGAAATCACTCTCTGACCCGGTGCGATTCCGGGAGCACTGCAAAAAGAATGTAAATTATTCTTTTATGCCGAGCGCCTTGACAAGCTCGGGCAGCGGGATGCCGTGTGCCTCGGCAGCCTGGCGGATCGTCTCGCCGCGGGCAATGGCGCAGCCGACACAGCCCATACCGAACTTGAAGAGGGCTTCAGTTGCCTCGGGCTTGGCCTTGAGGAGATCATAGATAGTGCTATCTGCGGTTATCTCAGTCATAGTATCCTAAGGTTAACGCCACGTGACATAAACCTCACCATCGCGGCGAAGAAAAGATCAATCCGACACTTTCACTACACATGCTTACACTATATAGACCATACAAAACCGCAAGTCGTTAATGGAGATGTATGAACATGGATTATTCCGAAGCAGCAGAAAGAATCTCCCGAAAGTTTTCAAAGAGCGGAAAGGCAGTCGACGTAAAAAAGATCGAGGGCAAACTCCGCAGGCTTGTTGATGAATTCGGCGTCCAGCCACAGGAAGCGGAACGCAGCGTAACCAATGAACTCAACAAGGAGTTCAACATTCCCACTGCCGGTTCCGGTGGCGGCAGTAAAGCCGGCAGCGGGAACGAAGAGAAGAAGATCGCCGAGGGCGTTCCCGGGGACTGGGTCACCATCGTTGGAAAGGTGGTCGCGCTCTCGGCACCGGCATCGCCGTCTATAGCCCAGAGCGGGATCATTGCCGACGAGTCGGGCGCGATCCGGTTCGTGGCATGGGCAAAATCCAATGCGCCTGCGATGGCCGAAGGGTCGTGGTACCATATCGAGTCCGCGGTGGTGGACGAGTTCAAGGGTGTCCCCAACCTGAAGATCCACTCGGGGACAACAGTGAAGGAGATCAGCGAGGACCGCTCGCTCATCCCCACACCGGTACCCATCAAAGACCTGCATCCCGGTATTGCTGGTGTCCGCGCTAAGGTGATCCAGGAATGGGACGCCAGCCACGAGCGGATGCTCCAGTCCGGCCTGCTGGGCGACGAGACCGGTACGATCAAGTTCGTGATCTGGAAAGAGCCGGGCAAGGAAAAGCTCGTTGTCGGTGCAGTCTACACAATCTTCTATGCACAGGTCGACGAGTTCAACGGCCGGCTCTCGCTGAACCTGAACACCGCAACGATCATGCAGGAGGAAGGGGATATCCCGGTCAGCGGTGGAGAGACTGCAGTCCAGGGCTCCATCGTCCATATCGCGCCCGGCTCCGGCATTATCAAGCGCTGCCCGGTTGAGGGCTGCAACCGTGCCCTCTCGCGCCAGAACTACTGCCCTATCCACGAGATCCAGCCGAAGTTCGTGTACGACCTGCGGATCAAAGGATGGCTTGACGACGGGGAGAAGACACACAATATCCTGCTCCAGCGGGACGTTGTCGAGTCTCTCACCGGCATCACCCTCAATGCGGCAAAGGAGATCGCAGAGAACAACCCGCTGGGTATGGATGAGGTCTTTCTCCAGGTGCGGGACAAGGTGCTCGGGCGGTATGTTATCTGCCATGGCCGCGAGATCGATGGTCGCATACTGGTCAATACATGCGAACGGGTGAAGTTCGAGACGAGCGAACACGCTGCCCTTCTGAACCGGGCCGGAGGTTCATCATGATCACGAACCCTCAGGATATGACGAGGAAAGAGGGTGCCTTCGAACGCGAACCGGCACGCCGCGTGTTCGCAACCGAACTGCGGGAGTGCCGCTACCAGTTCAAAGATGGGGAAGACGAGAAGAGCCCGACCTTTGTCCTCCTCCCCACGGGAGAACGTTCCAACCGGATCTTCATTGTCGGCACCCTGACCGAGAAGACCCGGCAGGGTGAGCAGAACATCTTCTACCGGGGCCGCGTCGTCGACCCGACCGGTACCTTCTTTGTGATGGCCGGGAGTTACCAGCCCGAGGCAATGCAGCAGCTCGCCAAGATCGAGACCCCGGCGTTCGTTGCGGTCATAGGCAAGCCCAATCTCTATCAGAAGCCGGACGGGTCGTTCATGAACTCCGTGCGGGTCGAATCGATCACCGTCGTGGACAAGGATACCCGTGACCTCTGGGTGCTGGATGCGGCAAAGCAGACACTGGACCGGATCGATATCTTCAATATAGGAACGGCACCGGATGTCATCAAGACAAAGGAGCAGTACCCGAATAGTGATCCGGCTGTGTTCCGGAGAGCGGCATATGATGCGCTGGCCCAGATCAAGATGTAATCCCCTTTTCCATTCTTTTAAGAGAAAAACGCAATATATAAGATAATATTTATCCCAGAACCCCTGCAACCGGGTTTTGATGCCAGCTGATTACCAAGGATGTTCCCTGTTTGTATACTGCTCCTGTCTGGTCCTCATACTTCTTCTGGTTGTTTCAGGATGCGTGTCGCCAAAGCAGCCGGAGAACCTGACCCGGTCCCCTCCGGTCCGCCGGGAACCATGATGCTGACAGGGAATACCAGTCTGCCGGTGGGAACGACATTGTCCCTCTCAGTGGTAACGGCCTCTCCGCACCCGACACCGAAAGATTATGACTTTTCCCATGAGATTGCCACCAGTACCGCTGTCGTCCTCCACGGACCGTTCGGTATCAACCGTTTTTCGGGCACGGTCGATACTTCCCATCTCAACACCGGCAGGTATACAGTCATCATCGATACCAATGATGAGAATCTGCAGGCACGTGCAAATGAATCTGCAGATATCATCGCACCGGCAAGCACACCGACAGGGACCGGAAATTACATTGACTGGTCCGCGCTCGCATTACCCACCCTTGTGCTGAACAAAACCATGGTACCGGTGATGTTAGAGGGGGAATGGACGCTAGTCCCTTCCGGAACCCAGGTGAAAAACAACGATGTACCGTACGGTTCCATCATTGACTGTGGACCGGATGCCGTATGCCGGGTCTTCGATAAGACTGGTGTCCAGTTCCTCGCTGTTTATAATTCGAACGAGGCACGTATGATGGGGGTCCCGAACGGTGCGGCAATCGATTCCGGCAGCATCGGAAACGTAACTCTGATCAAGCTCAATGGGGAGACCATCCTGACTAAAATCGATGAATATTCAGAAACCGGGTAAGAAAAATCAGAGCGCCGCGTTCTGGTACACCACACTCTCGGCACCGTTGGCATATTGCGCCACTACGATCACATTATTGGAGCCGGACGTGCCGATAAACGTCCCGCTCGAACCGGGGCTTGAGCTGAGCGTCCCTTTCTGTTCGCCGTTGATCGAGACGCGGAGTTCAGTGATATCCCCGGCATAACAGGTAGTGGTCATGACCTGGAGCTGGATGGTGGCCGGGGGTGTTTTACTGCCGGTGATGGCAATGGTACAGGACGGGGCCTGCAGGGCAGGCTCCTCCGCAGCGGCTGGCGGGACAGTGATCACGGGCTCCGGAACAGTCACCGGGTGCGGGGCGGGAAGAAGCAGGAGCACCGCAGCAACGATTATCACGACAACGAAAATACCGCCAACGATAAGATACGGGATTAACAAGCTCTTCTCCTTGATGGCTATACGACAGTTCGGGCAGATGGTAAGGCTGGAATCAATGCGTGCATCGCAGTGCTGGCAGGTTCTCTTGCTCATGCATCCCAGAGTTATATTTGCTGATTAATATGTGTTTTTAAATTCACTTTAAATCGCACGGTTGGCCAAAAGAATACGGAAGCTCTGGAATGACCGGTTATATTCCTCCGACACAACGAACCCGGATAATTCCCGGCAAAACCTTATCTTCCCCCGTTACTATCACACATCGATCGCAATGGAGCCAAAGGAACACTAAGTGCGTTGATCAAAGACCCTGATACCAAAACGCTCAAAGAAGCTGGGCCTGAAGCCAGGGCGCTGACCTTCGGAGATTTCCGTTCCGGAGATCATCTCATGCTCCTTCGTTGCACACTAAAAAACGAGCATTGAAAAAATGTTCCCGGCAGCAACTAAAAAAACCCGTAAATCAACAGGATCCCCGGCTCTCTGCAGGGTCAGCCGCGCTGGTGACGATACGATCCGTCAGAATACTTCAACAAGTCCCTTGCTTTTACCGGTGAGTGACCGGCCTCCCTGCGGGGTTACGACAAAGGTGTTCTCGATACCGACAAGCCCGATATCCGGAATCCCTTTCTTAGGTTCAAGGGCAAAGACCATCCCTTCCTCAAGCGGCTCGTCAAAACCTACCGCAATTACCGGGGTCTCATCAATCCAGAGCCCGATCCCATGCCCGAGGAAGTTTACCCGGTGATCGCCAAAGCCCATGAAGTTGGGCAGGAAAGCCGGTTCAAGACCAGCCATGATGGTCCGGTAGATCTCCGACGGGATTGCTCCTGGTTTCAGCATAGAAGCCATCGTATCCTGGATCTCCACGCAGCGGAAGTGTTCCTGTATTGCAGCATCCGGTAGAGGCTTCCCGAACATATACGACACGGTCTTGTCGGTCTGGTACCCGTTGTACCCGCACCCGATGTCGATCACGACAAGGTCGCCTTTTTTCAGGAGACGGTTGCGGCAGCCCATCAGCGGGACCGAAGGGTGCGTGCCGGAGATGCCACCGGGAGTATCCACGCAGGTCGGGCTGATGGAGCTGGTACCGAACCCTATCTGGCCAAGCAGCATCTCGTTGAACATGCCGAAGCGGATGATGCCCTGGTGACCCTCCTTCACCATGACCGAGTAAAGGTCGCAGGTAAAGGTTACCTCATCAATCCCTTCCGTAAGCATCCCGGGCACAAGGTCCTCAAGCACGTGGCGGTGGATCTCCCCGGCCCGTTCCATGAGCGCGAGTTCATACGGGCTCTTCTTCGCCCGGACCGCACCGATATGCTCATCAACTGCCTTAACGTTCCTGAAGGGCAGGTACTTCTGTATCCGCTGGAGCTGGGCAACCGGCACCTGCTCGGTTTCAATATAGACCCTTGAAGGAAAAATCCTCATTTCCTCAGCAATATCGCGATAGCTCCGCATCCTCCGGATATTTGGGAAGAGCGACTCGCGAGCCGCCTGCTCGAAACTCTGCCGTACCCAGAAGACAGCATCGCCATCCTGCGGAATGAGGAGGAGGCCATCCGGCATGGTGCCCGTGAAGTAATAGAGGGGGATCTTGCCGGTAATGGCCACCATCTCCCAGCCGGGCTGCACCGTGTCCATTCGGGCCCGGAAGCGTTTCAGGCGGTCGTCAAGTTCGGTAAGCGGGACTTTCATGCTGGTAAAAACTAGGACTGAAAGAGATATTAATGATGAGGAAATGTTCCGGAAAAAAGAGATTAAATACGGGGGTTCCGTATGAGAGAGATCAATGGGATTTCTTCTCCGCTTCCCACCGCTTCATCACTTCGGACCCCTCGATAAATACGAACCCGTGCTGCTTTGCATAGAGCTTTGCGTCCGCCTTGGTAAGCGCATACCCGGACTCGTCGTCCAGCATCTCGCAGATGGTGACGGCGGGCGTTATCTTTGCCATCTCCGCCATGGCAATCGAGAGCTCGGTCTGGCCTTTCCTCACATCCAGAAGCCCGTCCGCTGCCCGGAGGAGCGCCATATGACCGGGAGTGCGGAAGGTCTCGTGGAAGCTGATGTCGCCTCCGTTCAGCGCATGCTTCACCTGCTCGGCGATCGCGTTCACGGTCAGGGACCGGTCGTGGTCGGTGATACCGGTAAACGTGTTGCGGTGGTTCACCCAGAGCGAGAAAGAGGAATGGTTCTTCCGGTCGTACGGGATATCCCCCTGGCGTTCCGCAACAGCAATTGCCCGCAGGGCATCACTGGCAAACGGGAGGCCGAGGCGCTGGGCGGCAACCGGATGGACAGCCGTACAGATCAGCCCGCCGCCGTCCTTGCGCATCCGGAGGATGTGTTTGGGGGTAACCGCATCGGAGCGGATAGCAAAATCCGTTTCGCCCTCGCGGTCATCGAAATCGTAGAGGAGGATGAACTTCCCGTCCCGCAGCGCCGCAAGCGCATTGTCAATCACGGCCCCACCTCAACGCTGACACTGTCCGAGTCCTCGACACCGAGTTTCCGTCGCAGCGCCATGGGCGCAATCACTTCGATGATGTCCTCCGGGTAATGCGTCCTGCCAGGCATAACAATGCCGCAGGAGATGGTACCGATCCGGCAGGGAATGCATTTCGCATCGCCGAATGTGCGGCCGTCCGTGGAAAATCCCTTGATCCGGGTCCATTCGAGCGCATCGATTTTTTTACGGATCGGGATGCTCGCGTGGTTGAGGCGGATATTGAACGTGCCGGGGTAGGGTTCGAACCCGAGATGGATTTTGAACTGCTCCTTGTATGCAGGCAGGCTCATGTAGTACTTGCCTTCACCTATACCGGAGACAACGGCTCCATTGAGCGTATAGGTCTTCCCGCCTTCGGAAAATATCCGCGTGTATTCCTGGTATTCCCGCCTGAGCTCATCTTCACCCTGTTTTGTCACGGTGACGTGCTGGCCGTCCGCCGTCATGGCCCGGGTGATGAAACCCTGCGTCTCGAGTCCTTTGAGCCGGCGCGATGCTGTCTGCTGGCTGATCGCAAGCATTGTTCCGATACTCTGGGTCGAGACAAAGACCGGGCCCTTGCACCCGCCCCGGAGTGCTATGGCCTTGAGGCACTGGAGATCTTCTGCGGGAATCATGCTTATCAAAATTGAGTTGCTTATTATTTATGAGTTGCCTTCTGGGTGGCTTCTCCGTCGTGTTTCGCTTTGTGTCGAACGGACGTTCGTTAGGTATTTAACAGTCCGGGTCATTGATCATGAGCATGAAATCCGGTTTGCGGAACCAGCTTGCCGAGAAGATGGCGGGCGAAATTACGCTGTCGGACTCACCGGGACATGCGCTGAAAAAGTGGCGCATGAACTTCGAGATCGCTCCGGGCGTCCTTTCGGAACGCCTCGGCGTCTCACCTTCTGTTATCAGCGATTACGAGGGTGGCAGAAGAAAAAGTCCCGGCACCGCTGTTGTCGGCAAGATTGTCGATACCCTCCTTGCTATTGACGAGGAGGACGGCGCAAAGCATATCCAGAAATTTTCAACCATGCTCTTTACCAGTGTTGAAGATGACGTGATCTATGATCTCCACGAGTATGGGACTGCCGTCCCGCTCCAGAAGTTCGCGGACGCGATTGGCTGTACCCTGCTCTGGGGGGCCATGGACCAAGTCATCTTCGGCTACACGGTAGTGAACAGCCTCAACGCGATCATGCAGCTCTCCTCTGACGAGTTCAACCGAATCTATGGCTGGAGCACGGAGCGGGCGCTGGTCTTCACGAATGTCTCTACCGGAAAATCGCCGATGGTCGCTATCCGCGTCACCCCCTTCAAACCACGCTGTGTGGTTTTGCAGGGAATTGATGCCGCGGACGTCCACCCGATGGTCGGGAAGATGGCAGAAAGAGATCGCATCACCGTTCTGTGTACGAGCATGGAGATTGACAAAATCGTGAGTACCCTGAGGGAACAAGAATGGTAGGCATCATTACCTACGGTGTATATATACCGAGATACCGCATCAAAGTCGATGAGATCGCACGGGTCTGGGGCGCAATCGGATCAGAGATTTCCGGTGGCCTTGGCGTTTTTGAGAAATCCGTCCCCGACATGGACGAGGACGCGGCAACGATCGCCGTTGAAGCGGCCCGTAATGCCCTGCTCCGCAGGCACATAGACCCAGAAGAGATCGGGGCCGTGTACGTGGGCAGCGAGTCTCATCCCTATGCCGTTAAACCAACCGCATGTACCGTGGGCGAGGCAATCGGTGCCACACCGAACATGACTGCAGCGGATTATGAGTTTGCCTGCAAGGCAGGTACCGCTGCGATTCAGACCTGCATGGGTCTGGTTAAAAGCGGTATGATCAAGTATGGGGTTGCCATCGGCTCCGATGTCTCGCAGGGTGCACCGAGCGATGCACTCGAGTACACGGCAGCAGCGGGCGGGGCAGCGTACGTGATTGGGAACGATGACCCGATCGCAACCATCAACCACACCTGCTCGTTCACGACCGATACACCGGACTTCTGGCGCCGTGAGGGGCAGCAGTATCCCCGCCATGGCGGCCGGTTCACCGGTGATCCCGGTTACTTCAAGCATGTGAAAGGGGCAAGCACCCTGCTCTTTGAGCGGACCGGAAAGACCCCAAAAGACTATACCTACGCGGTCTTCCACCAGCCCAACGCGAAATTCCCGCAGAAGGTGGCAAAGGATCTCGGGTTCATGCCAGAGCAGATCACGCCGGGCCTCGTGGTTCCGCACCTTGGGAACACTTATTCCGGTGCATCTCCCATCGGCCTTGCTGCAACGCTCGATATTGCAAAACCCGGCGATACGATCTTTGTCTGCTCGTTCGGGTCCGGTGCCGGCAGTGACGCGTTCGATATTACCGTCACTGATGCAATCAAAACCAAGATCAACCGCGAAGCCGCGCCATCGGTTGAGAAACTCCTGCAAAATCCCATCTACCTGGACTATGCACTATACGCGAAACACAAGGGGAAACTGGTGATGCAGGTATGAGAGACGTTGCAGTCATTGGTGTCGGGTGCACCAAATTCGGTGAGCACTGGGAAAGGTCGTTCCGCGACCTCTTTGTTGAGGCAGGGGCACTCGCCCTTGAGGACGCGCAACTCTCGGGTGAGAAGATCGATGCGATGTATGTCGGCAACATGAGTGCCGGCCGGTTCATCGAGCAGGAGCACATCGGGGCCCTGATCGCGGACTACGCGGGAATGGCAACCCGTCACATCCCCTCGACCCGTGTCGAGGCGGCCTGTGCATCCGGGGGGCTTGCCTTCCGGCAGGCAGTGATTGCGGTTGCAAGCGGTATGGAAGATATCGTGGTTGCAGCGGGCGTCGAGAAGATGACCGATGTCGAGCCCGGCGAGACCACTGACGCCCTTACCGGCGCAGCGGACCGGGAGTGGGAAGGTTTTGTCGGGGCAACGTTCCCGGGCCTCTACGCGATGATCGCAACCGACTACATGCACAAGTATCACATGACCCGCGAGCAGCTGGCGCAGGTAGCAGTCAAGAACCATTTCAACGGTGCACGAAATCCGATCGCACAGTACCAGCAGGAGATCACGCTTGACACCGTCATGAAATCCACGATGGTGGCCGAGCCCCTCCGGCTCTTCGACTGCTCCCCCATAACCGATGGCGCAGCCGCCGTGATTGTTGCACCGCTCGACCGTGCCCGGGAGTTCACGGACACGCCGATCAAGGTGCTGGCAACGGCGCAGGCAAGCGACACCATCGCTCTCCACGACCGGCGCGACATCTCTACCCTTGATGCCACCGTAGCTGCAGGACAATGGGCGTTCAAGATGGCAAAACTCACGCATAAGGATATCGATATGGTGGAAGTACACGACTGCTTCTCGATCGCGGAGATCTGTGCGATCGAAGATCTCGGGTTCTGCAAGAAGGGTACAGCCGGCAAGTTCACCGCTGACGGCGAGACCGCACTTGGCGGGAAGATCCCGGTCAACACGAGTGGCGGTCTCAAGGCCTGCGGTCACCCGGTCGGCGCGACCGGCATCAAGCAGGTCTTCGAGATCGTCCAGCAGCTCCGCGGCGACGCGGGCAGGCGCCAGGTTGACGGGGCAAAGATCGGTATGACCCACAACGTGGGGGGCACCGGCGCTACGGTCGCAGTGCACATCCTCGGGAGGGTGTAATATGACCGTTGCACGATTCTGGCGTAAGATCCCTCAGCGCTACAACCTGATCGGCACGAAGTGCGAGACATGCGGACGGCACTTCTTCCCCCCGCGGACATTCTGCCCGGACTGTCGCAGGACCGGGAAGATCGTGGACCATAAGTTCTCAGGTAAGGGTACCGTGGTGACCTACACGGTCATCCAGACCGCACCGGACCAGTTCATCTCCCCCGGGCCGTATGTACTCGCCATCATCAGGCTCGATGAAGGTCCCCAGATGACCACCCAGATCATCTGCGACCCGAAAGAGGCGAAGATCGGCATGCGGGTGAAAAGTACCTTCCGCAAGATCGCTACCGATGGCGAGAGCGGCATCATCCACTACGGCACGAAGTTTGTGCCGGTGGAGTGATCTTTTTTTTGGATTTGGTTACTCATTATGCTGATGCATTCCCGCCCAGCTGCTGCACGATCTGCCCGGCCCGCTCCTCCTCGCCGGGAGGAACGGGGACCACGACATCAAACGGCTGGACGATGAACCTGCCGACCAGCTGGATGAACGAGAAAACAAGCGCGGCAGGAGCCTTTTTATCTGCTTTCCGGAGCGAGATCCCGTCCCAGAACACCAGAAACGAGCGGCCCGGTTAGACCGATCCTTCATACACGATCCCGTTCCGGGGGATAATTGAGTCATGGGATGCCGCGATCGACAGCCTCCGTTCAAGCCATGGTGTTACCCGCGAGACCCCAAAGAGGAATGCGGCAAGGGCGGGCGAGAAGGAAGAGCCCGGTCTCTGGCCCGCCCACCCCTACAAAGATGAGGAAAAACAGGGTGACTGCCCCCAGCATACCGCCGATCACGATGAACATCGCATGGTTCCGCTCCTGATAATTTCGGTATTCCCGCACTACATTTACACAGATGGTCTCCTCCGGGTAAGTCCAGTGCGCAAGCGGGAAAGGATCGGCAAGGATCGCGTCCATCACCCGGGCGGAGTGGATAAAGAGCAGGGCAACAACAAAACTGCTGATGGCAAAGAAGAAGGAGATGAAGACCAAGGCGAACCCGCCGCTCATGCCGTCAAGAGTGAAATAAGATACCAGACGGAGGATAAAAAAACACCGGCAGCAATGAGGGAGGCCGCGACTTTTTTCAACCCGGTACCGGGGGTCAGGGGGACTCCTGTTAGATCATAGAACTGCCGGTTCATTTGTTTTTCCTCGAGTATTCCGACCCGGACTGGTGGGTCCCAAAATTTTCCCTCCCAAAAAATCCGGAGGGGAACCTGCCCCCCGGGGCTTATCGCCTATGCTCAGCCAGTCCACACATCATATACCGCATGCCACTGACCGGGCGAGTACGACCGTACCTCCCGTTCCGCAAGCACTGTCCCGCCCAATTCCTGTATCCGGGCGGTATGTTCGCCTTCAGCAGATACCAGCGCATAGAAATGGATTGTGCCCCCCTGCCTGCACAACCGGAATGCATCCGGCAGGAATTCTGTACCGGAAAGGGGCAGGTTCATCACGATCCGGTCGAACTGCCATGGCAGAATGCCGGCGAGATGGCGCGCATCCGCGAGCAGGGGAAGCACATTTCGGGCCCGGTTCTGTGCAAGGTTTTCCAGCATCAGCCCAACCGCCTGCGGGTTGAGATCGGCAGCAACCACGAGCGCTGCCCTGGCTGCGAGCGTTATCGCAAACGGCCCGACACCAGCGAACATATCGAGGACGACCTCCCCGTCCTGCACCATTTCAAGGATACGCTGTCGTTCGGTTGAAAGCCGGGCAGAGAAATAGGCACCGGCAAGGTCGATTATGAAGCGGTGCCCATGCTCGGTTACCTGCGTCCGGGTCGTGGGTTTACCGGCAAGGATCGTGAATTCCCGCGTGCGGTACTCCCCGCTGACTTCGCCTTTTGCATATACAACGGTATGGAGCGAAGGGCGGGATGCAAGGATCTTCTCAGCGCCGGCCATATCGTCTTCCTGCAGGATCGCGATCCCGCCGACCAGCTCGTGGCGGAGGAGCGGGTCGCGTCCCGGGTGTGCCTCGAAGGTAAAGCGGTCAGCTCCTTTTTGTTCAGAGAGTATCGGGAGGATGAGCATGTCACCGTCTCGCAGCACTTTCAGCGAGGCATCGAGCGCGCCCTCGCGTATCAGCGCCTGCCTTGTTTCCTCCCCCTGCCGTGCCGGCACCCTGACACCCCACTGTTCAATCGTCATCCGACCACGTGTATCATAATACTCTGCGTACTAACCAATAATCATGGCTGATGAGAGCGGGCACCGCGGGAACAGGGGCAGCGGGGCAGAGGCAGGTCACAATAACCAGAGGGACCCCATCATTCACGACAGGCTCAGGGACGGGTCGCTCAAACTCTACGAACTCGAAAAGGAACTCACACCCATCGATGCGATCCGGGTCCGGCGCGAATACATCGAACAGGAGACCGGAACGACCCTGGATAATGTCGGTACCTTCTCCATCGATATCGACCGCGTGGTTAAGCGCAACTGCGAGAATATGATCGGTACCGTTCAGGTGCCAGTGGGTGTGGCAGGACCGATCCGGATCAACGGCGGCCATGCACAGGGAAGCTACTGGCTCCCGCTGGCGACCACGGAGGGAGCGCTGGTGGCATCGGTGAACCGGGGCTGCAGCGCGATCACGAAGGCCGGCGGGGCGGATGCCCGGATCCTGCATGACGGGATGACCCGGGCACCGGTCTTTGCAACGGACAGCGTGGTGCACGCGGTGCAGGTCTGCGATTGGGTGACGGTACACCGCGACGTACTGAAAGCCACGGCAGAGAGCACTACCTCGCACGGGAAACTTTCCGATATCGTGACCTTCGTTGCGGGAACCAGCGTCTTTGTCCGGCTGGAGTTCGACACCAAGGACGCGATGGGTATGAACATGGTCACCATCGCAAGCGCAAAAGTTGCCGACCTGATTGCACAGGGGACCGGCGCCCGGCTCATCGCTCTCTCCGGCAACATGGACACCGACAAGAAACCCGCCGCCATCAACGGGATCATGGGTCGGGGCCGGAGCGTTGTCGCGGGAGTCGCCCTCTCCCACGATATTATCGCAAAGGTCTTGAAGACCGATGCAAAGTCCCTCCATGAAGTAAATTATCGCAAAAATCTCGTGGGGTCGGCACGCGCCGGTGCAATGGGGTTCAATGCCCATGCCGCCAATGTGGTTGCCGCGATGTTCATTGCCTGCGGGCAGGACGCAGCCCATTCCATTGACGGAAGCACCTGCATCACCACGATAGACCTCACCGAAACCGGCGTCTATGTCGCCGTCACTCTCCCATCGCTTCCGATCGGGACCGTTGGTGGGGGAACCAGCGTCGAAACCCAGCAGGAATGTCTGAAACTCCTCGGCGTGGCAGGGAGCGGGACTCCTCCCGGAGCAAATGCAAAGAAATTTGCGGAGATCATCGGCGCTGCAGTCCTTGCAGGGGAACTCTCCCTCCTTGGCGCCCTCGCCGCCCAGCACCTTGCCCGTGCCCACCAGCAGCTGGGCCGGGGATAATCATTAAAAAAATCCTGCACCGTTGGAATCCTTCCCCCAGCCCGGATAAAAACGTAATACCTAAACCCTTTTCTGTCCAACAGGAAACACAAAACCGGTCCTCTGCCGGACCAGGGATAAAAGGATCTGATGAGCATGGACAATGGATTCAGGGATATATTTTGCAGAGAGACCGCGATAGCCGGGATTATTCTTATTGTACTCATTGCAGCAATCCTCTTCGCCGCACCGCTTTTTACCGGCGGCAAAAGCACAGAGAGAGTAACACCCCCCTCTGAGCGGGTAATGCAGGGACTGCCGGTACGACAACCGGTACATCCGCCTGTGACGGTACTGACAAACGGGCCCGTGGTAACCCTTCCTGCACCAGACCACCAGACGAACAGCTCCCTTGATTATGCGCTGGAGCACCGGGGGTCCACGCGGGCATATATGAACGATTCAATCTCCCTTTCGAACCTTTCCCTGATTCTCTGGAGCGCCCAAGGAATAACGGACCCTGTATCCGGGAAGCGGACCGCCCCGACAACAATGCATTCCTACCCCCTCACCCTGTATGTGGCTGTCAGCAATGTTTCAGAACTGAACCCCGGGGTGTATATCTATATACCCAAGACGCATGCCCTCAGCCAGTATCTCAATACTACAGGGAGGGACCAGATCCTCTCGGCGCTCGGCCGGCGGCAGGTCATGTCAGCTCCGGTCACCATCATCGTGAGCGGGAACTTCAACGCATTCAAAGAGCGGATGTCATCCACTGATGACGTACCCCGGTATATCTCTCTTGAAGCGGGCCATGTTGTCCAGAACATCCTTTTAATGGAGACCTCGAGGGGGATGGCAGGCGTACCGTTCACGGACTTCAATGCAACTGCGGTCGATGTGCAGCTGAGCCTGAACGGCAACAATCACGTGGTCTATGCTGTGACCGCCGGATACCCGGCAGATCTGTAACTCTTTTTTCAGGAAGGATTACACAG
Source organism: Methanoregula sp. (assembly GCA_003157895.1). Lineage (GTDB taxonomy): Archaea > Halobacteriota > Methanomicrobia > Methanomicrobiales > Methanospirillaceae > Methanoregula. The sequence goes on along the minus strand of PMKW01000090.1, from coordinate 3,126 downwards.
CGGCATCTATTCCTTCTGCTTTTTTCTCTTTCGGGAAAAGAGGGGTTCCGTCATGTGATTTGCGGGATCAATACAAGAAAAGAGATCTAAAACCGGAACCACTTCATCATGACGAAGGCGTCCTCGCCATTGGCGTAATACTGGTCGATGCCAAACACCGGGCGGTATCCAATGCCCTGGTAGAACAGCTGCGCCCCGGTGTTGGAGACCCGGACTTCCAGCTGGACACCGGTGGCGAGCTCCATAGCGAACTGGTGCTCGGTCCTGCGGACAAGGAGCTTCCCGATACCCCGGCGCCGGTACCGCGGGCTGACGCCGATATTGCAGAGGTGCCCGTAGATATTTTCCCCGGTATCCTCAAGGCCGCCCACAATAAACCCTGCCACGGCCCCGTCGCAGACCGCAACAAAATAGGTAGTGGGATAATAGGTCAGGGCTTCTAAAAAGACGGCCTGGTCCCACGGATCGGCAAACGACTCATTCTCGATCGCGACAATCGCCGGGATATCCACGGGAGAAGCGCGCCGGATCTGCGGCATGGAATAAGTTACCAGATCGTGGGGACGGATCATAAAGACACCTGCATCGTTCAGCAGTAGTATTCCTGAGCGCTGCAAAAACATAGGTTTTGGCATGGTCCCGGTGAGGGGAGTGACGGGAAATATATGGGATCACGCCCAACACTCCAGAACAGGTTCGGGGACGTTCATAACAGGTGGTGTCTGGTTCTGGTGAAGATCTATCGTTTTGCAGGAGTGCGGCCTGATCGCACGATCGCCCGGGAGATCGCGGCAGTCCCCTACGATGTCGTGACCGCCGATGAAGCACGGGCACTTATCGCAAAAAACCCAAAGAGTTTCCTTCGGGTCAGCCGGCCGGATGCAGAAATGCCTGACGTTCCTCCTCACGATCCCCGGGTATACCGGCGGGCAGGCGAGAACTTTGCCGCCCTCATTTCGCAGGGGCTGATGCAGAAAGATGCAACCCCCGGGATGTATCTCTACCGGGTACGGCAGAACGGGGATTCGTTCCTCGGACTCTGCTGCTGCCTTGACGTGGAGGACTACCGGAACGCCACGATCCGCCGGCACGAGCAGACACGCTATGACAAGGAAGAGGACCGCACCCTTCACATCGAAGCAACCAGGACCCACAACGGTCCTGTCGTCCTTCTCTACCGGGATACGGGCAGCATTTTTTCGTTCCTGAATGGTCTGATCACACCGGCAACGGTCCCTGATGCCGAAGTGCGGGGTGAACAGGGGGGTATTCACCAGATATTCCGGATCGCGGATCCCGCGGTTCTCTCCCGCATCGAACAGCAGTTTCTAACGGTTTCCTCGCTCTACATTGCTGACGGGCACCACCGGGCAAAGGCTTCCGTAAACGTGGCAGACCGCCGGATCGCAGCGGGGCTGCCTGCAGACGGGGAAGTATCGCGCTTCATGGGTGTGATGTTTGCACAGGACCGGGTCAGGATCCACGGGTACAGCCGGCTGTTATCTGATCTTGGGACCTATACCCCGCTCACGTTTCTTGACGCACTTGCAAAATATTTCGAGGTAACACCGTACGGGAATGTCAGGGGATCTGAATACAATATCCCGCCGAAGATCAAAAAACCTGAGCGTTACCATGTCGTGCATATGTATCTCGCCGGCCGGTGGTACGAGTGCACCCGCCTGCTCGATAAGAATGCCGCACCGCTCGATGCGCTGGATGTGGCCGTTCTCCAGACCTACGTGCTCGAAGGACTGCTCGGGATCATCGATCCCCGCGGGGACGCCCGGCTCCAGTACCTCGGAGGCGCCCGCCCGGTTGCCGACCTGGAGAAACTGGTCGACCTCGGTAAATACCAGCTCGCTTTTGCCATGCAGCCGGTGAAGGTCGGAACGGTCATCTCCATTGCGGATGCGGGCGGTGTCATGCCCCCGAAATCCACGTGGTTTGAGCCCAAGCTGTTAAGCGGGCTCGTTGTCCACACTTTTGACTGACCGGCACTTTTTGCTACCCTTTGCCTTTATCGGTTTTTAAGGTGATGGTGTACGGTATGATCACCATCGCACTCCCGAAGGGCAGTCTTGAGGCCCAGACACTCCAGCTCTTCAAAGAGGCTGACCTCGAGGTCAGGCGCACGGATCGCGACTATAATCCCACGATCGCCGACAACCGCATCGGCAAAATCAAGATCCTCCGCCCGCAGGAGATCCCGACGTATGTGGAGAAGGGCTATTTCGATCTCGGTATCTCGGGCCTCGATTGGATCCGCGAGACCGGTTCCGATGTCGTGGAAGTGGCAAACCTCTCCTACAGCAAGACCGGCGAGGGAAACGTGAAAATCGTTATTGCCGTCCACCGCGACGAGCCAATCGAGAACGCGAGCCAGATCCGGCCGAACAGCAGGGTCACTACGGAATATCCCGAGCTCACCCGGAAGTTTTTCGAGGACCTGAAGATCCCGGTCCAGCTCTTTCACTCGTATGGCGCATCCGAGGCAAAAGTGCCTGACCTGATGGACGTGGTCGTGGACCTCACGGAAACAGGGACTACCCTGCGTAAGAACGGGCTCAAGATCATCGGCCAGATCATGGAGTCCCATACCGCCATCATCGCCAACAAAACGAGCTGGGCTGACCCGGAGAAACGGCGCGAGATCGAGGAGATCAAAACCCTGCTGTTCGGGGTTATCGAAGCCCGCCACAAGGTGCTCCTGACCATGAATGTCCCGACGGCATCGATGGAGCGCATCGTTGCCGCGCTGCCGGCCATGAAAAAGCCAACCGTCAGCCGTCTCCACGGGATCGAGTATTACAGTATCCAGACGGTAGTGCCGAAAAATGCGGTGAACCAGCTGATCCCGCAGCTCAAAGCGTGCGGTGCGGAAGATATCCTCGAGATCCCCATTTCGAAGATTGTGCCGTAATCGGGGGAATTCCTGTTTTTTCATCCGAGGCCTTTAAGGACCCGGCCATTTTTGCAAAAAAAACCCGGTGCAGGGTCAGACAGCAACCGAATCCATCATCTTTAATGACCTGTGGCTAAAAAAAATACCAAATATCTATATCTGTTGTTATCTCAATAAGCCTTAAGAAAGAATATGCCCAGAAATATTCCCCTCAGTTTCGC
>PMKW01000119.1 GCA_003157895.1 Methanoregula sp. | reverse complement strand
GGGCGGTTCGATGCCGATCTGCGTGAGGAGCTCGTTGATGTCGATGACTTTGAACGGCTTTACCGGGTAATCGTTCTTGAGCGTGGTACCGCAGCCGGCGCACATGGTGAGTACGGTGTCAATGCCCCGCGAGGTGAAGGATTCTATGTTGCGCCTCTGGAGCGTTTCCAGGTAATCGGGCTGCCCGGTCCGTATCAGGGGGGAGCCGCAGCAGACCTGCTCCTTGGGGATGATGACCCGGATGCCGTTCCTGCGGAGCACCTCCATTGCATCGAGTGCGGACTGCTGTTGCCGGAGATTGTACATACAGCCGACAAAGAACCCGACTGTTGCCTTCACCGGGCCGTACGGTTCGAGGACGCCGCTCATCTTCTCAAGGAAGGATTCCGCGGTCCGGGGGACACTCCGTCCCGTTTCCTTAATGAGAGCCGCGAGATCGAGGTGCCGCGGGAGGGTGAAGCCCTGCTTGTTGGCCCGGGCCCGGAGCTTCTCGATCGCTTTTTCGGGGATCTGGATCTCCTTGGGGCAGACCTTCCAGCACGCTTGGCAGGTAGTACAGGTAAAGAGGCCGTCCCTGACCGCATCGGAAATCCGGTCGCCGCTGTCGCGCGGGTCAAGAGCGAGCCGCATCTCCTGCCGCATCGCAGTGGGCCCGAGGAACTTTGTCACGTCTACGGCAGGACAGACCGAGAGGCAGCAGAGGCATTCGATGCAGTCCCGCAGGGGCTTGATCTTGTCAATGTCCGATTTTTTCGGCGGGATGATATCTTTCTTCGGGAGGAACGATGCGATCTGTTCGAGTCTTGGCAGGAGGTCGGATACGAGATCTTTTTTCACCGGGAGGTTGAGCGGCCCGATGGTGCTCCAGTCCGTTGCCTCATGCATGCAGGCCAGCACCGGCTCCCCGTTCACCCGTACCGCACAGGATCCGCACTGGCCCGAGGCGCAGGAGTAGCGGTACGAGAGCGTGGGGTCGATGGTATCATGGATGGCGTGGAGCACGTGGAGGACCCGGGCGCCGTCATTCACCTTTACCGTGAAGGTCTGGAAATATGGCGCCCTGTCCTTGTCCGGGTCGAAGCGCCGGATCGATACGGTCAGGTCTTTCATCCCGGCACCTCCCGCTTCTCGATGCCCTGCCCTTTCTTGGAGATGAACGTGTGCCCGAACGGGGAGTGCTCCGCATCGTGTGATTGTTTGATGTCCGTACGCACGTGGGCTCCCCGCGACTCCTCGCGGATGAGAGCACACCGGCAGATGAGCGATGCGGTCAGGCACATGTTCTCGACCGTGCAGCACTCCGCGAGGTTGCGGGCCGTTTCGGCTTTCAGGGGCCTGTCGGCAAGGACACCCGCTGCCGTGAGAGTTTTTTTCAGATCGGTTGCGTTCCGGAAGATATTTGCCCCGTCCCACATTGCCTGCTGGAGCGTCATCCGGATCCGGGACGGGCTCTTCGTGCCATTCATGAACCGGTCAAGCCGGTCCCGCTGGCGTTTTACCTGCGTTTCATCAACCTTTTTCTGACGTTTCTCCGCTTTGCCTGCTGCAGCACCGGCCCGCCGGCCAAAGACCTGCGTCTCGGCAAGGGAATTCCCGCCGAGGCGGTTTGCCCCGTGCACCCCGCCGGCCACCTCGCCGCAGGCAAAGAGCCCGGGGAGGGTGGTCCGGCACTCCGGCGTGATCCTGAGGCCGCCCATAATGTGGTGGGCGGTGGGGGCGACTTCCATCGGAGTGATGCGGATATCCACGCCGAACTTGAGGAACTGCTCGAGCATCACCGGCAGCCGGGTCTCGATCTGCTCCCGGGGGAGGTGGGTAACATCGAGCCAGACCCCCCCGTTCGGGCTTCCCCGGCCCTGCATGATCTCGGTTGCGATCGCCCGGGCCACAACGTCCCGGGTTGAAAGTTCCATCCGCTGGGGATCGTAGTTTTTCATGAACCGCTCGCCTTTGCTGTTTTTAAGCACCCCGCCCTCACCGCGTACGGCCTCGGTTACAAGCCGGCCCCGGGCATCGTACGGGAATACTGCACCGGTCGGGTGAAACTGGATCATCTCCATATCGATCAGTTCAGCCCCGGCCCGGTACCCGAGAGCGTACCCGTCACCGGTCCCGCTCGATGAATTGGTAGAGACATCGTATACCTTCGTCCCGCCACCTGTGGCGAGGATAATACTGTCAGCCCTGAGGATCACGAGTTCTCCTTTTTCGGAAAGGGCCATCGCCCCGATCACCCGGTCGCCGTCTTTCAGCAGGTCGATGATCGTGAACTCCTGCAGGGTCTCAACACCCGTCCCGTCAAGCCGTTCAACGAGCGTGGTCATCATCTCGTGGCCGGTCCGGTCGCCGGCATAACAGGTCCGGGGAAACCGCTGGCCCCCGAACGGCCGCTGGGCAACCTCATCGGAGTCCGTGAAATCGAACACTGCTCCCCATTTCACGAGGTCGCCCATCCGCAGCGGGGCCTCCTTCACGAGAATATCCACGAGTTCCGGGTCATTGAGGAACGCCCCGCCTTTCATGGTGTCCTCGAAATGGATCCCGCACGAGTCCTCGTCCCGCATCACCGCGTTGAACCCGCCTTCCGCCATCGTGGTACAGCCACCCTTTCCCACGAGGGTCTTGGAGATGAGCACCACATCGCCATACTGCGAAGCTTCGATGGCAGCCCGTACTCCTGCGCCCCCGCTCCCGATCACCAGCACATGGCAATCCACGACCTCATCTGCAAGCATCTTATTACTCTTTGGGTTGTATAGTTACATAAATAAATAGCAATTAGCAGCTTGCAGAGTGAGACGGAAATGAGACTTCTGATGAAATTTGGCGGGACGTCAGTCGCCGATGCACACTGTATCGCACGCGTTGTTGATATTCTGGAACAGCACCACAAGGCCGGGGACGAGGTCGCAGTCGTCGTATCGGCCCAGCGGGGCGTGACCGACCAGCTCATTGAGGTCGCATCTGCACTCCCGACTGCAAAGGATCCCTCGGCAATCAGGCCGATGATCCAGGCGATCAGCAAGCGTCATATGACCACGCTCGAAGGAGCAGCTCCCGATTACGTCGCCGAGATCGGAGCGGAGATTGAAGACCGGCTCGTCAACCTTGAGAATATCCTGTTTGCGATCTTCAGCCTGCGGGAACTCACTCCACGCTCGAAGGACTATGTCATCTCGTTTGGCGAGCGCCTGCTCGCACCGATTGTCGGGGCCGCCCTCCGTCAGCGGGGTATTGCCTCGACCGTTATAGACGGATGCGAAGCCGGCATCCTTACCACGCCCCAGCACGGGGAATCCACGTCCCTCCCCGAGAGCGATGAACGCATCCAGCGGCGGATCGTCCCGCTCTTAAAAAAAGAGATCCCGGTGATCATGGGATTCATGGGATGTACCCGTGACGGGATCCTCACGACTCTGGGAAGGAGCGGATCGGACTACTCCGCGTCCATTCTCGGCGCCGGTATCGATGCGGACGAGATCTGGATCTGGACCGATGTCGATGGCATCATGACCTGTGACCCCCGGGTGATCAACGATGCACGGGTGATGCCCTCGCTCTCCTATCTCGAAGTCATGGAACTCTCCTATTTCGGTGCCAAAGTGATGCACCCGCGGTCCATTGAACCGGCGATGCGCAAAAATATTCTCGTGCGGGTAAAAAATACCTTCAATCCCTCGCACCCGGGAACCGTTATCGTACGGAACGGCCAGCGGGACAACCGCGTGGTAAAGGCCCTGACGTATATCGAGAAGGTGGCCGCGATCAATATCAACGGTGCCCAGATGATCGGGCGACTTGGCGTGGCCAAAGCCATCTTCACCATCCTTGCCGATCGCGAGGTCAACGTGATGATGATCTCGCAGGGTTCCTCGGAAGCAAACATCTCCCTGATCGTGGATGAGAACCACCTGCAGGCTGCAATCATTGCACTTGGTGACCTGGTGAAACAGGGTTTTGTCCGCGAGGTTTCCCACAACCACGATGTCTGTGCGGTCGCCGTTGTCGGTGCCGGTATGGCCGGTGCCCCGGGTACCTGCGGCAGGATCTTCTCCGCTCTCGGCGCTGCCGATGTCAATGTGATGATGATCTCGCAGGGTTCCTCGGAAGCCAATATCAGTTTTGTGGTGAGCCAGAGCGATGGTCCCCGCGCCGTGCGGGTGCTCCATGACGAGTTCCATCTCTCGGAGGAAAGTGATGAGTAAGGGTGCCAAAAGTGCCTATGCCGCTGCTGGCGTTGACATCGACCTTGAGGCAACCGCAATAAAATCGCTGATAAAAAACCTGACCTACCGGCGGAACGGCAAGGGCAAAATGATAGGAGCTGTCGGGCACTTTGCAGGGCTGCTCGATTTTGGAAAAACCGCACTGGCCCTCACGACCGACGGTGTCGGGACGAAGATGCTGGTAGCCGACCAGATGGAGGACTGGAGCACCGTGGGTATCGACTGTATCGCGATGAACGTGAACGATCTTTACGTGATGAACATGGAGCCGGTTGCGTTTGTCGACTATATCGCCACCGATAAGTTATCCATCGACAAGATGGCCCAGATCGGGATCGGGCTGAACGAGGGGGCAAAACAGGCGAATATCGATATCGTGGGCGGCGAGACCGCCTCGCTCCGGGGGCTCGTCAACGGGCTCGACCTGGCAGGCACCTGTCTCGGGATGCAGAAGAAGGACAAGATTATTACCGGTGAAAAAATCAAACCGGGCGATGTGATCATCGGCGTTACATCTACCGGTGTCCACAGCAACGGACTCTCGCTTGCCCGGTCCGTGGTAGAAAAGTACGCGGGGTACGACAAGAAGTTCAAGGGGAAGAAGTCCTTCGGGCAGGAGCTTTTAACCCCGACACGGATCTACCATGAGAGCCTGAAGGTGGCAGCCAGCTGTACGGTTCACGGCATGTGCCATATAACCGGCGGCGGTCTTTTGAATTTTAACCGGCTGAGCAGGTACGGTTTCCTTTTCGATACTCCCATCATGCCCCCGGAGATTTTCACCTGGCTCCAGAAGACCGGAGATATTGCTCCTGGGGAAATGTACCGCACCTTCAACATGGGCATGGGGTACGCGTATGTTGTCCCGAAGGCGAGCGTGCCCATCGTACTGAAGACGGTGAAGGGTGCACAGGTGGTAGGGAACGTCGTGAAGGAGCCCGGGGCGTGGCTTGGGAAGATGGAGATAACGTAACCGGGTTTTCCCGATCTTTTTTTTTTAAAACCGGACCTTGCTTTCAAAAATATTATCGCGATCATGATCGTGATTGAAAATCTGATCCGGATCAATCAAACCTTGATTTGGAATTTTTAACCGGACCTTGATTGAAAAATTTTCAGCAGACCCTGATTAAAATTTTTTAAGCAGACTTTGATTGAAAATTGGTGAATCCGTGCAATCTCCCGTCGTGAAGGGTTCCAGTACACCAGTGCACAGGTGTTTAACTTTTTGCAACCAGACCCTGATTGAAATTTTTCAAGCAGACTTTGATTAAAAAATTTTCATCAAACCTTGATTTAAAAATTTTCATCGCGATCACGATCGCGATTGAAAATCTGATCCGGATCGATCATGATCCGGTTTTTATTTTAAGATCGATCCGTGATTTTTGGATCAAAATCGATCCGCGATTTCCATTTTGAAACCGGTCTGCGATTGAAAACCGGTCTGAGCAGCAACAATACAGACGGAGCGTAAGATCGGGATCCGATTCTCGTACGAAAATCGATCCGCGATTTTGAGATCAAAATCGGATCCCGATTTTAGTTTTGAAATCGGTTAGCGATTTTCATTTTGTAATCGCGATCATGACTGCGGTTGAAAACCCGATCCGGATCAATCAGGGATCGAATCTCGTTACGAAATTGAAGCTCGATTAAGATTGAATTTGACGCTCTTGGGGGCTCTGCCCCCGCCGCGTGGGCATCCCCCGCATTGCGATGACGCCGCATTACCTGTACGCAATCGTCGAGAACTAGTTTAGGTAATACCGAGATATCGCAATGCGCCCCCACCCCCACGGGGCAGGGTTGGCGCAAGGGGTACGATCATCACTTGAAAAGAGGATTTCTACACAGTAGAAATTATAAAAAAACTTCACTCTTCCGGCGTATATGCTTCCTTCACTGTCTTATCATCAATAATCCCGCTGTTCCCGTCCGGGTCCTCGAGGATCAGTGTTATAGGAAATGTCCCTGCCTTCACTTTCACAATATTCGCAAGCAACGCCGCAGCATTCTCCTTCTCTGCCTCGTTCCCCCAGTTGAAGGCGCCATTCACGACCTGCTCGATCCGGTCGAGCACGCCCTCCACGTTCGAAACGAATCCCTGGCTGACCGGCCCGGGATCGATCCGGACCCCGAGTTCGGGGATCTCGATGCTGGCACTCATGCTCCGGACAACCCGGACAGAAAGGTCGTCCACTGAATTGACGGGAAGCGTATATCGTGCCGGCGGGTCATGCTTTAAGAGCTGGGTATCAACGAATTTATACCCGCATTCCGGACAGATCGCCGATATGATGAGGATATCGGAAAAATAGGGAATATTTTCTGTCTTATACAGGTATTCGATTTCAGTATTGCAACAGGGACACGGGCCCGGGACCTTTGTTTCCACGAAATTATGCACCGATCTTGTCGCGGGAGATCTTGACCGACATCGGCGTTAAGACAACGTAGCGCTGGTCGCCAAGGCCGATGATGTCGCCATTGACATCCTTTGCCACTTCTTTTAAGTCCTTTAAGACCCGCTCGTACGAGATCTTGTCCATCTTCAGGCGGGAAATATCAACGATCACGATGTTGCCGGAGTAGACCTCGTCCTTGACACGGGGCGTGTCCTTGAGGTCGGAGATCGTTGCAATTTTTACGAGCAGTGCCGGGCCGGCACCGCCATGATCCTCGTACGACGCGAGATCCAGTTCCATATATTCGTCGTCCGAGTTTGCCGAACTCTTGCCAAGAAGGGTATCTATGATCTTAACCATAAAAAAACTGTATGACGAAAATTATTTAATAGTATCTATTTTGAGGCCCCCGGAAAGGGTTTTATGCAAAAAAAAAGAGTAAAATTGCTGTTTTTCCGCACCGGGCAGAAATGCCGGATCGCTTTAGATCTCCAGGTTCCAGATCTCATCACCGACGTGATGGAACTTTTTGACCATTTTTCCGGTCGTACTGGCACGTATCCCGGGCGCATCGAAGAGGGCAATACCGATAGCGAGCGGTTTGCCGTGCCGCTCGTCCACGATCTGGACCGGGGCATTCGCTTTCACGTCGTCTGTCACGGAAACGATACCGGGCCGCATGATATCCGCACCATTGACCACGTACGGGATTGCCCCGGCATCTACGGCAACCCTGCGCTCCGGGAACGGTATCTGTACGGCACCCCTCAGGGTCGGGAAAACCCAGGCGCCGGCATCCATCAGGAGCGGCTTCTTGTTGACCAGGAAGAGGGAAACATCTGCATTGGTCTCGAGCACCTCGATCATATCCGCGTGGAACAGCTTTTCTGAAGGGCCGATCTGTTCTGCCAGCCGCAAGAGCAGCTCCTGTCCCTGGCTTTTCCGGATAGAATGACGTTTTTTTGCAACTATCTTTTTCATTGTTCTCTGAAACATTCTTACCGCGCTTTAAGAAAACCATTTCCCTTCCCGGCACAAAGCCCGGGTTGTTCCGGTCGGGAATAAATATGGATCCGGACCGCAGTTTTTAGAGGACAGGAAACCTTATTGAGGGATGCGGATCTACGGTATGTTTAAGTGATCCGCTCACCCACATATATTACTCCAGAGCGATGGTAACAGGGTATTTGTATGACCAAACGACCGTTGGATATTTTGGATCTGGTGCTGAACCGTCAGCCCGTGATTGTTTCCCTCAAAGGCGGGAGAGAGATCCGGGGCGTTCTCCAGGGTTATGATGTACATATGAACCTCGTCCTTGATAAGGCCGAGGAGACCGAGAACGGACAGGTCCAGAAGGTCGGTACGCTCATCGTCCGCGGGGATAATGTGATTTATATCTCTCCATCACTCGAACAATAAGGTGAAACAACATGTCAAAAGGCACTCCATCGATGGGAAAGATGAACAAGTTCACCCACATCGCCTGCCGGCGCTGCGGGAAGATCTCGTTCCATGCCCAGAAGAAAGTCTGCTCTGCCTGTGGTTTTGGCAGGAGCACACGGTTGATCAGCAACAAGTGGAACACCAAGCGATCAAAAACAGTAACGCATTAGAGTTGCACCATGTGTGGAATCGTTGGCATCGTGGATGCTGGCGGTGTATCAATACAACTCTATTATGCCCTGTACGCTCTCCAGCACCGTGGCCAGGAGAGCGCGGGAATTTCCACGTTTGACGGCAGCAATCTCCATAAATTCAAGGGGAACGGATTGGTTGCCGATGTTTTCTCCCCTCCTGTTTTATCCGACCTGAAAGGCACGGCCGGTATCGGCCATGTCCGTTATCCGACTACCGGCGCAAACCTTCCTGAGAACATCCAGCCCCTGAATTTCCAGTTCCAGGAGCGTTTCATCTCCATAGCCCACAATGGCAACCTTGTCAATACCGGCGAGCTCCGGGCCGAGTACGAGCAGGCAGGCCAGATCTTCACGACCACGACCGATACCGAGATCATTGCTAAGATCCTTATCGATGCGATCAGCAACTCGGGCTCGGTCGAGGATGCGGTCAGTATCTGCATGCACAAGCTCGTGGGGTCCTATTCGGTCGTGATCCTGATCGATGGGGTTCTCTATGGTTTCCGTGACCCGCTGGGCATCAAGCCGTTCTGCATCGGGAAGACCGAGCACGGGTACATGGTTGCCTCCGAAAGTGTTGCGGTCGATGCACTGAGTGCAAAGTTCCTCCGTGACGTGAAGCCCGGGGAACTGGTCCGGATCGATTCTGAAGGGGTCAGGTGCATGCAGATCGCGGTGGCCGGCAAGTGTGCGCACTGCATTTTCGAGTATATCTATTTTGCCCGGGCGGATGCAGTCATCGACGGTGTGCTCGTCTATGATGTCCGCCGCCAGATCGGCAAGAAACTCTTTGAGGAAGATCCGGTGAAGGCGGATTCTGTCGGTGCGGTGCCGGACTCCGGGACGGCATATGCGATCGGGTATGCGGAAGGGTCGAAGATCCCATTCGTCGAATCCCTGATGAAAAACCGGTACATGGGGCGGACGTTCATCATGCCGACCCAGAAAGAGCGGGAGAGGGCGGTCCGGATCAAGCTCAACCCGATTAAGGCCCACCTGAAAGACAAGTCCGTGGTGCTCGTTGACGACAGCATTGTCCGGGGCACGACCTCGAAAAGGATCATCGAAATGATGCGGGACGCCGGCGCACGGGAAGTCCATATGCGGATCGGCTCTCCCGCGATCAAGGCCCCCTGTTATCTCGGTGTGGATATGCCCACGCGGGAAGAGCTGATCGCGAGCAACCGGGTAGAAGAGGAGGTCCGGCGCAGCATCACCGCCACATCCCTCCACCACATTTCGATCGAGGCGCTGATCGAAGCGATCGGGTTTGACCGGGAGAACCTCTGCACCGGGTGTCTCACGGGGTGCTACCCTCTCCCGATTGATGGCGAGCATGCCAAGCCCTGCCATGTGGATTTCGTGGATGGGACGTACCAGGCCAAGCTCGGGTCGTTTGAAGCGTAATTACGATACCCTCTCATTCCGGCATTCCCGATCAGGGCAGTTTCCCCCAATCATTTTTTTCGTTCCCGAGCAGAACTCGTATGGATAATTCCCATCCGGGACTCAACGGGAAGGTTTTATATGGAGCATATCAGGCAGGCGTTCAACAGATTCGCACAGGATTACGATGCCCAGCGGGATTACATCATCCCGGAGATGCGGCAATATTACGGTACAGCGGTCTGGGTCATGGAAACCGCAGCACCGAAACCCGCGATACTCGATGTCGGGGCCGGTACCGGTCTTTTAAGTGCCTTCCTGCTGGAGAAATTTCCCGATGCCCACCTGACATTAATGGATATCTCCGAGAACATGCTGGATGAGGCAAAGAAGCGGTTCGCCACGCGGCCGGATACGGAGTACGTTATCTGCGATTACAGCCGGTCGGAGCTCGGCGGACCGTACGATCTGGTGTGCTCGGCGCTCTCCATCCACCACCTCTCACCGGAAGACAAGCGCCGGCTCTTTGAACGGATTTGTCTGGCACTGAAACCCGGCGGGATGTTTGTCAATGCCGATCAGGCAGATGGTGAGACCCCGTATTTCCGCCAGCGGTACCTTGACTACTGGAACGATTTTCTCCGGAGCGGGCCGTTGACGGAAGCGCAGCATGCGGAGATCCTGAAGCGGCGGGACACACTTGACCGGAACGAGAAGTTATCGGTGCAGCTGACGTGGCTGAAGGAAGCCGGGTTTTCGGACGTGGATATTGTGTACAAGAACCGGACATTCATTGTCACAGTAGCGAGGAGAAGATAGCCTCAGAGTACCCTCCGGTTTCCCGGAAAAAATGAAGGAATGCCGGCTGAATCAAGAGGGAATCTGCATCTTTCTGGNNCCACGGAATTTCCCCCGTATAATGTTTCCGTCTCCATCAGCGATGCCCAGGCGGCGATAGCCGAAGGGAACTGGACCCAGTCCCTCTTTCTTACGACGAGTGGCCTTGCCTGGTACCCGGACAATGCAGAACTCTTCTGCCTTCAGGGATATACCTACCGGAAAATGGGGCAGTACCAGAAATCGGTGGATGCGGTATCGGAAGGTATCCGGCGGGATCCAAGACCGGTTAGGTACGCCAACCGGGGATACGGGTATCTCGCACTCGGGAATTATTCGGCAGCCTTAAGCGACGCGGAAGCCGGTATCGCGCTCAATGCGAGCTACCCGATAACCTGGGACGTGAAGGCGCTGGCGCTGCAGGGCATGGGAAGAAACGCTGAAGCCCTTGCTGCCACTGACTCTGCTCTCACTCTTGATCCGCAGAGTGCCCATTCCTGGCATGTGGAAGGCCGGCTCCTCGCTGCCGGCGGAGACTGCACCGGTGCACGGGCAGCGCTGGAAAAGTCCCTCTCCCTCGATCCCGGTTACGACCTGCCGTACCCGGGGTTCACCGGTGCAGCTGAGAACCTTGCAGTACTGAATAGTAGCTGCACTCCGGCAACACAGGTCCCTGCTCCAACGAAATCGTCAAGCAGTGGGATTGCAGTTATGGGATGTATATTTACAATAATTTTGTTTGGCACACGACGGTAGTTTTGTCCATAACCCCGATAGAAAACGCGTCTATAAAAATAGTTCTAAAACAGCCCAGTAGCGAGGGATGGATTTGAACCATCGATCTTCGGGTTATGAGCCCGACGGGATATCCTGACTACCCTACCTCGCTTCCTTTGATCAGGACTATAATATAGTCAGGGGGCGCTGATATACTTTACTCACTCCTCTTCCCCCGGAGACCCTCTCGTATCCGTTACGATTAAATTCGATGGGCCGGAATAATCATCAGCATGGATGATGAGCTTGCCCGGATACGGGAGAAGCGTATACAGGAGCTGACGGAAAAAATGAAGCACACCGAGAAATCCGGTAATGTATCGAATGTTGACGAGATGCATTTTCAGGAATTTATCAGTACCCACCCGTTCGCGGTTATCGATTTCTGGGCTGAATGGTGCGGCCCCTGCCAGCGGATTGCCCCGGTCATGGACGAGCTTTCAAAAGAATTTGCGGGCAGGGTCACGTTCGGCAAGTGCAATACCGATGATAACCG
>PMKW01000202.1 GCA_003157895.1 Methanoregula sp. | reverse complement strand
CGCGATGCTCTCGGCATGGTTGCGGGGGACCATCTCGATAACAGTCTTCTGGAGTTCCTTTCCGAGTTTCACGTCCCCGAACAGGATCTCGCTCTCATAACTCCCGCAGATCGTCTTCAGGATCGTATCGGAGACCGGTAGCGGGAAAAACTGCGGGTCGTTAATGGAGAACTCGTGTTCAGTGCCGATGGTCATGGGTCCGGTATTCCCTTGGTATCTCAGCCACTTTCTCGGTCTCCGGCTCTTCTGTCCTGCAGATGGCACTCAGTTCCTCGTCAGTCAGGTTAGCAACCAGGTGGGAGATGCTCTTTTTTGCAAGGGTAAACTGCTGCTCATAAGCCGCTGGCACTTCCTTCAGCAGTCCGACAATGGGGTAGATCGTTTCGAATTTTAAGAAGATCTCGATCACATCACCTTTCAAGTCAAAGGTGAAGGGCCCTGCCCGGCAGGTCTCCGGTTTGATGCTATAGATCGAACATTTGCCTCCATTCCAGAAAACGCAGGTGCCGTCCCCACGGGTCTTAAGAAAACGGTAACCCTTCTGTTCAAAGGAGTCTTCCGGCACCCCTTCAGCAACCAGCTGCTGGTAACAGTGTTCGGAGATGGGGGGGGGTGCTTCATCACAGCAGTGTCCCCCGCACTGCATACAGATAGTTTCGGTGCGGATAAGCCAGTCTTGTGTCATGGGGTATCACAGGGCAAAAAGGTGATCAACAATCTGTTCATAAATATCCGGGTAACAGCCATCTTCACCACTTTCAAGGGATGGGTTGTCGTTCACCTCAATAACATACGCATCCCCGTTATTATTCTTAATGTCCACCCCATACAGGCCGTTGCCGACCGCGGTTGCGGCTTCTTTCCCGAGACGGACCACGTGGGGGGGAATAGCATTTTCCGGTATGCTCTCAACCCCGCAGTAGACGATATGTCCGTTCACTGATGCCTGGATCTTGAAAGTAACGGAGGGGATCGTGTACTTGCAGGCATAGAGCAGGTTCCCGCCAAGAACCCCGACCCGCCAGTCATATTTACTCTCGATATACTGCTGGGCCACGATCCAGTCCGAGAGCCTGATAAAACGCCGCGCCACCTGGAAGAACCCGGAAATGTCGTCCACTTTCTCTACCCGGAGCGAGAAGGATGTCGAGGGTTCCTTGACTATGAGGGGTGTACCAAGTTCGTCAAAGAGACTTGCGACCCGTTCGACCGAGAGATCGTTTTTCGAGAGGAAGATCGTTTTCGGGATGGCTACATTCTTTTTCATCAGGTGTGAATACATGTTGACCTTGTCGGAACAGATCCGGATGGAGGTGGGATCGTCGATCACGGGTATACCATGGAACGCGGCCATCTGTGCGGCTACGTAGGTGACATTCATTGGATCGGTGCGGGCCCGGATAAAAAGCGCGTCCATCTTCGGGATCTTGTTGATGTCAACCGGGAAGATGAAGTCAACGTCGTGTCCCCTCCCTTCCGCTACGTCCCGGCAATGGATCAGTGCCGTCAGCTGTTCGGCACTGGCAAGGGTCTTCCGGTCAACAAAGATGCCAAGCCGGCTCATAGGAACTCCTAGCGGGAGATATAGGAGGTGAGGAGTGCCCGCTCATCACGGGAGATCCGCGAGTACTTCGCCGGGGACAGCGAGGAGAGGCGGTATCCGTTTTCTGTCCCGACAAAGACCATGGTCACGAGCGGGAGGGAAAAGACCTGGTAAATCTTCTCTGCAAGCCCGGCAATAGCAGCGCAGGAGTCCGTGGTCCTGCCAAAGATGCTGATACAGGAATGGACCGTTGCATTGGCCGGAATCTTCTGGAAACAGAACGGGTACTTGCCCTTGTTTGTCACGTGAGCGATGACCTCCTTTGCTTCCTTACCATCCCTGACCTCGAAGAAATCCGCACTGGTGGCAAAATAGTTCAGGCCGTAGATGATCGATGGCAGCGGGACGTATCCCTGGGAGACCCCCCATTCCACCACCGGTAAGCCGGCAAGTCTCGCCCGCTCAAGACAGATCGGCACGATATACGCGTCCAGTACCGTGCTGCTGGCGGGTCTCACGTTTTTTCCCGCCAGCTCGTAGCTGAGGATGGTATAATACGGCTCGGTTTTGTACGAGTAATCTTCGCTGATGACGTGCCAGACGCCGTCCCGTTCGAGAACGTGAAGGGAATCCCGGAGCAAGCCGTTTTCATGGTGACAGCCGGCTCTGTGGGCATTGGCGGGCACTTCTGCCGGCAGGTGTTCCTGCCCCTCCTGCTCTGTGCGGTTGACCGAAAATGCCATTAATGCAGTATTCCCGGCTGCTGCCACGGCGGATGCCCGCACCAGCCCGGTCCCTCGGTTGTTCATCGTTCCGTCACCCTGCCGTATACCCCTGCCATTGCAGGTTTCCGGAAGTATCCGGCAAAATCTGGCCACGCTGTCCAGCAGGAAGGTCCCGGGAGAAATGCGCGCCCCCTTTTTTGGTCCACGCACCCTGCGTGAACAGATTGTCTTTCGTGCACTACACTAAAAGAGCCGGAGAACACCCTATGGTGCTCTTCGTCGTCGTCATCATTGAGACGTTCGTCCATGTTTAACACAAATCCACAATTCAGCGCGGTGGATTCTTGAGAAAGAGCTATATGGCGCGGTGTTTATGTAATTTTGCACAGCGGCAGGTATTTTCCGATCTTTTCCGGAGGGACATGTTCATTTCTCTGCCCGGTTCCCTTTTCCGGTTCACGATGCCGGATGAAGCGCGGGTATTCCTTTTCCCATCCTGCATAACCTTGATAATCTTCTATCACCATCAGTAATCAGGATGCATATCCCTACACCTGAGGAACTCCGCACGCGCCGGGAAGCGCTGGGACTGAAGCAGACGGAACTTGCAAGACGGGCAGGTATCAGCCAGTCCATGGTGGCCCGCATCGAGGCAGGCAATGTCGACCCCCGGGTCAGTACCTTAAATAAGATCATCGCCGTTCTGAACAGTGCGGAGCCAAAAAAGATCCGGGCCGCCCAGATCATGCACACACCGGTCCTTTCCGTGCAGCCGCAGGACGCGATCTCGCGGGCAGTCGATATCTTCGAGAAGAACAATATCTCCCAGCTCCCGGTGATAGAGCGGGGTGTTCCGGTGGGCTGCATCTCCGAGGCAGTGATCGTCAAGGCCATCGAACAGCAGCGCCTGCACAAGACCCACCTGTTCACGGTCAGGGACTTCATGGAGTCCGGGTTTCCCACCGTCCCCCCAGACATGGACGTCGAGACCGTGATCAATATCCTCCAGCAGAACCATGCAGTGCTGGTGGTGGAAGGAAAGACGGCGCGTGGCGTGATCACCAAGCACGACCTCATCTCCCTTATCCTGTAGTCAGGGAACCTCCCCTATCGCTTTTTTTCAATTTTTTCGGCTCTGTAGACAACCAATTCTATATGATATGATCGCCCTCTTGCGCCAGCCCTGGTTCGAAGAATCCTTTGGGTTCTTCTCGTATCTCATGTCTGACGAGATTTCAACACCCCGCGGTAGGCGGGGGCGCATGTGATGCCCTGGGATTACCTGTACATAAATTTGCTCCCTTTTTATGTACAGGTAATATGGCACTATCGCAACCGGGAGCCTCGAGCATGCGGGGCGAAGCCCCTGGTGCGTCTCGTAATTTTTAATGATTTCTACGGAGCAGATTTTTTTTAGTTCTTACTGTTTGCAGCGATAATCGAACCGGGTACCTGTCCGGGGAGGCATTCACGGGTAAAAAGGGAATCTTAAAGTTTTGAGACCAGGTCGCGGAGCACGAGACCCGGGTCTTTTGCCTTGACCACGCTTGAGGCAAGGAGCACGCCGTCCGTCCCGAGATCCACGGCAATTTTCACACATTCCCCGGACTGGATGCCGGCC
>PMKW01000097.1:3382-4664 GCA_003157895.1 Methanoregula sp. | reverse complement strand
AAGCCAGGTATCGATCATGGATACCGGTACCTTTGTGAAAGAATTGTATTTATCCATGTCCCTGCTGTCTGATCAGGAAAAAAATGAGGGGAACGATAAGCTTTTCCTCCCGGAGGTCCCGTGCCGGCCTCTCATTTTTATTCCTCCAGCGCGAATGGTACGACAGATGCGGCCGTCCTATCAGGGGAAGATTTTGTTGCGCTGGTGTGACGCATGCCACACCCCGGTGCTTGCGGAGAAATGCTTCTGTGGTGCCCTGACCCGGCCGGTGCCGGTGACACCCCCCGGGGATGCACGGCCGGCATTTCCTGCCGATATCGCCCTCATCAACAGGATCTACGAAGACCATTTCGGTGCCCCGCTCATTCCGGAAGGGCACCTTGCCCTCTTGAACAAGGTACCGGACAAGGACCGGATGGAAGAGATTGTGGTCGGGGGAGGCATTGCCGGGATCATCCGGTATTTTCCGGATGAGCGCCGTTGGGAGCCGGTCCCCCGGCCGGAAGCCTGCAACATCTTCTCCCCCAAAAAGCGGTTCGTAGTGATTTGCGATGATGCCGTTCCGTTCATCCGCGATCAGGGCATGAGCGTTCTCCGGCCCGGGATGCTCTCAATCGATGACAGCGTGCAGGCCGGCGACGAGGTCTTCATCCTGACACCGGACGGTACCTGCATCGGTGTCGGGAGGGCGAAGGTTGATGCTGCCACCGCCCGGGCCATGGATAAGGGATCCCTAGTACGGACACGGCATAACATTGCATCGCAGGTTGTCCCGGGCAGAGCCACGTGGGACGATGCGGTCAAAGCGAATGCGGACGTTCTTGAGCGGGCGGAAGGGTCATCGGTCCTGTTCGTGCAGGAGGTTGCGGATCGCAACCCGCATCTTGCCCGCAATGTCTCGTACTCCGGCGGGAAGGACAGCCTTGCCACCCTGCTCTTGGTAACCAAGGCACTCGGGAAAGTGCCGATGCTCTTTGCCGATACCGGCCTTGAGTTTCCCGAGACTTATGAGAACATCGCCGAGGCATCCCGGCGGTACGGCCTCGAAGTGATCCGGACGGACGGGAACACAACGTTCTGGAAGACTTTTGAGGAGCAGGGGCCTCCGGCGGTCAACGCCCGGTGGTGCTGCAGGGTCTGCAAGCTGACACCGGTCGGGGACCTCATCCGGGAACGGTGGGGGGAGTGCCTCTCGTTCATCGGCCAGCGGCGGTATGAATCGGCCTCCCGCGCCCGGAGCGAGCGGGTCTGGCGGAATAAAAATGTGCGGGTCCAGCTCTCC
>PMKW01000097.1:0-3372 GCA_003157895.1 Methanoregula sp. | reverse complement strand
TACCGGCAGGCACACGGGCTTCCTCCTGCATGGGTGACGGAAGGAAGATGGCGGCTTGTAGAGGGGGGAAAGGATGAAGAAGACAGCCATTATTGATTACGGTCTCGGGAACCTCCGGAGCGTGATCCGGGGGCTTGAAAAAGCGGGTGCAAATGCCTTCATTACCAACGATCTTAAGGAGATCGCATCAGCCGACGGCCTCGTGCTGCCGGGTGTCGGGGCGTTCCACGAGGGCATGGATCAGCTCGGGCCCCTGCAGAGTACCGTTGTCGAGGCAGCCCGTGACGTGCCGCTCCTCGGGATCTGTCTTGGCATGCAGATGCTCATGGAGACGAGCGAGGAGCATGGTATCCACCAGGGGCTCGGGCTCATCCCCGGCAGGGTGAAACGTTTCCCGAAAGGGTCCGGGCAGAAAGTACCGCACATGGGCTGGAACTCCCTGCGGATAGAACAGGCAGACAACCCGCTATTTACCGGCTTTAAGCCGGATGAATACATGTATTTTGTCCACTCCTACTATGCAGACACCCTGCCGGAGTATACGCTCACGACAACGCAGTACATCTGCCCGTTTGCATCCTCGGTCGGCAACAGGAACGTCTTCGGCGTCCAGTTCCACCCGGAAAAGAGCGGTGCAGCGGGCCTGCGGCTGCTCGCCAACTTTATCGGCATGGTATAACTCACTCTCTTCTTTTTACGAAAGTTTCCCTTATTATGCGGATGTTCTTCACCCGACTATCGGAGAGGTTGAAAATCTCGATGATGAAAAGACCTGCGGAGCCGACCTTCATCCATCTGATGAATACGTTGCAGGTCGAAGAATCTTAAGGTTCTTCTCCTGCTTCGGGTCAAAAGACCCTCAGCATTCTCCTCCTCACGGTCCTGATGGACCGTTCGGAATCGAAAACCTATTATTTTCAGCCATTCGATGCTCTTGTCATGAAACGGATCCTGCTGATTGCGTTCTGTCTCGTGGGCATCGTCGGAACAGCATCTGCATACGGACTGTACCTCGACTGCCCCGCTTCCATCCAGGCAGGTCTTCCGCTGAGATGCTCGATAGACAGTGATCTCCCTGCCGGTAATACCTTTGACCTCGTCCTGTACTACTCCCAGTATACAGCAACCGAGGTCAGCCGGCAGTCGGTAACGATCCAGGAGGACAAGAACACCCAGTACCGCCTGTTCGACACCCAGGGTCTCCCGGGGGGCATTTACAAGGTTGAAACACAGCTGAAGTCCACCGGAGGGGAAGAGTCGCTCCGCTCGGATTCCGTGACCTTAAAGATCGTTAATATCATCGACCGCTCCAGCGAGATCACCATCACCTCGCCCGCTACCCAGACTCTTGAGGAGGCGCTCAGGATCGAGGGGTCGGTTGATAAGCTGAGTAATGAGGGTGTCCAGATTGAGGTCCGCGGGGCTGAGGGCAGGATCTTCGGGCCGCAGTATATCGGCACGAAAACGGATGTGAAAAACGATGCCGGCATCTTCACGTACAGGGTACCCGTCACCAGTCCGGGGACCTATGAAGTTTCCTTCAACGACTCCAAGGGATTCATCGGCATCAAGACGTTTGAAGTGGCAGAACCCCCGACTCCCGAACCGACTACGGTTGCAACAACGGTCCCGGTCAATACGCCCCGTCCCGTGACAACCACCATCGCGACCCCCCTGCCTACGACCATCTCCCCGCTCTCACCTCTCCTGCCACTGGGTGCCCTTGCAGTGGCCGGATTGCTGGGGGCAGGGGCGATAAGAAGACAATAATTTCAACCTTTTACTGCCCGGGGTTTCCTGTTTTTCCCGTATCCATGAAACCAGGTATCTGCAGAAACCGTCATGGATCCGCATGACACAAAAAATCTGGTGGATTTTTTATTTTTCATGTCGTCCCAAAAAAGAAAAGGTAATTTAAGAATGTGAAAACAATGGTCAGAAGAAATATTGCCATGGCATAGATCCAGCAGGTCAGACTGTTATTCTTCTTAAAAGGAATCTCCCCGGCATTCATTTTCCGGCCAGTTGAAAATACGATAAAAGCATCATATAACGCAACAAAAATCCAGGGAATGATTGCTAACAGTACATAGACAAAAAAAAAGTATCTGACCGGGGGCAGCATGTTCGCAAAATATGCGGAATGGCTTATTACCCAGTTATATATCGTCGCATACAGGAGAAACAGAACAACTCCCGCAAACCGTCCGATAAAAAAGACCGCACCTTTTACCCAGCGTTCGCCATAATATACGTGGCCCAGGCCGGCAATAAAAAACGATGCAATGGCGGCGGCCCACGGGTTTTTCCGGTTTTCAGTCATAAAATCGCTTCCCTCAGCATAAAATCACTTTCCCTGCCTCTTCCAGAGCCAGGCCTCGTAACAGATCAGGATGAAGATCACGAGCACGCCTCCAAGGAAGAATGCGAGCGCCGGGTCAAGAGACGGGAATACGGTACCGGCGCCGCCGTCCAGGGAACCCGGCGGAATGGCAGGTGCGGGCAGCATCAGCGTCGGTGACGGAGTTGACACCAGTGCCGGTGTGACATTCGCCACCCAAGTATCCGCAACACTTTTTGTGCCTGTCATCACCACCTCGTGCATTGTGGTGACATTCTGGGCTACCGTCCCGGTAACCGCTTTGGCAACGGCACAGCCATCTTCCCTGAAGGCAGCCTGCGGTGCTGAATTCATGCTGTTCACGCTGCCACGGATCAGACTTCCCGGCCCGAACAACGGGGAAAGGACCGAGATCATCACCGAACAGACCGCTATGATCCCGAACAGGGATGCGTATTTCAGCAAAAGTGTGCGGACATTGGACTGGCGGGGTGCAACCACCAGCAGCTGGTTGGTTAGCGTGTAGATCTTGACCTCCCTGCCCTTGATGCTGTACTTTGTCTGTGCTACCGCGATGAGGCCGGCATCCAGCAGGTTCTCTATGTGGTACTTCGCCGTGTTCATGGGGATGTTCAGCCGCTCGGTGATATCCGTCAGGCTCCGTGGTTCTTCGCCAAGGATTTGCAGGATGTCGCTTGCGGTCTGGCTTCCCATCGCCTTCGCTATCTTCTGGGCCCGTTCGTCGCCGGGTTCCAGGAACACGACATTGTCTGCCATACTCACCCCCTGAGCGCAGCGATGATGCGCTCACGCCCCACTTTTAAGGCAAGGTCCAGCTGGGCTGCATCCGGCCCGCCGCCCTGCGCCATGGAGGGTTTGCCCCCTCCCTTGCCGCCCAGCATACCGCAGACCTGCCCGATAATCTCACCGGCATTCACCCGGCTGTCCCCGGATGCGAGCACTACCCGGACTGAATCCCCGGATCCCGCAAGGAGGGCTACGCCGCCTTTTTCCGAAACGGATGCTGCAAG
>PMKW01000028.1 GCA_003157895.1 Methanoregula sp. | reverse complement strand
ACGCACTGCCCGAACGATACGCATCCGTCCCCGAGCGGGTAATCTGTATTGATGGTACAGGTGTAGCCCCGGCTCAGGACCTCCTGCCGGATGGTCTCGCGGATCGCGTGGTTGTAGGCAACCCCGCCGCTCAGGGCGACCGTCTTCACACCTTCCCGCTCGGCAGCCCGTACGGCAAGGGCTGCAATCCCCCGGGCAAGGTTGTACTGGAAGGATGCGGCGAGCGTCCGGACCCTGCGGCGATCATCTTCACCCGCTTCCTGCAGCCTGGTGAACGCCGTTTTTATCAGGGCACGGCTGGAGAGCACTTCGCAGCCGTTGAGGGTGGAAAATGAAAGTTCCCAAGGTTCTGCCGCCATTCCTGCAGCTGCGGACTCCAGTTTCATGGCAGGTTCGCCGTCATACGTCCGCTCCCGGCAGATGCCGAGCAGGGCGCTTGCCGCGTCCAGCACCCGGCCGGTGCTGGTGGTTATCGGGACATTGAACCCTGAAGCCACCTGTTTTTTCAGGACGCCAAGGTCCACGTCAGGCCAGCCGCGGGAGGCGAGGAGCGAGAGCACCTCGTCGCCCGGCATAATCCCGTAGAGCATCCGTTCCGGGAAACGGGTGGCAAGGTCCCCGCCCGGCATGGCAACCGGTTCGAGGTGTGCCACCCGCTGTAAGTCCGGCACCTGCCCGCAGAAGACCTCGCCTCCCCAGATCGTACCATCGTCGCCATACCCGACACCGTCGATAGCGATACCGATACAGGGTTCTGTTGTCGCTGCCGCGATGTGTGCCCGGTGGTGCTGGACCGGGACAAGTTCTAGACTGTTCTCTGCCGCAAGTTCGCGTGCGAACCGGGTCGAGAGGAACCGGGGATGGAGGTCGTGCGCTATTATATCGAACTTCGCCCCGAGGATCCGCTGGAGGTTTGTGACCGTTTCCTGCAGGTACTCAAGGGTCGGAGGGTTGCGCACATTGCCGACATGCGGGGAGGTGACGGCAAACCCGCTCCGGTAGATCGTGGCATTCGCGTTCAGCTCGGGCCCGACTGCGAGGATGCAGCGGTTCCCGAGATCGACTGTCGTCCGCTTCGGGGCTATCCCCCGTGAGAGCCGGATGATGTACCCGTCCCGCATCACCGAGTCATCGCACCGGTTCACGATCTTCCGGTTGTGGGAAAGGAAGAAATCTGCGTCCCGGTGAAGGTTCGCCATTGCGACATCGATCTCCGTGATCATCGGGTAGCCGGGCATGTTGGCGCTGGTCATGATCAGGAGCGGGTGGCGGAGGTGCGAGAAGAGGAGGTGGTGGAGCCCGGTATAGGGCAGCATGCAGCCGATGGTGTGGATATTGCTGATCTCCGCATGAGCCGAATGATCCCGCTTCTCGAGGACAACGATCGGGTGGACCGGGCTTTCGAGCAGTTCCCTCTCCTCCGGGGAAACCCGTGCGAGCTCGTCGATAGTGTCCGGCCGGACCATGATCGCAAACGGCTGCTCGATCCTTCCGAGACGGTGCTTGAGGGTGGCCGCCGACTCCTCGGTACACGCGAGGTGGAACCCGCCGATTCCCCGCATGGCAAGAATGGACCCGGCATCGAGCAGCGAGGCGGCCTCCCTGATCGGGTCGGAACAGTCAACAGGATTCCCGAGCTTGTCGTACAGGGCGAGTTTCGGGCCGCAGTTCTCACATGCAATTGTCTGGGCATGGTGGCGCCGGGAGTGCGGGTCACTATACTCCCCCGCACAGGCCGGGCACATCGGGAAGTAAGCCATGGACGTCCGCTCCCGGTCATAGGGAATTTCGCTGATGATGCTGTACCGGGGCCCGCAGTTCACGCATGACGTGGCCCAGTAATTCCCATACCTCCCCCCTGCCTGAAAAATGTCGGCAATGCACTCGGTGCAGATCGCGATGTCAGGAGGGATCATGCCGGTGTGGGAACCGGTCCCGCTTGGCAGGATGAAAAAACCGTCCGGGATCTCCCGGATGGTACCGGTCACTTCCAAGGAATCGATCCGGGAGAGCGGGGGGCCCCGTGAGACCGCGCCGACAAATTCCTCGAACCGCTCCCCCCGGGCGAAGATCTCCACCTCGCTGCCAAGGTTCTTCACCGAACCGGCAATCCCGAGGTCGCAGGCCTGCGCATAGACGAACGGGCGGAACCCGACACCCTGAACAATTCCGCGAACCGTGATTCTGCCCGTTTTCTGCATGATTTGTGTCGCAAAATTTTATTGATGCGTGGAGCGATATAAGTATAGGGTTTTTACAGTGCCGGGCCATATTCGAATCGTAAACGATCCCGTAGAGCTTGTTCCTCTCCTGATGACGTTCAACGACCCCGATTTCAAGAAGGTCTACGAACTTTTGAACAAATCATGGCTGACAGAAGCGGAGATACGGGCGCAGGTCGGGGATGACAGCGTAGACTTGTGTCTCCAGATACTCAAGAAGGGAAACCTCGTGGAGGAGCAGTGGCGGATGCCAAAACCGGGTGCAAAGCCCTTAAAGGAGTTCCGGGCAACCTACAACAAGTTCCGGGCCAATTTCCAGTGCAACCTCTCCGATCTCTCTGACATCATCTATATCGCGCTCTCCAATGACGAGAATCTCCGCGAGATCGTGGATCAGATCGAACGAGAGTTATCAAAGGGCAACAGCTCGATCAACGACCTTTCCCGGAAATTCAGTGTCAGTCCCGTCTTTGTCAA
>PMKW01000051.1:4656-10886 GCA_003157895.1 Methanoregula sp. | reverse complement strand
CAAGTCTGATGACTTTCGACAAGAGGGATTTTTCAAATCCCTCTGCTTCATCCGCAAGGGATGAAGCATTCTCCACTCCATCCTCGCTGAAGCGACGATGGATACCCCGCGGCGGCTTCAGGACGTTTTTTCTTTTGTATCGGACGAGCGGTTTTTCCACGAAAGGGTGTCAAGGGGCGCTCCCCTTGGGCTGCCTCCCCCTTTGGGGGAGAGAGGGGGTCACCACTCGCAATTTCCGCAGATTATTAACAGATAATGGGAATTGGAGTATTTCACGCCAACTCCGGAGCCCCACGGCGGTTCAATTGCCGAATCAAAACTCCATCTCAATTCTTGTCTTTTGAAACATCCTGACGGACTATCGCATCCGGGGGATGCCACAAGTGTGCGGGGGTGAAAGCACGAAATGCCGGAACTCCAAGAGCGTCAATGATGAATTCTGATAATCTCAAAAAATCCGGAAAAAAAGATCCAGATCCCGCCTACCGGGAAGCCGGCATCCTCGTCCGGGGCTTCCTTGCTCTCTTGGGCTTCGGCTTCTTTACCCGTTCGCCGTCAAGCCCGATCTCGGCATATTCGTCCTCGACAGCCTCTTCAGCCATTTTGGGAAGGGCAGACCGGATATCCGCCTGCCTCTCCCTGACGACTGGTTCCGGCTTGTGGGTAAGGAGCTCTGCCAGCACCTCTTCAACGCCGGTTCCGTCAGCAGTGGACATGGTAGAATAGCCTTCAGCAGAGACGAGATCCGACTTGTTCGCTACCACCAGCACCGGGACCTTCACGAGGGTCTTCACTTCATCGAGCAGGTGCAGCTGCACCGCCATCGGGTACCCGCAGTGCTCGGATGGGTCGAGTATGAACAAGACCACGCTTGCCACATTCATCATGGCCGAGAGCGCCTGCTTCTCGATGGGGTTCCGTTCCTCGGCCGGGCGGTCAAGGATACCGGGTGTGTCCACGAACTGGATCTTCTCGCGGCCCATGATGCGGTGCCCGACAATAATCCCCTTTGTCGTGAACGGGTAGGATGCAACTTCCGGGTCTGCGGACGACACCTTCCGGATGAACGAGGACTTCCCGACATTCGGGTACCCGGCGATGACAACCGTGAATGTATCCTCAACGTGAGGGAGCTGGCGCAGGATGTTTCTGACATCGTTGAGGATATGCAGGTCCTTGTCGATCTGGTGGACCATGGATGCGAGCCGGGCCACTGCCCGCTTGCGCACGACAAGGGTATCTTCCGCTTTCTTTGACTGGAGCACGAGCTGGTTTCCCAGCATTTTGGTATGCTTTGCCGCCCAGCCCACGGCACCCAGGGACTGCTTGATCCGGTCGATTCCGTAGAGGATATCTGCCATCTCCCGGTAAAAGGGCGGAAGGTCATCGAACTCAGGGAACCCCCGTATGATATAGACAAGCCGATCATGGATTGCGGCACCTACTGCCCGGACGAACTCCTGGTTGGCGCGCTCCTTGTTGCTCTTCTCTTTCATTTTCTTAGCCGCACGGCGGAAACTCCGGTCAAGGATCTCGTCGGCAGTGGGCACCGTCGGCATTTTTTCAAATTCCATAATCGTCTACCTATATATTTATGGACGGTCATACGGTTTATCGTTATGGACTTGTCCCTTATCCAGCGCGATATCCTGATCACCCTGATCACTCTCTATCACCAGCACTCGCACTCCGTCAAGGGTGAGGAGATCGCCGACAGGATCCAGCGCAACCCCGGTACCGTGCGCAACCAGATGCAGGCCTTAAAATCCATCGGCCTTGTTGACGGCGTCCCCGGTCCCAAGGGAGGGTATATTCCCACTGCGCTTGCCTACCAGGAACTCAACCTGAATGTTTCCGGTGAGGATTACGATGTCCCTATCAGCAGGGATGGGGAGGTCGTGCAGGGGGCCAGTGCCCAGGAGATCGATTTTACCACGCTCTGCCATCCGGATGTCTGCCATGCGGTCATCAAACTCCGGGGCAGCGCAAAACTCTTCGAGATCGGCGATCGGATCACGATCGGGCCGACCCCGGTCAACAAGCTCCTGATCCGGGGCGAAATATTTGGCAAGGATGAAGTAAAACAATCGCTCCTCATTGCAACGTCCGAGATGATCTCCCTGCCCAAACAGCCCATCCGTAATTACATGTCAAGCCCGCTCAAGACTCTCAGGAGCCTCGACTCCCTGCAGGATGCCCTGGTCTTCTTCAACCACGAGCGTATCCACGGCGCACCCGTCATCGAGGACGGCGTTCTTTCCGGGATCGTCACCATGAGCGACATTGCGAGTGCCATTGAGAACAACCTCCCCTTAACAACGCCGGTCTCGGAAGTAATGACCGCTGATGTAGAGGAGATATCCTCCGACGTGAAACTCTTCGAGGTTATCCGCAGGTTCAAGGAGCGGGAGATTGGCCGGCTCATCGTTGTGGAGAACAAAAAACCGGTGGGGATCCTCACCCAGTCTGATGTCATCAGGGTCTTCCCCTCGTTATAAATACAATATCTTTAGATATTTTAAGTCAAAAGGTATGGGAGGAATCAGGATTATGACAGAGTTATCTCAGGCAGCTGTAGAACGGATCATCAAAAAAGCCGGTGCCGAACGGGTCAGTACCGACGCCACGGAAACCCTTGCCGGGCTCATGGAGGAATACGGGACCTTCCTCGCCAGGGAAGCAAAGAAGATGTCCGACCATGCCGGCAGGAAGACCCTCCGCGGGGCGGATATCCGTATGGCTGCTGAAATGTTCAAATAACGTTCTTACACTTTCCAATGAGAAAAAACTCTTTTTTTCGCCAATTTAGAACAGTTTATATATTTATACGTCGCTAATTTTTTTATGACTCGTGTATTTGCCCGCAGCCTTTCAAGAAAAAAGATCATGAGCAATGACGGAAAGCTCATTGGAACCTTAAAAAACATCCGGGTCGATTTTGATTCCGGTCAGGTCCTCGACATGATCATTCACCCGGACCAGGCATTTTCTACGGAGGGTTACACCCTTGAGGATGACAAGCTCCTGATCATCCCCTTTGAATCTGTCAAGGATATCAAGGATTATATCGTCGTTGACCGCTACCTTGCGCGGAAATAAGGATAATATTTTTCAACTGCTTCCACAAACCCGTCCCCATACTCTTTTCCGGCAATGTACTGGGATGCGGCCTTTGTATCCGGGTGTGCATTTGCCACGGTGATACCGATACCTGCGGTCTTCAGCATCTGGATATCGTTCAGCGAGTCGCCGATGGCAAGAAAATCGGCAGGTATAAGACCCATCTCCCGTGCAAGCTCTATCAGTGCAGTTCCCTTGTTGATCCCGGGCGCCTGCAGGTGGATTGCATAGCCGGTATCAATGACCTGTACCGGATAATCCCGGAGTACCATGCGGACTTCATCAGCCGGCACGGTCCGTGCAAAAGCAAGGTCTGAGAAGCGGTACGTGGGACTGAAGAGATCCAGGGAGATCCCTTGTTTCTGAAAATGATCCTGTACTACCGTTAATGCAGTTTTAACGATTGTCTGATCCCCGCGGATAACGAGCGGGCCGGAGAAGCCGATGCGGAACACCCCGCCATTCTCGGCAATGAATGTCCCTTTTGTTCCGATCATCTTGGAGAGGGCATCCATAAAACAGGAAGTATTCCCGCTTGCCAGTACGACTTCGATGCCGCTGTCGACAAGTGACCGGATCGTTTCCATGGATCCGGTACTTATCCTGCGGGTGGGATCGGTGATCGTCCCATCAATATCCGTGAGGAGCGCCTTCAGCACGATTTAAGACCAGCCTCTTCAACCATGAACGGTGCTTCGCCTTCGGGCAGGTTGGGGCTGTCCACGAGACGTGCAATGCGCTTACCAGCTTTGCTCTTCCTGAGGTAGAGACGGAACGTGGCAGTGTGGCCGACAATATTGCCGCCGATCGGCTTTGTCGGGTCACCGAAGAAAACAGCCGGGTTGGACATGACCTGGTTGGTGACGAGCCCTACGGCGTTGTGCTCGTCGATGAGCTTGAAGAGCTCGTGCATGTGCCGGTTCAGTTTCTGCTGCCGCGCAGCAAGGGTTCCCCGGCCTGCATATTCGGCCCGGAAGTGGGCGGTTAATGAATCGATGATGAAGAGCTTGACCGGCTTGTCGCTGGTTTTCAGTTCATTGGCCAGCTCCCGTGAGTTATCGATGAGGAGCATCTGGTGATCAGACGTATGTGCCCGGGCGATATGGATATTGTTTAAGAACTCCTGGGGATCCGGGACATCGTCAAGCCCGAGGCCGTTGACCATCTGCTCGATACGCTCGGGGCGGAAGGTATTCTCCGTGTCAATATATATGGCACTCCCGTCCAGTCCTCCCTGTTCTTCCGGTAGCTGGACATTGACTGCCATCTGGTGGACAATCTGGCTCTTGCCGGAACCGAATTCACCGTACATCTCGGTTATGGCCTGGGTCTCCAGTCCTCCGCCAAGCAGGGTATCCAGCTCGGGAACCCGGAATGACAGTTTCCTGATATCCTTGCGTGCCTCAAAGATATCCTTGCCGGTCTTGAAACCACCGACATCTGCCACTTCCCGGGCAGCCTTGATGATCTTCTTGGCCGTTGACTCGGAGATCTCCGAGATCTCGGAGAGTTCTGCCGGCGATGCGGTTGCAATGCTCTCCACGGAGAGGTAACCGGCTTCCCGGAGCTTGTCTGCGGTACTCGGGCCAACGCCCGGTAAGTCTTCAATTTCCAATGGTCCTTCAGCCATTTCTTATACACTCCTATGGCACAACAACATGTTAATGACTGTGATATAAACCCCCGTACTGCGCAGGGTGAAAGTAACCATCAGGATTTCAGCTTGTCCTGGAACTGCAGGATGTTCCGGAGAACGGACTCAGCATCCGGAACAACCGGCTCTGCGTGTTCCGGGATGATCCTGCTCCCGGAGAGGAGTCCCGTTACCCGGACCTCGCTCCCGTGCGTGAAAGCACCTTCAATGAGGTACCGTTCAGAGCCATTATCGATGAAGAGGCAGCCCGGGCCGGCAATAATCGTTCCGGAGAAGATAATCGGGCGGACCGTTTCCCTGGGTACCCGGAATGCACTCCCTCTTCCCACACCCAGTTCTATCCCGCCGAACCGCCCGGGTTTTGCCGTGGCATGGTAGATCTCAACCTGGTCGCCCGGCGAGAGTGGGATAAGAGCAGTCTCCCCCCAGAGTACGATCTTCAGCTCGTCATCGGTATCATGGATGAGTGCATTCCTGACCCATGATGTCGTGCCGTTCCGCGTAGTAAAGGAACGTGGCTGCTGGACCTGTTTCACGCTCCCTTTGACCGAGTAAATTCCCTGGTCGGCAACGGAATGAAGCGGGGTGAACGGGACAGCAACAGCAGCTGTTCCGGTTGCAAAAACCGTACTCTTCTCGTCAATACTGTAATTCCGTCCCTCCGCCCGGTTATTGGGCTTTGCATTGGTAATATGGACGGTTGTGCCGGCCGGAAGTCCGGCAAGCAGTTCCGGCACCCATGACACGAGCCGGGCAGTCCCTTCACTATCGCCGATGACAGCCTCTGCCATCTCACCGGTGCTCCCGTCGCGTTTCGTGAATGTCCTGAGCGGCTCCACCGCCAGCAGGACAGCAGTCAGTTCAACCGGTTCTGTTGAGAGGCTCCCGGCAACTGCAGGCATCGTACAGGTGATCTCGCAGCCCGCCTTCCTGAGGGCGAGGGCATAGATCTCATGGGTGCTTTTTCCCGGGTGGCGGCCAATGACCTCGAGCACGTCCCCGATCGCGGTATCCAGCGCCGCACCGGNNTCGATCACTTTCCCGAAAAAAGAAAAAAGGCTGGATTTTGCCGACAGCCCTTTGATCTTCACGTGCTCCCGGCCGAGTTCGCCAACTACCATCATGGCAGCAGTCGGTTCGTCTACGAGGTCCCCGCAGTCCTCGATCTTGGCCTCCACACGCCGTTCGAACTCTTCTTTTGTAATGAGGTCATCGACCAGTGCATAGTGGAAGAGCACGAGGACTACCCCGGTTACTGCTGCCAGGGGGGACGTTCCATGGCAGCGGTGATATCGCCGATCGTCTCGCCCCTGCGCATGAGACCCGCCTGCGTTCCCTTAATCAGCACCTCGGGACACCGCGGACGGCCGTTATACTGCGACGACATGGCATACCCGTACGCCCCGGCATCGAGGAGCGCTATGATGTCTCCTGCAGAGAGTTCCGGCAGCTTACG
>PMKW01000051.1:2044-4633 GCA_003157895.1 Methanoregula sp. | reverse complement strand
GTTGGCGAAGCGCTTATGGGCAATCTTTGTGGAGTTGACCCGGGTGAGGAGAACGGTTGAATCTGCAACAAGAGAGCGGCCGGGCTCGACCCAGAGTTCGGGAGTGATACCGCAGGCTTCCACACCGGCCTTGAAGATCGGGACAACCTTTGCTGCATAATCCTCCGCAGTGGGTGCAGGGTCTGTGTCATGATGGTAAGGGATGCCAAGGCCGCCGCCAAGATCGATGAACTCGAGTTTCACTCCCATCTCCGTCAGTTCCTTTGCGATGCGGACCATCACTTCTGCGGCCCGTGCAAAGGGTTCGACATCGAGGATCTGGGAACCGATGTGGCAGTGGATACCCACCGGCCGGATGCTTTTACAGGCAAGAGCCTCCCGGTACGCGGCGGGGATCTCCTCATGGGGGATGCCAAACTTGCTCGTTTTCAGGCCGGTGGCAATCTTCGGATGGGTGGGCACCTGGAGTGCCGGGTTAACGCGGAACGAGACCCTGACGGTCTTCTTTGCTTTCGCTGCCACAAAATCGAGCTGGTGGAGTTCGTCAAGGGAGTCGAGCGATACCTTCACGCCTTTTGCCACGGCAAGTTTCAGGTCAGCAGGCGTCTTGGAACTCCCGTTGAAGAGGAGTTTCTCCGGAGCCATGCCTGCTTTGAGCGCTAACTCCAGTTCTCCTGAAGAGAAAACATCAGCGCCGGCGCCTTTTGCTGCCAGCGCCCTCATCAGGGCGAGATTGCCATTTGCCTTGGCAGCAAAGAGCACCTGTACCCGGGGGTAACGTGCACCGAGGGCTTTTTTATAGCTCTCGAATTGTTCCACGACCCGGTCCTCGCTCGTGACATAGAGCGGCGTCCCGTACTTTTCTGCAAGGGTGACGCAGTCCAGCCCGTTGATATGGAGATGGCCATTTTTTATCGTAAGGTGGTGTGCGAGTCTCACAGGTCCATCCTCCGCATCCGCTCGATGGCTTCCTGTATCCGGGCAACCGGGCGGGTGATCGCAAACCGCACGTAGCCTTCGCCGCTGGAGCCGAACCCGACACCCGGGGTTGCCACGATACCTGCTTCTGTAAGGAGCCGCCCGGCAAAGGACATGCAGTCCTTCACCGGCATCCAGACGTAGAAGGTAGCTTTGGGAAGCGGTACATCGAACCCAAGGCCCTGCAGGCCTTTGACAAGCACGTCGCGGCGCTCCTGGTAGATTTTACATGCGTCTTTCACACAGTCCTGCGGGCCGGAGAGGGCTGTGATGGCAGCATGCTGCACTGCATTGAAAACACCGGAGTCCACGTTCGTCTTGACCCTGCCGAGCCCGGCAAGGATCTCCGCGTTACCGACAGCCATCCCGATCCGCCAGCCGGTCATGTTGTAGGTCTTGGAGAGTGAGTGCATCTCGACACCGACCTCCATGGCGCCCTTCGTTTCAAGGAACGAGGGAGCATGGTAACCGTCGTACGCGATCTCAGAATAGGCATTGTCTGAGACTACGACGATCCCATTCTCGCGTGCAAAGTCAACAACCTCCTTATAGAACCCGTCCGGGGCTACTGCTGCTGTCGGGTTGTTC
This sequence comes from Methanoregula sp., assembly GCA_003157895.1. Lineage (GTDB taxonomy): Archaea > Halobacteriota > Methanomicrobia > Methanomicrobiales > Methanospirillaceae > Methanoregula. The sequence goes on along the minus strand of PMKW01000051.1, from coordinate 3,067 downwards.
GGGTAGTTGATGTACAGGATCTTCGCCTTCTTTGCGACCTTCTTCGGGATATCCGAGAGCACGGGAACAAAATTATTCTCCCGCAGGAGCGGCATCTCGTGGACGTTCCCTTCGGCGAAGAGCGTCCCGGTCCGGTATACGGGATAGCCGGGGCTCGGGGCAAGGACATAGTCGCCGGGGTTTACGAATGCTTCGGCTATGTGGGCGATACCGTCCTTTGAGCCCATCAGGGCGAGGACCTCAGTTCCTGCATCAAGGGTGACGCCAAACCGTTTTTTATACCAGCCGGTGACTGCACTCCGGTAGGCCGGCATGCCGGCATAGTCCGGGTAATGATGGTTTTTTGNNCCGACACCGAGGTCGATGAGGTCTGCGCCTTTCTTTCGTTGTTCGGCTTTCATCTCGTCGATCCGTGCAAAAAGATACGGCGGGAGATTGCTCATTCGGCTCGCGTACATAATTACTTACCATTGGCGCTGGCGTCTATAGAATTTAACTCCGGCCAGGGGCAGGAAAGATCCGGTTGTATATACTTATGAGCCGGCAAAGGTAACACCTGTCATATGGAGAAGAAAAAAGCAGGAGATGGGCCGGAGATCTGCGTGATCTATTCCACGGCACCACCCGCGCAGTCGGCAGCGCTTGCGAAAAGCCTGCTTGAAAAGAACCTTGCCGCCTGCGTGAATATCACGCCGGTGCGCTCCCTGTACCGGTGGAAGGGAGAGCCCTGCGATGAGGAGGAGCACCTGCTCATCATCAAGACCCGGCGCGGGCTGGCAGAAGCGGTGATCCGGGCGCTCAAAGCAGGGCACTCCTGCGAAGTGCCGGAGATTATCGTCCTCCCGGTCATTGCCGGCTATCTCCCCTACCTTGACTGGGTTTATCAGGAAACGAAGGGGCCATGATTCATACACACCACAGTATCCAGGTCATTGCCGGCAAGGCACGGGAGACGGATGATGCCGTTGTCACTGAGGACCGGTTCGAGCTCCTGCTCAACGACAAGCCGGTCACGGAGATGGT
>PMKW01000051.1:0-1893 GCA_003157895.1 Methanoregula sp. | reverse complement strand
TCCGGGATGGCAGGATGCTTGCGAAAAGCAGCGATGTGGGCCGGCATAATACGGTGGACAAGCTCGTGGGACACGCAGTCCTGAACGGGATCGACCTCTCCCGCTGCGTCATCGGCTGCACGGGACGGCAGGCTGCCGGTATGGTCCGGAAATCCGCTCATGCCGGGATTCCCGTGGTTATCTCACGGGCGGCTACGACTGACAAGGGGATTGCAGCAGCTGAGGCTGCGGGAATTACCCTTATCGGCTTCTCGCGGGGCGACCGGTTCACTATCTATACCCATCCGGAGCGGATAACGGGGATTTTTGGATCCCTGAAGTAAGGACCGGGTACGATACGCAAGGTTATTTCCCAAAAACCAGATAATGCAAATATACATGCTGCAAGGCAGGGACTGATCCAAGGTGACTGGTGAACCAATAACCTCTCAAAAAACCTCTCAAAAAACGGCGCTTCTCATGCTCGGGTGCCCGCAGGTACCGGTGCAGACCAGCATCGCACTCTATCTGATAAACCGGCTGAAAAAGGCAGGAATTACACCCGTCGTAGCTGGTAATAAGGCAGCCAACACGCTGCTTGTGGTAGCCGACACAGACCGGCACTACCTCGGGGAGGTCATGGACCTCGACCGGGCTGTTGCGATGATATCGGATAAGAAGCGGGACTTTGACCTCTGCTTTGTCTTCATCCACAACGATGCCGGGGTCAGTTATGCAGCAACCATGGGGGCCATCTCGAAGGCGAAGCTCTATACGCTGGTCTATGGCGAACACTATGAAGACCAGCTCAAAAAGATAGATTTTCCCTGTATTACCATTGCAGCAAAGGCTGTCCATAACCCGCTCCCCCTGAAAAAAGCACTCGACGAGGTAAAACCATGGGATGCGTAGAATCGATGAATTACGAGATTGTGATGCGGGATGCGACATTTAAAGAGTCCCGCGATTACATAAAGGCGCATTTCAAGGAGTTCATCGACGTGCAGCCCGGGTTCAAGGTCTTCGATATCTACGTGATCGGCCTTCCCCCGATTGCAATCGGGCTTGATGGCGATTTTGTCATCTTCCCCTTCACCAAACCCTGCCACGGGACCTTCCTTTTGCGGATAGAGGACAAGGAAGAAGCAGCACGGCTTCGTGCCGGAAAAAAATAGCCTGCTGACATTTTTTATGGGTGAGTGCAATTGACCACCCGCCCTTTCACCGGGATTATCCCGGATCTCTCTATGGATACTCTATTCTATATATCATGATGCAGCAAGATTTAGCTGATATTTGCGGGGTGCGTATGGCAGGGAATGGGAAAGTTCTCCTTATGGACGACGAGCAGATCATTCTTGATGTAATGCGCGAAGTGCTCAGGTTTTTAGAATATGATGGTATGTTTGCACAGGACGGGGCTGCAGTACTCGGTCTGTATAAACAGGAAAAAGAGGCCGGCGTGCCTTTTGACCTCGTTATTCTCGACCTCTCAATCCCGGAAGGCCTTGGAGGAAAGGACACCATCGCCCTGTTAAAAGCCTATGATCCCGCAGTTAAAGCGATTGTTTCGAGCGGGTATTCTGATGACCCGGTGGTACAGGATTTTATGCGGTATGGTTTTTCCGCAAAGCTTTCAAAACCCTACAAAATCAGCGATTTGAAAGAAATTCTTGAACAGCTGATAAAAAAACCTTAAAATGGGCCGGTATATGCTGCCCGCCGGACTTATTCGTTTTTACGTTCGATCTTCCGGATTGCATCTTCTGATGCCCGGCGCACATACTCATCCTTGTCGTGGAGCATGTCCCTGATGGGATCGAGCGCCCGCGAATCCCCGATATCCCCGAGTGCAAGCGCCGCTCTCCAGCGGATCCCGGGATTGGTATAACGTATGGCCCTGATCAGGCCATC
>PMKW01000125.1 GCA_003157895.1 Methanoregula sp. | reverse complement strand
GTCGATAGAAGGGATCGGCCCCACCAAGGCTTCCCAGATCATGTCCTGCTTCGAGCTGGGCAGGCGTTATTTCCAGTCAAAAGATCCGGGAGCGAGAGTGACGAGACCGGAAGACATCCTCCCTCTTGTTGCACACCTGCGTGACAAGAGGCAGGAGCATTTTGTCTGTATCGCGCTGAACGGGGCCGGGGAAGTGCTCGGGAACCGGGTCATCACGGTCGGCCTCTTAAACCACAGCCTCGTGCACCCCCGGGAGGTCTTTGCCGACGCTATCACGGATCGGGCGGCATCGGTCATCTGCGTGCATAACCACCCTTCGGGTTCCCTTGAGCCCAGCAGCCAGGATATCGCTATCACCACCCAGCTGAAGGAGGCCGGCTCCATTCTCGGCATCCAGCTGATCGATCATATCATTGTGACGCGGACCGGCTATGTGAGTATGAAAGAGCGGGGGCTGGTATGAGCGGGTTTTTTTAAACGGACCTGTAAAAATGTTGTTTTTCGAATGAAAACGAGGATTTCTCCGGAACCATTTTTTTGATATATCATCTGAAAGAATGCGATAACCGAAGTGTATTTTCACCTATTGTTTATGATTTTGTAGAGAGTAAAATGGGCAAAAAACGGATGCAGAAAATATCCAACAGGCATTTATTATTCCCCGTTTTATTACATCGTATGAAATGTAGTAAAAAATTATACTATCTTTTTTTTGTCGGCATGGTCATTCTTGTTTCCGGGTGCATTTCATATGCACCATCCACACCGGCTGTTACTACCTCATCACTTCCACCAACGTCCGATATCGCATCCCATTCAGGACATCCTGGTGTCAATTATGCGCAACCTCTGACGGTTATCACATACCAGTATCCACCTGATCCATCCCACTGGATAGAACTTCATCATATCCAGAATTTCCAGATAGACCCCAGCTCAGATTCTCCCAGATTATTATTCAATATTGCCGGGGATACGAACCTTCCTGCTAATTCACTCCTCTTAATTCAAACATATCGAAAGGATTTTAGTTCGGGAACTGAGGAACCGGTGTTAATCTGGAATGTTGTAGTACCGGTACGGAATTCAAGCGGCCCGGCAAACACCTTTTCCTATACCGTAAATGTTTCAAACGATTATAACGGCTTTCCCATAAAGCCAGGAGAGTACAGAGCTGTTGTCAGTCGCCAGGGAGTTAACGATAGTACGGTTTTTGAGGTCCTGGGAAAAGATCCCCTTCCGTGGTTGTGGATTCGCATGGATCCGATCGGGCAACATCATTTTGGTGAAAGTTTCACCATAACGGGGACAACGAATCTCCCGGCAGGTTCGAACATTTTGGTGAGTGGAGGAACAGACGTTCATCCATGCCCCTTTATTCCTCCTGAAGAACAATCATCCTATCCAGATTCAATTTGCGGTGGTTGCTTTTTGGTACGATTTTCTGATAGTATTCCGGTCATCCGTTCTGCTGGGAATAACACGTGGAATTTTCCCATAAATACAAAAGGCTGGTGTATGAATGAAAGTTACAGCATTCGAGTATCAAAAGATGAATGGGATAATGTCAGTTCTGCAGGTGTACAACTTGCCGGCTCCACAAATGAACCGCTTCAAATCCAGACCGTATAACAAGAGAAGTGATATAATTAAACTTAGGCCCTGCAGAAAAAGTTCGGGGAAGCTCTGAAAGCACGGTACTTCCAAGCACGGGTCAAAGAACGCAAAATCAAATCGATCATTTACACCCCCTCGAAAATTATTCTCGCGATCTTTATTCGGATCTAGTATCGTGGATTTCTACAGAGCCTTTTACACCTGCTCATCAGGCACCGGCAGCGTTCACTTCGTGAGCGCTTCTCCCAGTACCCGTCCCCGGGCATAGGCCGCATCGAGAAAATCCTGCCGGGTCCGGACATCGCGGATAGTATCCATGTCGCTGATCAAAAGCTCGTCCCTGTACGGGCAGTCGATAATATCAAAGAACGTCTTTGCCGTCAGTTTCGCCCCGACAAAAACTTCGGGGACCTTCATGCCGGAGATGCAGATGAAGAGCCCGCGTCGCACCTTTTTCTTTTCCGGGGTAACAAGCGGCTGGTTCCGCATGTACTTGGCCATGAAGAAAACCTGGAACCGGTCCATGAACGACTTGAGCCTGCCGGGGATTCCCATGGTCATGACGGGGGTCGCAATGATGATGCTGTCAGCGTCGCGGATCTTTACGAACATCTGCTGCATGTCGTCATCCACGATGCAGGTCTCGTGCTCCCGGCAGAACATCATCTCCATGCATGCCTGGAAATCCAGATTATTGACAATGATCTTCTCGACCGTGCAGCCGGCATCCGCGGCTCCCCTGAGAGCATGGTCCAGCAGGATCGCCGTGTTCCCTTCAGGAAGGGGGCTGCCCAGAAGACCGATCACCTTGCTGGTCATACTACACCATTTGAAAAAAGACGCAATATAGTTTTGGAGTGCAGACTGGATAGACAATGCCACCCCGTTGCCGTGAGTCCCGGGAGTGGCACGAACACAACCCATATATATCTTTCACGTGAATGAGAGTTTTGGTGTTACGAATGCCCGAACAGAAAACCTACAGTGCAGGACAGAAAGTCGGCCCCGGCAAATACGTGTGCCTTGACTGCGGGAAGGAACTGACGCTCGACAAGAGCGAACAGGACCTCCGGAAATGCCCCTCATGTTCCTGTGAAGAATACCAGTGTTTCCCGATGACGCACATCCGGCCGGATATCAAAACGCCGGCTGATGCCAAGAATCCGCCAAAACGCGGCAAAAGCAACATGTAATTCTCCATTTTTCCTGACGCGAGCGTACCGCCAGATGAACACTGGTGCCGAACGCCATCAGATATTCCTGTAACACAGGCATCAGGGCGTTCACAGCCAGGATTTTCCGGCACCCCGGGAGGGTATGAAATGGTGAATGTATTAAAAGAAGGGCAGATCTTCAAATGCGAGATCTGCGGTAACGTTGTTGTGGTAAAAGAGGCCGGCGGCGGAGAACTGATCTGCTGCGGCGAACCCATGGTATTGGAGAAGTGAAAGTATGGCAGTTAAAAAACCAGTAACCAAAAAAGCACCGGCAAAGAAGCCGGCTGTTAAAACAGGTGCAGCAAGACAGATCAAGAGCCTTGAGAAGAAGATCGGCAAAGTGCCGAAGTTCTTCAGGGAGCTTACCACGAAGGAACCCGAGATGTTCAGCCTCGTGATGAGGTTCGAGGAGCATATCTGGGACGATGGCAAGATCTCGAAGAAGACCAAGAAACTGATCGCGATTGCGATAGCAGCCGCCCTGCGTGACCAGCACGCGGTCCGGGCACAGCTGGCCGGTGCAAAAAACCTCGGGATCACCAAGGGAGAGGTCGAAGAGGCGCTCCGCGTCACGTTCCTGCTCTCCGGGATGCCGGCATATGTGTACGGCAAGGCCCAGCTCGATGAAGTGATGAAGTAAACGTATGGGGGAGAATATCCCATGACAGAAGAAATATGTACAGGTTTTCCGGCGCTGGGAGAGCCTGCGCCGGACTTTGAAGCGGAGACCACGCAGGGTCCGATGAAACTCTCTGACCAGAAGGGAAAATGGGTGGTGCTGTTTTCCCACCCTGCTGATTTCACGCCGGTCTGCACGACAGAATTTATGGCGTTTGCCGCCATTCACGACGAACTTTCGGCACTGAACGTGAAACTGATCGGGCTTTCCGTTGACAGTATATCAGCACACCTTGCCTGGATCCGGAACATCAGGGAAAAGATGGGGGTCACCATCCCGTTCCCGGTCATTGCCGACCTGAACATGAAAGTGGCAGCGAAGTACGGCATGATCCACCCGGCACAGAGTTCAACCGCGGCGGTCAGGTGCGTGTTCTTTATCGATGACAAGGGAATCATGCGGGCGATGATCTACTACCCGCTGCAGAACGGGCGGTTCATGCCCGAGATCATCCGGCTTGTAAAAGCGCTCCAGACAACAGACAGGAATAAGGTATCAACACCTGCAAACTGGCAGCCGGGAGACAAGGTTGTCATCCCGCCGCCGAAGACCGCTGTCGAGATGGAGAAGCGCTTAAGCGAAGGGTACGAGTGCAAGGACTGGTACCTTTGCTTCAAAAAGGTTTGAGAAACCCAGGTGTATATACCGGGTAATTCTTTTTTTTTTTTGGAGTTATTCCATTCACAGCAGGGTTGCAAGACCGGCTGGTTGTTAGAAATAGCAATGCCACAGGATCGACATGTATCACGGCATAGTTCTGCAGAGTCGACGATATAAAAAAAGGAGTCAGGCAATACCCGGCTCAGATTATACCGGCCAGAGGCTCATCGCCCGCCGGCTGGTTGAGATAGTCCGGGTGGATCTCTTCCCGTGTTACCATAGCAAGCGATATAGAAAAGATCAGGAGGCCAAAGCCCGCCTGCTTATTTCCGGTGCCGGAAGAATTCATCCATGGATATTGCGAACCGTTATTCCATAAGAGTTGCGGATTTTGTCATCGGGAGAGGGGGAGATCTCGATCGACGCGGGGGGGGTTCGCCCGGGGGGCAGGGGATACGGGCATCCGCAACGAATGTACATCGTCCATGGGCAGGATATGATGCTCCCCACCAGGTGCTGGGGTATGAACAAATCCTTTTTCATGAGGCATAACAAAGATCCCGGTCATGCCAATCAAGGTCCTCGCGTTTGCCGGCAGCCCGCGGCGGAACGGGAATTCGGAGACGCTGCTTGACTGGGTGCTTGCAGCCATGGCAAAGGATCCTGATGTTCTTATTGAAAAGATCCCCCTGACCGAGGCAAACATCAATCCCTGCAAAGGTTGTAATGCCTGCCAGAAACTCAACAAGTGCGTGCAGCGGGACGGCATGGATAGTGTCCATGACAAGATCATCGAAGCAGATATCATTGTCCTTGCAGCCCCGATCTTCTGTATGGGTATTGCGGCACAGGCAAAGATGCTGATCGACCGGGCGCAGGTCTTCACCTCCCGGAAGTACGTGCTGAAGCTCCCGGTCGTACCCGTGGAGCGGAAGGGCAAACGGCTGGGCGTTTTCCTCTCGACGGCCGGGCAGAACTGGAGTTATGTCTTTGATGCTGCGATCCCCTCGGTAAAATGTTTCTATAACGTGATCGAAGTAAAGGACAAGGATATCAGTTACCTGATGGTCAACCACGTAGATGAGAAGGGTGCAATCCTGAACCACCCGACCGCGAAAGCCGATGCAGAGAAACTCGGGGCGACCGTCATCGCCGAAATCAAAAAAAGGCTGGCAGCCTGAGGGAGCATGACTATCAGCGTTCTTGGGATATCGGGAAGCCCGCACCGGCACGGCAACACGGAGTCTTTACTGGACAGTTTCCTTGACGGTGCGAAAGCGGCCGGCGCCGAAATCGAGAAAGTTATTCTTAAGGATCTTGATTATTCACCCTGCCGGGGCTGCAACGCCTGCCATAAGACCGGCGATTGCGTGGTGAAAGACGATGCGATCGCCCTGTTCGAAAAGGTCCTGAAGTGCGACTGCCTTGCCATTGCTTCTCCCATATACACAATGGGGATCACTGCGGAACTCAAGGGATTTATTGACCGCGGGCAGTATCTCTGGGCGCGGAAATTTATCTTCAAAACCCTCTGTTTCACCGATGACCACATCAAACGCCACAAAGGGCTCTTCGTCTCGACCGCCGGGCAGAACC
>PMKW01000001.1:484-2613 GCA_003157895.1 Methanoregula sp. | reverse complement strand
TTTGATGCAATATGAGGTATTTTATTGGACTGTGCATACGAAGCGATATATGCGTCCTTGGTGAACAGATGAAAATCCCGGGAGATCGGGATAGAATTCCTCACCATATCCGGATTATCGTACAATATGGTGCAATTAATGTTGAAAAGACGCTGAATCTCAGTCCATGTTCTGGATACATTTTTCATAATAAGAGGATCCCGCTTGTATTGGGCAACACAATCTGCCACGCTCTTCCCGTATCCTTTTTCCATCAGTTCACTGATGATAAAATGATGTGTTACCTCCTGGATAACAACAGATGGGATGAACCCCTGTATCTCTTCTCTCTCAACCCGGATTAAAAAATCGGTACATGATCTTTGAAAGACCGGGTGATCGAGAGCCGTAGAGAGGATAATATTTGAATCAATGATGATTTTTGTCCCGTCCGGGACAGATGCAAGATCATTCAAAGATATCAGACTCAATTATTTCTTCAATCGTCTGTGTTTCCCTTATTCTGAATGCTCCTTTTAATTTTTTTATTTCCGGTTCAGGCAAAATTCTGAGTTCTACTTCATCCCCTTCCTTCAGGTTGACTGGATCAATAAGATGAAACGAATTATCCCGGTATACCGCTTTGACCATTGTTTCTCCCCTTTATTACTATTTACTTCCATTAATATAGAGATAGTGCAATTACGGATAACAGGTTTGTTCTCCGCGTCATTCCTGCGTCATCATCTGTTCCCAGCTGCCCCGTGAGACCGGACAGAACATCCGCGACAATATCTTCAGCAGCGCCGGCTTCCCGGCGCCGTTCCNNGAAGGTGCGGAACCGTTCCTGCGGCCCGCTGAGGGTGTACTTCTTGCCGGGATGGCTGACGCGGATGGCGATATTATCAGAAGACATAAATCGAGACCTGCTCATCCCTCATTTGAGGTTTTCACCGATGGGGTTTAATGATTTTTTCTGCCCAGACAACAACACGTTCTGCTGACACCAGAGCTTCATGATATTCTTCATCACTGACCGGATTTTCCAGTCCGGGATACCGTGTTTGAGCTGCATACAGCGTGAGCGTTGAGGCAGTTTTTATATCATGAGGAATAATCACACCTTCTTTTTCAAGAACTGCCAAAAGCTGCGCAATGTCATGGATATAGGGGAATACTACGTTCTTTGAGATATAGAGTGCCTTAATCGCTTTCTCTGCTGCCTGTTGGGCCTGGAAACAAAGATCTTCCGGGTAAATCTCTTTGGAGCGTTGTCTCGCAAGAGCAAGACTGCTCTTCGCACGATTCAGCCATTCGACCGGGTTATCCGGTTGCAATCTTTTCCGCGTCATAGATCACGACACCCTCCCGTGTGGCAGGATAAATTACCAGATACGGGGAATCACGATATTTCTCAACCTGTTCCGGGGAAACAACGATGATATCCACTGCCTTGCCAACCCCATAAAGCTGCATATAAATCTTTGCTGCTACGTCCCGGGGATTCCTGACACCTTTTTGTATCACAAGGAGATCGATATCGCTGTGCGGTCCCATTTCTCCCCGTGCTGCCGAGCCGAACATGATGATCCGATCCGGATGTGCCACCTCAACAATCCGCTGTATGATGTTCTGTAATATTTTTTTTGGGACGTTCTTTTTTTGCATAAAGTATCTTATCCTGCCATCTGTCATTCAGGCACGATATTCTTGCATTCTTCTGTATGATCCTGATATTAATGTTCTTTCTCTCCCATCCTTTCCGGCTGGTGGTATCCGTAAACGATCTTCAGGTATGCTGCTGATACTTATCGAGTGAACTGACAACCGCATCGCGGAAGGTGCGGTATTTTTCCTGCGGTCCGCCGAGGGTGTACTTCTTTTAAAGATGGCTGACGCGGATGGCGGNNCTGATCGGGGGACATGGGTTTGTTCTTATAGTGGTATACGTGATGGTGAAATTAAAGGATCACGTTCCCTGAATATGATTAAAGCAGTGTAACAGGGTGGATCTGTTTTATATTATTCAATAACCCTATTATTCGTACGAGCATGACATCTGTAACCGATGAGACAACGATCAGGAAAACATACCGTGATTCTGCTGACCTGTTGCTGTCTTATACGCTCTCAAAGATCACCCGTCCGGT
>PMKW01000001.1:0-421 GCA_003157895.1 Methanoregula sp. | reverse complement strand
GATGTGATTTTTGAGGAATACATCCGTCTCCACTCCAGCGCATCCGAAGTGTTACGCAGGATCGAACAGGGGGAATATCAGAACCATATTCCTCTCCTGGCCCTAATTGAAACCGCATGCGTTGTTTCCCGGTTGACCAATGATCCGGAAAGTGCGTCGCTGTCCGTATCTTTTGTCAGCAGTCATGCAAAACTGTATGATACTGCCGACCTGCTTGAGCGATCTATCGAGATTGGAATTGCGTCAAAAGCAAGCGGGTTCGATGTTATTTTTATGGCATGTGCCGATGTAACGGGATCTCAGCTCATCACAGACGATCGGAAAATGTACGAGAGAGCCCGGGAATCAGGTATTGATACTACGCTGCTGAGGGAATGGGAAGCAGGTTAATGTTTTGACGGATGTTCTCCCGGCCGCTCAG
>PMKW01000103.1 GCA_003157895.1 Methanoregula sp. | reverse complement strand
GAGACTGGGAACTGTCACATCATGCAAATGAAATCGAACCTCCTTACTCTGTAAAAGATGATCAACCTGACCACCTTGTTACGAATGTTTAATTATAGGCCATGTGAGATGCCGCAACAACGCCAGATCCCACCAAGTTCCGGCCGATAGCTGATCATCATATAGTGCGCCTTATACATAAATTCAATCCTGAAGACCAAGATATGGTTTAAGTCTATTCCGATAAGCTCAAATCCGGGATTGTTATTGGATACGTAGGATTTACTTCGTCAGATACATACTGTCACACATCATACAGCCTGGTGAATGCAAAGATTGGGCTTTCCTTCAAGGGGGTAAAGATTTTTTTTAAATCCATATTTCTTTCAACTTACGAAAACCATCAGCAGACGTGAGGCAATGTTTGTTATTCAACAGATTGCGGAATGTGGATTGATTCGCTATTTAATTTTTTTCAAAATATTATCACAGATTTTTAGGTTTATGAAAAAATGCCTGGTGAATGATTCCCTCTCTAAAAATGTGTATGATCTCTAGCAATTCCTGCAACACCGGACTGGAAAGTTAACCTCCACCTTCACAGCTCTGGTCGATATTCTTTAATGCATCCTGAAGCTCGCTTCCTGCAGCAAAATCACGCTCGCGTGCGATCACTTTCTTGGCATCTTCGACANNTCTTCGACAATCGTTGAGACGGTTTTTTCAGTTCCTGTTACCGGGACCAGCTGGTCGATACGATAAAGGAGGTTGGTGCTGTCCAGTTCAGCGAAGGTCTCACCTCTGATGTGCTCGATGTTTTGGATTTTCCCGGTTGTCCCTGTCCGCGGGTACCGGACGCGAATTCCCAGAGTTATCTCTTCAGCTAACATACCGGAGTGTGAGGCACATTCAATAATATATGTTTTCCTGAGGTAATATCCTCGAATTGAATGGCGTTTTTGTTTGCCCGTGCCCGAAAAAAAGAATAAAAAAGGAAAGGTCTTTACTGGATTGTTGATCCCTGTAACACAGCTGACTCGGGCACATCGTACTGGCGTCCGGAACCTGACACTGTATATTTTCCCGTGGTTTTCACATCATAAGAATTTCCCGTTGTAGAATATGGTACGATAAATTCGCCATTCATGCTGGCCTGTCGGTAAGTAAATGATCTGCCGGTATTTGTTTCAACTGGGACCTCGATGATACCATCACCCTTGATATGAGCTCCTTTCACATACTCGAAGATTTTCACATATCTGACATCCGCGACGGCTGGGTCGAAAACATTATCCGGGGATTCATGAACCAGACGGTAATGCTGCAATGCAGGTACCGTATCAATCGGGTGGACAATATCAGCAGTTGAATCCGGATTCATAACTTCTGCATGGTGTCCCGGCAGGGCATTGAGGTTGTACTGGTCGGCACGGAGCTTTGCATCTGTCGCATTGATCTTCTCAGCGGTGATTACGACCGGGTATGAAGCTGAAGTGATTGAGGGATCTGCATACTCGATATAGTATGCCTGTGATGGTGTTCCCATAGACCCGTCGAAGTTATGGAGCCGGGAAATGGTTGTCATATAATACTCCTGCGTATTCATCCGGGCAGGGCTATAGCTGTTGGTATTATCCTGACTCTGGACATACAGGGTCATCTGGTACGGATCTGTTGCGAGCGTTGCATTGTCCCATGTGGCCATAGCCCAGAATTTTCCGGTATCCATCTCGATATCGGTAACAATATACCGGGTCCCGTCACGGTCGAGAATTGCATTTGCCTTGTCTTCAGAAGTCGACATGAAATATGCAGCAGCCCCGTCAGGACCCGCAACCCCCTGCTGGAACGGGTTTGCATTGGGAATGCGTTTTGCAATGTAGGTTATCAGGTGTCCATAGTCCCACCAGGACATAACCCCGTAGGACCCGGCAGGATATTCAAACGATTTCTGGTCATAAATCATTGTGTAATTGACACCGGTTTCCGGGGTATTATTCGCCATCCAGTCCATGGATTCACGCCAGTCTGAATTCATCCGGGTCGGGCTGTTTATTGCATTCATATAACTGTATGAGACTGAAGTATATGCAAAAAGCAGAGAAAGGCCGATAGTGATAAAAATGACGCCAACCAGCGGATAGTTTGTTGTCACGTGGCTGGATATTTTTTTCTGGCTTTTTCTCTGTTTCTTTGTTTGTGCACCGGTACCAGATACATTTTCTTTTACCACGGAGTCCTCATTTTGGGAGGATAGACCCGACAGAAGATGCCGGATATCCGGCAGACCTTGTGAAAAAAGGTACATGACACAAACCGCAGAGAGCAGAGCGACGTTAATTGCAAGGTAATATTCGTACCTCACATGCTGCCATGTGGAAAAAAATATGATGATGGACCAGACCAGCGCAAATAACTGCTCAGGGTGTTCGTTGCGGATATTTTTATAGATCATGACCAGAATCCCACCGGCCATCAGGAGTAAACCGTAATTAAATGTCAGCCATGCCTGATTCAGTGCCCATCCGCGGGCTTCCTCAACAGTCTCGGTTATTGGTGCCTGACCGAAGAATTCGAACAGGTCATAAATCAGAAGTGTAAATAACTGCGGGATTGCGAAATACAAAAATACCGCGAAGACGAGTCCTGAGCCAGCAAGTGCAAAAAGATAATAATATTTTTCTTTATCTTTAAGATAATGCTGCAGAATGTATAAAAAGCCCGTTCCGAAGATTATCCCAAGATATGCATATATGTGTCCTATTGAGTATGTGGACAGGTCGAGCCCCGGGCTCTTCAGACCGAATGCCAGCAGCCCGATGATGGCGATGACGAAGATGGTTATATTGATGAGAAGGAGGTACTCACTTGTCCGACTGCGAAATACGTCAATAGTGAACTGGATGACGGTAAATATTCCGACGATCATGGCAAACAGGATCATCGTCGGCATCGTGAAAAGGCCAAGAAGGTATGCAATCCCGGCCAAACCGGATATCAGGAGAAGTGATTTATAGGAACCGGGATTTTTCAGATCGATTTTTGTTCCTTTCTCTGAA
>PMKW01000015.1 GCA_003157895.1 Methanoregula sp. | reverse complement strand
ACGGATCAAACCCCCGAAAAAGACTGATCTCCTACTCAAAGCCGGTAACCATACCATTAACATATCTATCCACCAGGCACGGTTTCTTTCCAGTATCCACATGGACATGATCCCGTTCTTTGATGACAATGAATTGAGCGGGCCTGAATAAGGATGAGCTTTGTTGAGGTTCCCCATACTGCGGATGTAAAAATCCGGGCAATGGCACCGACTCTGGAAACACTTTTTTCTGATGCGTTTGCTGCTCTGATGCAGGTCCTTTATGGCCCGGACCGGAACGGCGGAAAGAAACGGAAAATAACCCTTGATGCGGAAGACCAGGAATCGCTGCTGAGGGATTTTCTCTCAGAAGTTCTCTTCATTGCTGAGGTTGACGGGCTGGTTTTTTCCGGTGCGGAGATACATATTGAAGGATGCCATCTCTCTGCCACGCTGGACGGGGAACCCTTTGACCGGCGCCGGCATGCCATGGGGACAGAAGTTAAGGGGATCTCGTATTCCGGGCTTGCCATAACCCGCGATGCGAACGGATATATGCTGGACATCGTATTTGATGTATAAGGTCAAATGTACGAACAGGGAAAAATACTCCAGGGATTTCCTATGCACGGGTATCGATTACCCGACAAATCGTGAGGAATAAGTTAGATGATTGACGGGGTAAAACGGGTTGGAACAAACGAATGGGAGGTACCGATCGGCTTTCTTCCCGGGATGCGGGTTCCGGGGAGGTTCTTCCTCTCAGAATCGCTTGGCCGGACGCTTGAACCGGGTGCGATACAGCAGCTTGCGAATGTAGCCACCCTGCCCGGGATTATCCAGCACTCCCTTGCCATGCCGGATATCCACTGGGGTTATGGGTTCCCTATCGGAGGGGTCGCGGCGTTCTCGCTGGATGAAGGCATAATCTCCCCGGGCGGCGTCGGCTTTGATATCAACTGCGGGGTGAGACTGTTTACAACGCCGCTTGAATTTAAGGACATCACCGGCCGGCGCGATCTGGTCGAGTCACTCTTCAGCGCGGTTCCTACCGGGGTTGGTGCAAAAAGCTCCCTGAAAGTATCTGCAAAGTCGCTTGACGATATGATGACGAAAGGGGCACGCTGGGCGGTAGAGTCCGGGTATGGCCTGCCGGGAGATCTTGCACGGTGCGAAGACAAAGGATGCATGAAACAGGCAGACAGCAGCGCCGTTTCAGCCAAGGCAAAACAGCGGGGAGTGCCCCAGGGGGGTACACTGGGCTCGGGCAACCATTTTCTCGAACTGCAGGTTGTCCGCGAGATCTATGATCCGGAAGCAGCACACGCTTTCGGGCTCGCTGCCGGGCAGGTCTGCTGCATGATCCACAGTGGTTCCCGGGGCCTCGGCCACCAGGTGTGCACCGACCATCTGAAAATTCTCGAGCAGGCGACCCGGAAATATCAAATTACCCTCCCGGACCGGCAGCTTGCCTGCGCACCGATCCTCTCCCCGGAAGGAAAGGCCTATTTCGGGGCCATGGCCGCTTCGGCAAACTATGCATGGGCCAACCGGCAGATGATCACGCACGCTGCACGGACCGTGCTGTCGAAAATGTTTGCAGTGGATTACGACGAGATGCCGCTGGTATACGATGTGGCCCATAATGTTGCCAAGATGGAAGAGCACCATTATGAGGGAAAACACGCGGTGGTGTGTGTGCACCGCAAGGGTGCTACCCGCGCATTCGGGCCTGATGCACCAGACATCCCTCTGGATCTCGCCCGGATTGGCCAGCCGGTCATCATCCCCGGCAGCATGGGGACATCGTCTTTCGTGCTGCGCGGGACCCATACCGCGATGGAGAAGACATTTGGCAGCACCTGTCATGGGTCAGGGCGGGTCATGAGCCGGTCGCAGGCAAAGAAGAAACTGAGCGGGAAGGAAGTTGCAGCCGCTCTCCTTTTGGAGGGCATCATTGTCCGGGCGCCCAATGAAAATGCCATTGCCGATGAGGCACCGGAGGTCTATAAACCCAGCGAGGAGGTCGTGAATGTCGTGCACGAAATAGGCATCTCCCGGCTGGTTGCACGGCTCACCCCCATCGGGGTGATAAAAGGATGAGCTGCCGGGCTGGTTTTGTCTGGGCAACACCGCAGCATTTCAACCGCTTCATTGAGGAGTGCGGGATCAACTGCGAACTCGTCACTCCCCACATGCTCGCGGCCCCGTTCTACCGGCCCACGCTCAATTGCCTGATCGTCCCCACCGGCTTTGCAAATCCGGCCTATTCCAACCTCCTCCCTGCCCTCCGCGCTTCGTCCCCGCGTATCCGGCGGTTTGTCGAGAACGGCGGCTCCCTGCTGGTATTCGGTGCCGCTGCCGACAAGCCGGAAGGCTATGACTGGCTGCCGTTCAGCATTGTATACCGGCATGACTGTCACCCGCGGAGCATTGCATTTGCAGCCGGTTCCAGCACCCAATCCATCATTGATGATTATGATCCTGCTGCCATCGAATGCGATGGCATATTTCCGGAGTATGACGGCGAGGGCATGGGAACCTGTGGATCAGAAACGGTGATCATTGAGAAGCGTATCGGCAAAGGAAAGATCGTTATAACGAGCATCCATGAGTACCCTTCCCGCAAGTTCCTGAAAGATTTCTGCGCTGAAGGGGCCCCGACATTGTTCTGATGGGTTGCAAAGGGAAAAATACGGGCAATCGCCTTTATTTGCTCTGTAGAAACCCATTTTTCAAGTGAGGAGCTCCCCCCTTGTGCCAACCCTGCCCCCCATAGGGGGCGGGGTGCAATTGCGATAAAACGATCAAACAAATTCATGAAATCAAAAAATTGAATCATGTCCCTGACAGGTTATAGGGAGTTCATCGCAATGCGCAGGAGTGGTCCGGGGGTACAGACACGGTCCCCTCCGTTATCAGATACAATGAATAACTCAATCAAAACGAAATTTTAACAGAGCATATTTTTTCAGGAACTTAAGTCATCCGCGCAGAACGCATTTTTTTATCATAATCATAAAAAAATGAAATCCCCGTGTGGTAACTTTATGCATCTTTGGTTCATTAGTACTAAGCAGCAATGGATATCTCTGCCCTGAGAAAATACCAGCTTCACCTCATCGTCCTGCTCCTTTTTTTCTTTATGGTGATTGCATTCGTTCTCCGGATCCTCCCTGCAATCGTCACGAGGGACCAGGCGTTTTTCCCGGTGTACGATACGGACACGTGGTACAACCTGCGACAGATCGAAGTGATGGTCCACAATTTCCCCCAGTACAACTGGTTTGACCCGATGACGGCATACCCCGCAGGAAAAACAATCGACTGGGGGCCGCTCTATCCGTTCCTAGCTGCAGTCCTGTGCTTGATCACCGGCAGCACTACCCAGAATGGGATTGTTTCAACTTCAGGATTTGTGTCACCATTTCTGGCAGTTCTCATGGTCCCGGTTATGTATTGCATGGGGAAGAAGCTCGGGGACTACAAAACAGGCCTTGTTGCAGCGGGCCTTATTTCCGTCACATCAATGCTGTATTTTTCTTTCTCATCATACGGGATGATCGACCACCATGTTGCGGAAGTATTTTTCACCACGCTCTTTTTCCTCGTATACCTGTATGCCCTTTCTTATGCCCGGGAGAACCCTTTGGAAGTTAAAAACCGGAAAACACTCCTGTATTTCTGTATCATTTCGGCACTTGCCGGTGTTGTCTATTTCCTGGGCCTCATCACATCCACAACAGTAATTCTTACGCTTCTCATTATCGGGGTATATACCCTCTTCCAAGGGATAACCGATTTTTACGTTAAGATAAACTTCGATTATCTCTGCATCCTGAACATTATCCTGCTCGGTGTGGCAACGGTCCTGCTCGTCCTGTTCGGGTTCAAGCGGGAAGGGATATCCTTCTTCCAGTATTCCGTGGGTATCGTTTATATTCACCTGGCACTGATGGCTGAGACCGCCGTCATCGGTATCCTTGCGAGAATTTTCCAGAAAAAAAGGGCGGGGTTCTTCATCAGTATCGCCGTGCTGTGCGCAGGAGCGCTCGTGCTCAGCCAGATCGTTCCCTCCCTGCGATCGATCTTACAACAGGCAGTGGAACTGCTCTTTGGTTTCTCGGTATATACCGTGGGCGTGCAGGAAACTCTCCCCTGGACATGGGCAAATGCATTCGACACGCTCAACGTGGGGATCATCCTTGCTGCCGGTGGTTTTCTGGTGCTGGGATATTCCCTCTGGAAAAAACAGGAG
>PMKW01000020.1:2275-2737 GCA_003157895.1 Methanoregula sp. | reverse complement strand
ATGGCTACAATCCTCGACGGTAAAAAATGCTCGGAGAAGCACCTTGAGCTCCTCAAAGAGCAGATCGAGGAGGAGGGGCTCTACCCCCACCTTGCCACAATCATCGCCGGGAACGACCCGGCATCAAAGATGTACGTGCGCATGAAGCACCGGGCGTGCGAACGGGTGGGGATCGGTTCTGTCGGGATCGAACTGGCCGAAGATACGACAACGGAGAATGTGCTGGAGAAGGTCCGGCAGCTGAACGCGGACCCGGAGATCGACGGCATTCTCGTCCAGCTCCCCCTCCCGAAACAGATTGACGCTGAGCGGGTGATTGCAGCGGTGAGGCCTGCAAAGGATGCAGACGGGTTCCATCCCGAGAACCTCGGCCTCCTCTTCTCAGGAAGGCCCCGCTTCACCCCCTGTACCCCGACCGGGATCATGACCCTCCTTTCGGAATATAAAATCCCCGCTGCCGGT
>PMKW01000020.1:0-2225 GCA_003157895.1 Methanoregula sp. | reverse complement strand
CCCGGCGCAGTTGTGATAGATGTTGGTATCAACCAGCTGGACGGGAAAACGGTAGGAGACGTGGACTTTGACGCGGTCAAAGAGATCGCCGGTGCCATAACCCCCGTCCCCGGGGGGGTTGGCCCGATGACAATTGCCACCTTAATGGAGAATACGTTCCGGGCTGCAAAGGTGAGGACATGCGGCAGTGCACGATAAACAGGATCGCTGTCGGGGGGGATGCCCCGGTCCGGGTAATGGGCGTCATCAACTGCTCCCCCGAGTCCTTTTATGTTGACTCGTTCATCCCAACAGAGGAGATCCACGCAAAAGCCGTAGAGATGGTGGAAGCCGGGGCTGATATCCTCGACATCGGTGCCCGGAGCACCGCTCCCCATGCACAGGCCATCAGCGGTACGCAGGAAGCGGAACGCATTGATGAAGCGCTCAGGGAACTTGACGGGACCGGGTTCACCCTTTCGGTTGACACGATGAACCCGTGGGTGCTGGATGTCTGCCTGAAGCACGAGATCCATGCAGTCAATGATATCGCCGGGTTCAGCTCGGCTGCTTATGTGAAGAGGGTGGCAGATGCCGGCCTGCCCGCTATCGTCATGGCAACCAGTTACCAGCCGGGTGATGCAGCGGGGATCGTTGCCACCCACAAGGCACTTGCAACGGTGATACAGCGCTGCGAAGCAGCGGGCATCGACAACTATGTCCTCGACCCCGGCATCGGCCTGTGGACCCCCCTCCGGTCGGTTGACGATGACTGGGAACTCAGCCGCCACTTTGAGGAGTTTCTCCGGTACGACCGCCCGCTCCTTGCTGCGGTCTCCCGGAAGAGTTTTATCGGAAACCTGCTGAACAGGGAACCGCAGGACCGGCTTTTTGGCAGCCTTGCCATCACCATGACCCTGCTCCAGAAAGGTGCCTCCCTGGTTCGGACGCATGACGTACAATCGACCGTCGATACCGTCCGCGTTTTCGAGCGCCTGGTGAAACGGCGATGAATGGTTCGTTTACGGTCCATGGGCTCCCGACCGGCATCATCCGGAGCGGCGATCCCATCGCCGAACGGGTCATTGCTGCTGCCATAAAGACCTGCGGCGGGTTTCGTGACGGGGATGTCCTTGTCCTTGCCGAGACGGCGGTTGCCACATCGGAAGGCAATGTGATCCGGCTCTTTGAGATTGTCCCTTCAGCCCATGCACGGAGACTTGCTGAACAGTACCAGATGGATCCCGCAACCGCCGAGGTCGTGCTCCGGGAGAGCGACTCGATCGTGGGTGGCATATCCGGCTTCCTGCTCTGCATGAAGGGGGGAACGCTTCTCCCCAATGCCGGTGTGGACGCTTCCAACGCCCCGCCGGGCTGCGTGACCCCGCTCCCCGTGAATCCTGACGAGAGTGCCCGCACCATCCGGCAAGCCGTGGAACGGGCAACCGGGGCAAAGATAGGCGTAATCATCGCCGACAGCCGCACGCATGCCATGCGCTGTGGCTGCAGCGGGGTTGCCATCGGTTGTGCCGGGATCCCGTCCGTGATCGATGACCGGGGCAGGAGCGACCTGTTCGGCAGGAAACTCGAAGTAACGAAACGGGCGGTGGCCGACAACATTGCTTCCGCCGCAGAACTGGTGATGGGCGAAGCGGACGAGTGCATTCCCGCCGCGGTGATCCGGGGGATCGGGCTCCCTGTGTCTGATGATTCTATCGGAGTGGAATCCATTGCCGCGGACGAATGCCTCTTCATGGGCATCTTTGCGAAAGGCCGTAAGTAGAAGTACTTTTTGCTCGTTTGACAGGAGAGGCCCGGTGCCCGTCGCGTTCCATGAAAGAATTTACCATCCTTACAATATTAATTATACATAAGACTACAGCCGGATTACCCCTACATATCAGGTACCCTCCCCCATGCGGAAGGTTTCCTTTTCGGATCCGAAAAAGTGGTGAATACCTTGGATACTTCCACCCATACGGGGAACGTGCCCCCGGATACCAGCACCCCGGAAAAAGGCATCCACTACAAGTGGGTGGCCCTGTCGAACACGACCATCGCCACGTTCATGGCCACGGTCAACGGGAGTATCATCCTCATCTCCCTCCCTGCCATCTTCAATGGCATCAGCATCGACCCGCTGACATCGTTCCAGTACCTCCTCTGGATGATGATGGGGTACGGGCTCGTCACCGCGACCCTCCTGCTCAGTTTCGGCCGGCTCTCCGACATGTATGGCCGGGTGC
>PMKW01000033.1 GCA_003157895.1 Methanoregula sp. | reverse complement strand
TGAGGGTGTCGATGTCTACCAGATAACAAAGCTGATGACCGCCGGGCTGCTTGGGAAACGGCGGAAGTTCGTCCCCACCCGCTGGGCGATCACGGCCGTGGATGACACCCTCTCGAACGGGCTGAAAAAAGAGATCGCCCGTTTTCCCCCCCTTGAAGAGATCCTCGTCTTCTCCGGTGAGATATATGGCAACCGTATTGTTACAATTCTCCTGCCCGGCGACTGGAAATACGAGATGATCGAGATCTGGGGAAAACATACGCTCTGGGCCGGGGATGAGGAGATGATCGTGCAGGACCGTGAGGGGATGACCAAGTATGGGTACTCCCCGATATCCGGTGCCTATTACTCTGCCCGGCTCGCTGTCTGCGAATACCTCAGCAGCATCCGGCGCTCCGCCCGCGTTGTCGTCATACGCACGATATCGGGGGATTACTGGGCGCCGCTCGGGACGTGGGTGATCCGCGAAGCGACACGGAAGGCGGTGGGTTCTAAACCGGTCACTTGTGCATCGCTTGATGCGGCAGTTGCGCTGGCGGCCTCCCTTACCGGATCCGGCACATGGGTGCCTCACAGTACGCTGATCCCAGAGATACGGACCCAGCGGACGCTCTTTTAAGTCTGGTATGCCTGTGCAGAATTAGCCTGCCGCTTGTAGCGTTCCTTAATGCTCTCAAGGGTCTCGATATCGGGAATATCCTTGTCGTCACGGATACGGATGAACCGCGGGAAGCGGAGAGCAAATCCGCCCTCATAATTCTGGCTTGCCTGCAGCTCGGCATACCCCACCTCGAAGACGAGCGAGGGCTCAAAAGTCACCTCTTTGCCGGATGTTTTAAGAACACTGTCTTTGAGGATCTCATACACCTCTGCAAGCTGCTCGTCAGAAAAGCCGGTCGCCACGCGGCTTAAGGGAATGAGTTTTCCCGCATCCTGGCAGGCAACAAGGAACGAGCCGAAGACATGCGCCCGCTTCCCCTCCCCCCACTCGGCGCCGATGACCACGAGGTCAAGGGTGTCCACCTCCGGCTTGATCTTGATCCAGTTCTTCCCCCGCTGGCCCGGTGAGTACGACGAGGTCTGGACCTTGAGCATGATCCCCTCGTGGCCGGCTGCAAGGGCATCGTCATAGGTTTTTTTAATGACTGCGGGGTCGGAACTGACTACCTGCGGGGCGAGATAGAGGTTCACCACCGATTCAAGCCGCTTGCGCCGGTCCTCAAGCGGGAGATCGATAAGGGTTTCCCCGTCGAGGTACAGGATATCGAAGACATTGGGCACCATCTCAATCGCCTCCTGTGCATCAGCGATATCGTGCCTGCGCCGGAAACGGCGGAGCACGGACTGGAAGGGCATGGGTTTCCCATCCCTGATGGCGATCACCTCGCCGTCAAGGATTACATCATGGTCGGTGGCCCCGAGAAGCTGCTGGATTACGTCCGGCAGCGCCCCGGTCACGTCCTCGAGCCGGCGTGAGTAAAGCCGGGCCCAGTTCCCTTTCTTGTGGAACTGGAACCGTGAGCCGTCATACTTGAACTCTGCAGCAATCTCACCATGCTCCTCGATCATTTCCGCGATACTTCCCTGCTGGGCGAGCATCATCCGCACCGGGTGGAACGGGGTGATCCGGACGTCCTGGAGTGCAGCCGGGCCGCTCTTTGCGAGGCGTGCCACTTCTCCCATGTCATTAAGGGCCTGCATGGCATGCTCCACGAGTACGGAGTCCACGGCAAATGCCTTTGCAATCGCTTCGCGGACGCTCCCCTCCCCAACACCGATTCGGAGCTCTTCGAGCATGATCCGGGCAAGGTACCTGCCTTCGAGCGGGTGGGCGTTCCCCAGCAGCCGGCGGACGGCGAGCAGTTTCTCCCGCTGCGACTTCTTCCCCTCCTGTTCCGCGATGCTGATGAGGGAATTGTAGACATGGACCAGGTCGAGTTCCTCGTGGAAGAAGGTTGTCTGGGATTTTACGGAAAGGAGCTCCTCGACCGCCTGTCCGGCATCACCGGTTTTATTGATTTTCTCGATAACCTTCTCCCTGGTAACCCCGGCTACCGCACCGGTTGCCTCGTACAGGAGATTGGGGCCGATCCCGAGTTTTCTCGAACTCCAGTCGGCAAAGATCCGCCCCATAACAAACCGGACAAAGACCGGTAGTTCCTCCTCGGTGAGGCCGGGCAGTTCCTTGCTGATGATATCGATCATATCGAGCCGGCCGGCCGTTGCCTCCAGTTTCTCGCAGCACCGGGAAAATTCCATAAAGAGCATGGCGTTTCTCGCTGGAGATCTTGCTTGGGAGGGTGGATTAATATTGTGATTCATTGGATGGGATAGGCAGGAATAATGGGGGGAACTGATGCTCCCATACCCACGGTTATGATGAATACCGCCGCCCCCGGCGGGACGCTTCCGCGGTAGATCAATTACAGGATGGAATCCATTCAATAATCTGGTAATCTGCCCGCCGTGTCCCGAAGGGGCCCTGAAGCGGGGAGCCCTTGTTAACATTTCAGAGCCGCATGGTCTGCGGGCAGTCCTCCCGGGTGCCGCACTGCGTGGCAACCGTTACCCGCTCTCTGTCATAAAAGAGCCCGAGCCCCTCACGGGCGCTTCCTGCCGCTCTCTCGGGGGTGTTGTTTATCTCGGAAAGGTGGGCGAGGATAATTAAGGGAACATCCCTGCCGAAGTCCCGCAGGCATGCAGCTGCCGCAGGGTTCGACAGGTGTCCCCGTTTCGACCGGATCCTGCGCTTGAGCGATTCGGGGTAGGGCCCGTTCTGGAGCATGTCGGGGCAGTGGTTACTCTCCAGCACGATCCCATCGCAGTCCCGGAGCAGGTCGTGCATGTGCGGGGTAATGATGCCGGTATCGGTGCAGTATCCCACGCGGATGCCCCCTTCGCTCACGATGAAACCGCAGGGCTCGTTTGCATCGTGGGATGTGCTGAAGGGGACTATTTCAAAGTCACCGACAGCGAACTGCTCGTGATCGCGGCAGGTATAGTGGGTGAGGGGTTTTTTTGATGTGCGGCGGAAGAACAGGAAATCGGCAAGCGTTCCTTCCGTAGCATACACGGGAATCTCCAGTTTCCGGGCCAGCACGTCAACACCCCGGATATGGTCTGTATGTTCATGGGTGACAAGGAGGGCATCGATTCTGCCGGCATCGATGCCGGCCCGTTCCAGCCGCAGGAGGCACTCTTTCGCGCTCAGGCCGGCATCGATCAAAAGCGAGCCGCTCCCGCCNNACGGGTACAATCCCAGCATTGATTACCCGGTGTTTCCCACACCTGAGCAATGCAGCGCGATATTGGCATTCATATGAAAGGGGGCGTTATCACTGAGCGGGACGCCGACTACTGCACCGTACGGATCCGGGCACCGGCCGGAATCTTCACCACCGATCAGCTCCGGGGCATTGCTGCTTGTGCAAAGAAGTACGGCAACAGCGAGGTCCACGGAACTACCCGCCAGACACTCGAGATCCCCCATGTCAGGGGCGAATCCCTTAAAAAACTGGCAAAACGGCTGGAGAAGAACGGGACGCCGATCGGTTCCGAGAAGGACGAGATCGTCAACATCATCGCATGCCCCGGGACGAGCCGGTGCAAGTTTGCCAATATCGATACCATCAGCCTTGCAAAAAAGATTGATGCGAAGCTCTTCGGCAAGGAGATGCCGGTCAAGATGCGGATCGCCCTCACCGGCTGCCCGAATGCCTGTGCGAGCCCCATGCTCAACGAGATCGGCGTCATCGGCCGTGTCATGCCGGTCCGCACGAAAGAGCGGCTCTGCACCGGGTGTGGTAACTGCGTTTACTACTGCAAGGAGAATGCGATCCGTGTCCGGAATGGTATCTCGGTCCTGGACGAAAGCAAATGTGTCCAGTGTGGTGTGTGCGTCAAATCGTGTCACTTTGATCTTGTCAAGGCCGAGCACCGCCACTACCTCATCACAGTCGGTGGCAGGCGCGGGCGGCACCCGAAGATCGGGCGCAGCCTGCTCACGGTCGAGACCGAGGAGCAGGTCCTGTTTGTGATCGAGAAGATCGTTGACTGGGTATACCGCAGAGCATGGAGTGGCCGGCTCCTCTCCGAGCAGCTCGATGAGATCCATTTTGAAAAGTTCCGGGATGAGATTATGAAGAAGGTACCGGAGGCAAAGCGCGTGACGGATGCAGGAGGGAAACCGGAAGCGGAAGTGTAGAGAAGACGGGGTATCCATAGCATATTCCTGCTCCCGATCACTATTCCCGGACACTGATGAGTCCTGTATTCCTTTTCCGTTATCTTCCCGGCAGATGCCGGGAAACGTTAATTCCCCGTTCTGTTTTACTTTAATTCAGGTATTTTATCTGAACCGGGTCTGGCCGATCGCCGCACTCCCTCAATGGTTCCTCTCCCGTTGTGTGCGTCAGGCTCCTGATATACCTGTCCGAAAACCGCCGTCCTATCCCCCCGCAACCGGCGGGAACAGTGCGATGGTGTCCCCGTCATCGAGAGGTGTGTCAAGCCCGGAGAGGAACTGGATATTCCTGCCGTTTTTTAAGATATTGACCAAATCCCGGAGGGTGTCCGGGGCAGAAAAAAGCAGGTCGGACAAGCCTCCGTACCGGCCGGTGAGTACGGCGAGCAGGGAGCGGATGGTTGCTCCCTCAGCAAACTCCATCCGGAGCTCAGGATCCATAACCTCACGTAACGTGGCAAACGATTTGACCGTGATGGAAATACAGGTTTGTCTGTCGGTCATCTCAGTCCCGTATCAGCGCTGCATCATATTGAGCCCTTCGATTATGACAGAAAAGGCCTGGCTGGTTTCCTGATTGGCAACCGGGTCTTTTACGGATATTCTGTTCCCCCTTACACAAGTCCCAGTTCCTTCTGTTTCTTCTCTGTCGGCGTCCCTTCCTTATCCCAGCCCCGCAGGGTGTAATACTCGTCGAGCATTCCCTCCGGTCGCCAAACCTTCCCCGTGGGTGCGCCCTCCTTCAACGGTTCATTCAGGAGCCGGGCAGGGAGCACATCGTCTTTGCGGCCGAATCCGCGTTTTATATTGTACAGTTTCTGGAGGTTCCAGATCCGTTCGCCGATCTTCAAGAGTTCAGTTGCGTCCACTTTCATTCCCGTTGTCGCTGAGATGAGGTCTGCATAGTCCTCTGCACCCAGCGCAAACGAGCTGAACAGGCACATTCCTGAGGCATCGATACCCGCTGTCAGGTCCTGAAAGGTCTTGACCCACAGCGGTTTCTCCGTGGAAATGTACGGGTCCAGTTTCTGGGGAGACCCGAGGATCTCGGGCGAGATCATATATCCATACACATGGTCGCCGCCTCGGACCGAGGTAGCAGCCGCAAGCCCGTACCCCTGGATCCCCCGGGGGTCGTAGGCCGGCAGTTCCTGCTTCTTGGAGCTCATCGATAATTCGGGATGCCCGTATTTCGTGGCAAACCGGAAGGAGCCCTCAGCCAGTTCGTTACCGATATCCTCGCGCTTTGCGATCTGCTCTACCAGTTTCAGCATCCCTTTCGCGTCCCCGAACCGGATGGGGTGCTTGACAAACCCTTTCTCTGCCATTTCCATCAGGCAGGCGATCGTGGTCGGGGTCGAGATTGCGTCGAGCCCGTTCTCATTGCAGAGGTTGTTTGCACGGGAAATGGCCTTGAGGTCATCGATCCCGCAGTCCGGCCCGAATGCCCAGTCCGGCTCGTACTCCGGGCCTTCTCCGTGCTCTCCGTCGAACTCGCAGACCCGGCCGCACTTGACAATGCAGGAAAAGCAGCCCTTTGGCTGCTTGAGGATAGTGGCGGCCATGGTCTCTCCGGACACTTTCTCCGCTGCCGCAAAGTGGGCCGTCTGGAAATTCCGGGTCGGCATCACGTAGTTCTCGTTGATGATGTTGATGAGCACGGCCGTGCCGTATTTTCCCAGAGCCTGTGCGATCCCGTTCTCGGTGATCTTCTTCTTCACGCGTTCCTTGACTACCTCAAGCTGTGCCTCATCTGCTGGCTTGATGGGCAGGTTTCCCCGTGCGGCTATCGCTTTGAGGTTCTTCGACCCCATGACCGCGCCAACGCCCCCGCGCCCGGCAGCCCGCGTCTTCTCGTTGATGAT
>PMKW01000152.1:880-3749 GCA_003157895.1 Methanoregula sp. | reverse complement strand
AAATACGAGAAGATTGACAACGCCGAGATTGATCTGGTTGTCCAGTGCCAGGACAGCCATGAATTTTATAAGCGCTATCGCGGCCTTTTTCCCGACAAGAAGAAAGGGATCGACAGTATCAGCAAGATCTGGAAACGCCGGGGAGAGTTCTTAAAAAAACAGCAGCCGGTACCGGAAATTCCTGAATCTGGTATGGGGCTGTCACCGGAACTTGAGATTCTTGTCACGGCACAGAACAAAGTCCTTATCGATCTGTCAGCTCTGATAAAAGAGCATCTCGAAGTTACCCGTGAGATCCTTGAACGCCTTCCGGGACAGGTCCAGAAAATGGAAGAACATATCCATAAACCGGCTCAGCCAAAGGCGCCTGAACAGAAAGAGGCGGCAAAAAAACCCGGGCATGACAAACCCGCAGATATCGTGATTGGGTCGTAAGGGTGGATTTGCACCCCTCTTTTCTTCTTTGACAATGCATTTTGCCATTTTTTTTAAAAATGCATAAAAGAAACGCAGCGGCTTGAACATCAAGGCCCCGTCTGCCGACCGGGATTTTAAACATATGGCTGTTGTAAGAGAAACTATCAATGCTTTTTTGAGTTCAGACATTGAAATTAAAGGGATATGATCACTCTATCTGGAAAATGTTAGATTAGTGGTCTGATTGTCGAGGACCCCCGTAGTGTAGCGGTCAATCATGCAGGACTTTGGATCCGGCGACACCAGTTCGAATCTGGTCGGGGGTATCTGATATTGTTTTTTTGTCTGGTGCAGAAGCACGGGCCCCTCTCCTTATGCTTCCGATTCGTGAATACACCATTTTTCCATCCCCTCCGGCCAGATCCCTTCGATAATCATGCATCAGCGATAGAATCCTGGTGTATTCTCTGGCAAAAAAGGGTATTATTGTTCCAGCACAGCAAGCAGGTTCTCACCGCTGGTCAGACTTGTGACAGTCGATACCGGCTGAGGTGAAACCCGCTGTGATTGGATCTGCCGACGCAGTTCTTTCTTCCCCAGATGGATCGGCTCGTGTTGCCCGTGCGCCAGGTACTCCCCGGAAGCATTGCGCAGGGAAGTCGCTGCGATATTAAACGCGGCATTCACATCGGCATTGGTCATGTACCCACAGTGCGGGCATTCGAAGTGTTTCCGCGACCGTCTTCCGAACTGGCCGCACCGGCTGCAGCGCTTTGACGTGTAGGCCGGGTTGACGTATA
Organism: Methanoregula sp.; assembly: GCA_003157895.1. GTDB lineage: Archaea > Halobacteriota > Methanomicrobia > Methanomicrobiales > Methanospirillaceae > Methanoregula. Next base: position 2,532 of record PMKW01000152.1, on the reverse strand, counting down.
TGACCGGGATTCCCCGGTCCCAGGCCCTTTTCTCCACCTGCTGCTGGAGAGAAAAGAACGATCCATTGTCAAACGAGAACTCGTAGGAACCGTCAGCACCATGACGGTGCGAATAGCGCGGGGAGAAGAGTTTTTCGAATTTGATTCCCGACCCGAGTGACTCTGCAAAGGAGACGATCTGGCGGGAGATTGCATTAAGTGCAGACTTGAATGTTTTCCGTTCACGGGATTTGATTTTTTTCAGTTTCCAGAGTTTGCCTTCTTTCCATAATTTCGTGCAGTTTTTTGAAGATTGACGGTGATTATAGTGAATATTTTTTCCCAGTTTCATGGTTTTCCCGCTGAGAATGTCGGCTGCAACCGCAACATGGCCGGTTGTGTTCAGATCGACACCGATCCAGCGGGTTGCAATGAGTGTGGTTTGATGAACTTTGATCACCTTTCACCCTTTTAATCCAACCGCTGTACGAAGATTTGGCTGAATGAAACGTGTTTCTGGTACCTGCCTCCTTTCTTACAAGGGAATACTATCATCAACATGAATATATTTTGCGGTCCGGAGCCCCGGATTTTAAAAATGCATGATTAATATGAGTATTTTTTTAAAAGACGCTGCCGGGTTCCCTATGCCATCACGATATATGCTATTATTGAGAGCAGGAAGGCGAGGAGCAGCATAGCAAGTGAAAGGGGTGCAACAAATACCAGCATGGCGTTGACTGTGCTTGCCAGCTGGGAGATCCGGTTCGAGCCGAACACCACGATATGATCGCACTGTGCCGTACTGGAGGCAGCTTCTGCCGGTGCAAGGTTTTCTATTGCAGCATTCAGCGCATGAATGACATAAGGTGTGAATTCCTGTGCCGGCACGTTCATCCCGACCGGGTTTTTTCCGGTGATGGTATTTACCACATGGGAATCGGTTGTCATGATTTCAGCAGCATCGACAACGCGAAGGATCTGTTCGAGCAGCACCTCCCGGGTCCCCAGTGCCATGTTATTGCCGTCGATGAGCACATAGGCAGTCCGCTGCCCTTCCACATCGACGACGAAAACCTGAATACCCAGATCCCCAAATCCCATATCCCGGCTGTAGGGAAGCGTGTGATGGGCAACACCGATCCTGAACGGGAACTGTGGCGCAGCCCGGCACGCTTCCATTGCACCGACTGCAGCCTTCTGGTACTCGATCGCGGTGAGCGTGGCAGGCAGGACCGGGGACGAGAGATCGGTCATGCAGTTATGTGCATCAACGACCGCGACCTGCGGGAACCAGCGGTGTCCCTCGGCCATGATTGTCATACCAATCGAGAAATCGACATCTTCCGTCCGGTGGGGGGACCGGGTGGTTATGAGCAGAACGGAATCGCCGAACCGCTGGAACATTACCTGCACTGAACCAATAGTTGTCCGTCCCGATTTCCCGGCACCTGCAGAATAGACAAGCCCCTGTTGTGAACGCCGGAGTGCGTCTATTACCTTGTTGATCTCCGATTCGGATACCAGATTGAAATCGTGGGTGGCGCACCCATGAGCAATGAGTATCTCTTCCTCAAAATTGTCATGGATGATCTTTGGGAGGTTTCCCCCGCCGATCTCGCCCATGGGGCCGGGGTGAAGGTTCGGCACGGTAAAGATGACCGCTTTACCCT
>PMKW01000152.1:0-856 GCA_003157895.1 Methanoregula sp. | reverse complement strand
GCGTTGATGAATGCAAGGCCACGAATCTGGAAGGCCTTCCGGAGTGGTCGTTCGATCATCCATATCAGGACTGCAAAGCCAAGCCCGAAGACAATATGGAGGACAAGCGCAATGATGGCAAACGAGGGGGAGAAGAGGAAGATCCCGATGAGGACACCCATCCCGCTCTGCGTGAGCGCAGGGATGATCATTCGGGGAACGCGAAAATCTGCAATTGCAGTCAGCACGAATAACCGGAGCCCGAAGATAAAACCCAGAGAGATCGCATAGCACATCGGGATGAGTTTCACGGAAGATGCAAGAGCTGCAAGGGTGATGATGACTGCAAAGACCGTACAGGTAAGGGCGAGGAGTGCGGACCGGTTCCAGGTCATGGTCTTACCGGTATATTCAATGATCGGTTTTGTCAGGACCAGGGCTGCAATGGCCGGGATCGTGAATGCAAGCGTGCCGGAAAACAGGAATTTTTCCGGCAGGGCAAAATAACTGCTGATAACATTCGGCAGCGTAAAGGCTATCGGGCTGGTAAGGTTGAGATTCAGCCAGGCTTTTGCGCTTGCACCGTCAATAAGAATACCGAGAAGGATCATCAGGACGAGGGACCGTTTCCATGATGGAGCGGTAAATATGAACCGGGTGAGCTGACCCAGCTTCACATCTCCCCCCTGCGCCATCAGGCAAATCCTCCGAGAATAGGTTCAAGCCGGTCCGGTGCAGACCAGACCTCTGTTGTTGTATATGTGAGCAGGCGGGAGTAAAACGCTGCAATGAACGGGAGGCTCTCATGCCCCCCCACCCCTGCAAAAAGGAACCGGTAAGTGGCGGCAATACGCTTGAGCCGGCGGATGAGTTCAAC
>PMKW01000095.1 GCA_003157895.1 Methanoregula sp. | reverse complement strand
CATGTCTTCCCTTGACGATCTGATCAGCCGGGCAAAAAGCCTCCTCGCGGAAGGGCACAGCCCGGGTCAGATTGCAGATGAGTTATCCCTGTCCATGGAGACGGTTACCTGGCTCCTGACCCAGGCCAAAGGCACTGCAGCGCCAAAAGATGTCCATATCGACTGGACTGCAGTCTCAAGCCAGGGCCCCCTTCTCGAAGAGACTGCACAAATGCTGATGAGCCGGTACTACCTCTCCCGCCCGGGGGACGCGAGTGAATCCCCTGCGGCAGAAGTCATCGTGGGTATCGCCCTTTCGGGAATACCGCTTGCGACGCTCATTGCCGTGCAGGAGGCTGCCCAGCTTGCAATCTATCATCCCGCAAAACAGAATACCAGCGACAAGCCCACCGGATCGTTCAGCGGGAACTTCGCCGCGGTTGGGGGTCAGCGGTGCATTATTGTCGATGATACCATCACCTCCGGCAATACCATGAGGGAAGTCGTGAAATACTTAAAAAAACACAATGCAATACCGGTCGCTATCTGGGTCATATTTGACAAGCGCGGTATCAAGGACGTGGATGGCGTCCCGGTCTTTTCCCTGTTTAAAATATCCCGGATTGACTGATACCTTTTTTTTTTCGGAAGTAGACGCGAAGCGTTTATATAGAAGTTCAATTCCACCTTTTACAACATCGGAGGATAAATTATGCAGTCCCAACAGCCAATTATCATCTTAAAAGAAAATGTAGAGCGTAATTACGGGAAAGAAGCCCAGCGCTCGAATATCGCGGCAGCAAAAGCGATTGCCGGAGCTGTCAAGTCAACGCTCGGCCCCCGGGGAATGGACAAAATGCTTGTCAGCTCCACCGGGGATATCGTGATCACGAATGATGGCGCGACCATTTTAAGCGAGATCGCTGTCCAGCATCCCGGCGCAAAGATGGTTATCGAAGTCGCCCATACCCAGGACGACGAAGTCGGCGATGGGACCACGACCGCAGTCATCCTTGTCGGTGCCCTGATGGAGCAGGCGGAATCTATGCTCGAACAGGGTATCCACCCGACCGTCATTGCACAGGGTTATCGCATGGGCATGGAGAAGGCACTCGAGATTGTTAATAGCCTTTCCCTTAAGGTAGACCCGACGGACCGCAAGACCTTGATCAAGATAGCCGACACGGCCATCACCGGCAAATCGATCGAGCAGGTCAAGAACAAACTCGACGGCATCATTGTCGATGCAGTCATGACCGTTGCCGAGAAAAACAACGGGAAACTGACCGTTGATGAAGAAGACGTGATGATCAAGAAGCAGAAGGGACAGTCAATGAACGATGCCGAGCTGATCCGTGGCGTTGTTATCGACAAGGTCAGGGTCCACGAGGGAATGCCCAAGAAGGTCTCCAAGGCAAAAGTAGCCATGGTTGCAATGCCGCTTGAGATCACCAAAACCCAGGTAAAAGCCAAGATCAAGATCACGAATGCCGAGCAGGTCAATGCCTTCAGCGAACAGGAGCGCGAGGCATTGAAGAAACTTGCAGATGCGATCATTGGCACCGGCGCAAATGTCCTCCTCTGCCAGAAAGGTATTTCGGATGCAGCCCAGTTTTACCTTGCAAAAGCCGGCGTTCTCGCCCTGGAAGATGTCCCCGAGAAGGACATGAAATATGCAGCACGGGCACTTCATGCAACGATTGTCAATAAGCCGGAATCCATAGCTGCAAAAGACCTTGGTGCTGCCGATCTTGTTGAAGAAGACGAGGATGGCAAGGTCACGCGGATCTCCGGGTGCAGGAACCCCAAAACCACGACGATCCTCCTCCGCGGGACCAGCGATTACCTCCTCGAGGAACTCGAACGTGCCGTAGTTGACGGAACCCGTGTGGTCATGGATGCAATGGAAGACGGCACCTACGTGGTTGGCGGCGGTGCAGTCGAAACCGAACTCCTCATGAAGATCCGGGACTATGCCCAGACGGTCGGGGGCCGGGTCCAGATGGCGATCGAGTCCTATGCAACAGCATATGAGTCCATCCCCCGGGCACTCGCAGAGAACTCCGGGTTCAACCCGATCGACAAGCTGGTCGAGCTCAAGAATGTTCACTCGCAGGGCAAGAAGAATGCAGGCCTGAATGTGTACGAAGGCACGGTTATTGATATGCTTGCCGAGGGTGTCATCGAACCGCTCCGGTCCAAACGCCAGTCCATCCAGAGTGCTTCCGAAACGGCCGTCATGCTCATCCGCGTCGATGACATGATGATCACCCAGCAGGGTGGCAAGAGAGCCGGCGCAGCTCCCGGGATGTAATTCCCCCGATATCTTTTTTCCCGGGTAACATACCGGGCATTTATCTGATTTCGCATACGTGTGCTGCCGGGATTCATTGAATGAGGGAGTATCCTGCCGGTTCACTGTTCCGCTTCCCCGGGAACGGGTCAGATAACTATTAGAGCAAGCGATGAAAAAAATACAAGGGCTAGTGCCGAGGTAGTCTAGCCCGGGAAGGCGGTAGCCTCGAAAGCTACTGGCGCTTCGCGCCTCGGGAGTTCAAATCTCCCCCTCGGCGTTTTCTGATTTTCTCTTTCGGAGGTTCTCTGTCAGATCCTGAAATAACAACTATCCCCTTTGGAATGCTCTTTGTTCCCTGCCTCCAAGTCCGGTATATCTTTGTCGGGATAATACTGCGAATGATATACCTGTAAAAAACAGGAAGTTTCTCTTTTTTCTGATGAGGGAGTCCCAAAAAGGGTTATTTGCAATGCTCCTTCAGAAAGGAGTATGGTTACGCTTCAGAAATAAGCCAGCATCCCGAGCAGTCCGTGAACCAGTGCAAGTAAGATTGCACATGCGGCACACCGGGGATGCCATCTGAAAGGTATGGTGCGAATCCCCTTCATGTTCATAACGGCAATCGACGCAGTAAACAGGAAAGCGAGCAGAGTGAGGATTCCCAGGTACATGATAAGGGGTTTTCCAAAGATCGGGAAATAGGTAATATCCTGGAACATGACTTACGCCTCGACTGTGATAGTTCCCTGCATATCCGGGTAGATTGTGCACGCATAATCATAGGTGCCAGCATAGTCGAACCGCTGGCTGAAAGACTGGGTTGCACCAAGGAGATAGGTAGAGGTTGAGAACGCCTTGTTCGCAAACCCGATATTGTGCGGGTGGTCGTCTGCATTCACCCACCGGACGGTCGAACCGGCATTCACCCTCATGGTTGCCGGATTAAAAGTATTTTTTTCAATGATGATGGTATTATCCGAAACCGAGGCTGTCCGTGGAAGAGTAATGACAGGTGTCGGGAGGGGAGTGGTTATTAGTGGCGAGGGTGTGACGGGGACACTTGTCGGGGAAACTGCTGGTTGTGCGGGAGGCGATTCGGAACATCCGCAGGAAAGGATAAGCAGGATGGCGATTGTGAGGAGCACCGGAATTGATCTCATAAATGCTGGTCGGAGGTTTCCCTATAATAAGGTGATGGCGCCGTTGATCGCACGGGAATCCCGTACCTGCGTCACGGTGCCGGCTGGTCCTGCTTCCGGTGAAATATGCAGGAGATTGTTGATGAGCCGAGGATCTGCAGGAACTCCTCCCCGTGATAATAATCGGAGATAAGCATCTCCCGGAACAATGGTTCGGGAAGGACCCTGGCAAACTTCCAGCCATCCGCCGGCAGCAGGGGCAGGATTCCTGCGACAGCGGGCTCATCCATTAACTGGATCTCCCTTACTGCCTGAGCCACGCGCTCACCGGCAGCATCTTTGCCTGCATGACTGACAATGAGAACGAAATCGTTGTACCGTACCTGTGCTTTCGGGCCGAGCCGGTGCCGGAGCAGGAACGCCAGTACGCGGTTGAACCTGCTCCCGTTCATGGAGACCACGATAACGGTTCCCTTCGTTTCATCGTCCTGTTCCACGATAGAGATGCCTTCCGGTCCGATACCGGCCGGGAGCTGCGCCAGTGCCTGCTGCAGCAGTTCCTGTTCGCGATCACCCAGCGGAAGCGTGGTGGTTCCCCGCGACCTTAGCCGCTGCACCATAC
>PMKW01000009.1:2281-2823 GCA_003157895.1 Methanoregula sp. | reverse complement strand
GAGGGTGCAAACAGTGTCTTTTTCGAGACCAACCCCTCCGGTGCAGAGATCTGGATGAACGGTCAGGATCTGGGTACGAGCATATTCACCTATTACACCGACCGGGATGGGACATACGATGTAGTTGCCAAGAAGCTCGGGTACGAGGACTACGAGGCCAAGGTCACCATCCTCTCGGGACAACGGGTCCGTTTCTATGGCCTGCTCACGCCGCTTGCCACAGACGACCCCGGGAATACATCTGCTACCCCCGGAGCATCTTCTGCCGTACCGGGGAAGAACACCACGGTGAAGAACGGCACTGCGATCCAGAAGTCCACCCTGAAGGTCCCGACACCGTGGGGGACTGACCCGCCCGCCACGGATGAAGAATCGTCGGTCGATCCCGCCCTTGCTCTTGGGGCTGCCGGCATCGCGATCGGGCTCGTGCTGCGCCGAAGCCGGTAATTTTTTTAAACGGGTTTCCCGTTTTTTTGCTCTGGAGAAATTATTTTGATAGTAATTATGCCGCTCTTTGAGGTTCTGCCCCCGCCGCTATGGCA
>PMKW01000009.1:0-2258 GCA_003157895.1 Methanoregula sp. | reverse complement strand
GAGATCATCACGTGAAAAGAGGTTTTCTCCAAAGCACTTTTTTTTAATGGTTTTTAAGAAAAAATAGTATTCAATATCCGGTTCTCAGGCTCAAAGAATCCTGACGGACCGGAGAGGTTTAATCGAACCCCCGGCCTTCGACTATCTCCATCACCCCCTGGTTTTGAATAAACCAGCCGGATTACCCGGCATGGTAACAGGAGGACTTGAGCACTTCCACTTCGGTTGGCTGCATCAGCCCCTCGTGGAAGACCTCCTTGATTACGGAGGAGGCACAGTATTTCACCTGTACCCGGGCGGACATCCGCTCCCGCTCCTCGTAATATTTACCGTTCGAATATTCCACGATCCGCTTCATCGCAATGCTTGAAGAAAGCACGCAGGCACAGATTCCCGTATCCCCCGGCCCCAGATCCGCGAGGTCCACAGAGGTCATGAAGATGTGGGTCTCGGGACCCGGCTCGACCGAGGCCATAGTCACGATGTTATGCGTGCTCTGGAGCTCGATCGTGCGGGGCCGTCCCGCTTTGATATCCTTGATCACTTCAGGAGCGATTCCGGTTAAGGCAGCACACCTCATTGTTGCTCACCCGTACATCGGCAGATCTTTCTTCGGCGTCTGTTCTGCCTGCTGCTGGACTTCTTCGGCGAGTTTGCCCATGCTCTGCTCGATCTCGACCGCCTGCTCGATTAAGGGCTGGACATCGAGCCCGAGGTCGTACATCTTGTTGAGAACCGCGATGGTGGCAGCAGACGCCCTCGGGTCCGGAGCATTTACGGTCTCGCCCAGCAGGCCGTACCCGTGGATCCCCCGCACCTTGCACTCGGTCAGGATACTCGATGCGATACCCGAGATGCTGCCGATTGGCAGTACAATGGTGTTGTCCTGGATCCGGCTCAGGGCTTCCGTTGACGTTGCGACACCAAAGACCCGTTTCTCCGGCTCGTTGGTCACGATACCGGCAATGGTAAGCACCTCTTTTGGCTTATAGGGTGTCAGCCAGTCCAGGATGCCGTTCGAGATCTCGTAACAGATGGGGGGGGCGATCGGGATGTCGGCAACGATTGCCGTTATATTGTATTTCTCGCTGTTCTTGGAATAAAGACGGACCGGATCGTTGATGATACCCCGGTTCATCATGGCGAGCGGAGGGAAGAATCTCGAGGTCATCGAACCGATCTGCTCAAATTCCAGCTGGTCGACCATATACTGGAGTGCGATGGTCCCGACAAGCCCGCTGCCCGGAAAACCCATGAGGATCGCCCCGTTGAGCGGGAGGGGTTTTGAAAAAATTTTGAGGTCTGTTGGTTGTTCTGCCGTCATTAGATTAACATACACCCACGAGTAAAAAAGTATTATGCAAGAATATCCCATCAAACGCGGGCTTACCACGGATCTCGAGGCACGGGCTGTTGCTGAACTGAAAAACTGTTTTGGTGCCGAACCCGAGAAGACGGAGAAGGGTTACCGGGTCAAAGCCGGTGCCCTCAAGCGCCTTGACGTGATCATCGGTGCCGGCAGCAAATCGGTCATCATCGACACGGAGTCCGACCTCACGGCTCCCGACGATGTGATCATCGATACCAACAAGCGGTTCCGGAAATACCTTGACGCGGTCACGGGATTCTCCACCAAGGAACGGGTCAAGCGGGCCAAGAGCGTGGCCGGGGAATAAGCCGGACCTCATCAGAGATGAGACCGGAGAATGCCAAGGGTCATCGGAAAGTCGAAGGCCGGCTTCGCCGCCCCTCTCCTTGTCGGGGTTTTAATAAACCCCCCTCAATTCCGAAGCAGGAGAAAATTGAGGGCCTTCACGGCTGAGATACGAGTAGAGCCTGTCAGAGTTCTTCGACTGACCCTCAGGTCTTCGACCGGATACATCAGAATTCAGCGACCAGCCCCCCTGATATCACGTGCCATGACGGGAAAAAATATGCACCGGTGATTGCAATCCGGTCCCTGGACACATCCCCCCGTTTTTTCCCCGCTAAGCAATGCTCTTAATAGAGCGGGTACAATTTCTTTTACGTGATCATCCAATGCCGTTCTGCCCTGAATGCGGTAAAAATGTAGGCTCTTCGCAGAAGTTCTGCAGATCCTGCGGGGCGTCACTCATCGAAGTATCGCTCGCGCCAGCTGCGCCCCCGGCCCCGCCGTCCGGAGGGTTGAGGTGCCGTTCCTGTGGTGCATCGCTCGCTCCTGACGAGAAGTTCTGCGGGAGCTGCGGTGCAAGGACCGGAGATATCTCCCCGGCACC
>PMKW01000118.1 GCA_003157895.1 Methanoregula sp. | reverse complement strand
CTCCAGCGCCTTGCCGGGTTCTCCCGCCCGCAGGCAGCGCTCGAACAGTACCAGACGCCGGCCCCGCTTGCCGCCCGGCTCATCTACCACGCCCTGATGAAAGACGATATTGAGGGAAAGCGGGTCTGCGATCTCGGGTGCGGAACAGGGGTGCTCGCCATTGGTGCAGCGCTCCTCGGGGCTGCATCCGTCACCGGTGTTGACATTGACGAAAGGGCGCTGGCCGTGGCCCGGAAGAATGCAGCGCTTCTCGAGACAGACGTTACGTTTCTTGCAACAGACATACGGGAAGGCGGGTGCCGGGAGCGGATCGGTACCTGCGATACCGTTGTCATGAACCCGCCGTTCGGGGCGCAGAAAGCCCATGCCGATCGCCCGTTCATCGACTGCGCCCTTGCCGTGGCCCCTGTCACCTACAGTATCTTTAATGCGGGATCCATCTCATTTGTTGAAGCTTACACTGCACAGAGAGCAGAGATCACCGACAAGATCGGGGGAGCGTTCCCGATCAAGCGCACCTTTGCCTTCCACACAAAAGACATGCAGGAATTCGAGGTCGAGATTTTACGCCTGAAACAGACACGGTAATCCCGCCACGCAGCGTGAAAAATACCATCACCGGGCTTGCCGCAGCCCATATGATCACCGACATCTACATGCCGGTGCTGCCGGCCATCCTGCCGATCCTCATCGCCCAAAACGGCTATTCCTACCTTGCCGCAGGGCTCCTGGTAACGGCATATAATGTGACCTCGTCCTTTACCCAGCCGGTCATCGGCTGGCTCTCGGATAAGAGGGGGCTCACCATCAGCGTGAGTGTCAGCCTTTTTATCAGCGCTGTCTTTGTCGCCCTCATGGGCATTGCAAAAGACTACTACCTTATCATGGCTTTTGCCGTTCTCGCGGCGCTCGGCCATGCCTGCTTCCATCCGACAGCCCTCAGCATCGTGAGCCGGCTCTGCACCCGTGAAAACCGGGGAAAGATCACCTCGTACTTCGTGGTTGGCGGCAATCTCGGGTACGCCATCGGCCCCGTACTGGCCGGCATGCTCGTCTGGGGGCTGGGTCTTCCCGGGCTCTTGTTTCTTGTCATCCCCGCCATGGTGATGGTCTTTGTCCTCAGGATTCTTCTGCCGGGCGGAATCGCGGCTGCAAAAGAAGCTCATGCGGTCCCGGTGGAAACTCCTGCCGAAGTACTGTCGAGATGGCCCTTTGTCATCCTGATGGTCGCTTCCATTCTCAGGGCATGGGCAATCTTTGCCGCCCTTACCTTCCTCCCGACATACCTCGTCTCGCAGGGTTATACGTTCGTGATCGCGAGTCTGATCATGACGTTGATGCTTCTCTGCGGCGTTGCCGGGCAGGTGGCCGGCGGCCGCATCTCAGACCGGTTCGGCAGGAAGGAGTTCATGGTCTTTGCCCTCGCAGGTGCGATCCCGTTCTTCTGCCTCTTCATGCTCATGTCGGGATTACCTGCTGTCATCGCCCTGCTCGGTTTCGGGTTCTGCCTCTGGGCTACGTTCGCGGTTGCCGTTGCCATGGGCCATGAGCTCCTGCCGCAGAATATAGGGCTCGCCTCGGGACTGATGCTCGGGCTCACCATAGGATTCGGCGGTCTCGGGGTTGCAGTAAACGGTCTGATAGCAGATCACTATTCTCTCGGGACAGCACTGGGTACCATCCCCATCGTGATTGTTGTTGCCATCATACTGATGGCCCTCCTGCCGTATCCCTGGAAATCCCTCCAGCGGCACCTGAACGGCTGAAGCCGGAACGATACCGCTCAATATCCTTATATGGGCAGATTCACAAACCAGAACAAGAGGTAATCATATGGATAAGACTGGACTTGTAGCACTGATCATAGGACTCGTTTTATGTGCCCTTGGCGTATACGCGATCTGGATATTCCTTCCCTACGTCATCACTGCTGTCGAAGGACTCATCGGGGTTGTCGTCCTCCTGCTCGGTATCATGCTCGTGATCTTCGGCGCCCTGATATTCAGGGATTAAAAAAGAAGCCTTTTTTATTCTACACTTTTACGACAAGGCACTGGGAGCCGGCTGTTTCCAGAACCGGCTCTGCCCTTCCCTCGAAGAAATCATCAAATGCCTTTTTGACGCCGGGCGCGGTCATGTAGTCATGGGAGAGGATAATCCCCCCGGGACTCATGCGGGAGTAGAAGAACTCAAGGCACTGCTTCGTGCTCTCGTAGCAGTCCACGTCAAGATTTACTAAAGAGAAGGTCTTATCCTTCACCGGACCTGACGTTGCCGGGAAGATTCCCTTGTAGAAACTGACATTCGTATCGTGTTTCAGGTAATTCCGGACATGATCGTAGGACGCGGCAAACTTGCCTTCATAGAACGGCCAGACCATGTCGATCTCGTCGACATGCGGCAGGCCCTCGAAGGTATCGAAAAGGTGAAGGTGCTTGTCCCCCTTGACCGAGCAGATGATCTTTGCCGATCCGCCCTTGTATACCCCGACCTCGGCAATATCGCCCGGCACTTTCTGCGTCCGCTTCACTGCCATGTAGATGTGATATGCCTCGATATCCTCGATCAGGAGCTCGGTCTCCGAGCGGATCTTTTTTAAGTCTTTTGCAAATGCCTTGCGCTCGTCGTTCCCGTAATGGGAGAGCCTGCCCCGTGTTGCAAGATCATTGCCGATATAAGGATCAAAGAAAAAGAACCTGCGGCATTTGTTTACGTATTTGCTCGGGACCACCGAGTCGAAGACCCAGATCAGGTTCTTCTTCGGGAACAGACTCATGCCTAAAATGATATGCAGTACTGAAATTTATAGTGTTTCACGCCTTTTTTTTACCGGTCTCCTCATAACACCGGCCAATAGCTGCGTGATGGCAGGTCCGGGCCGTTTTTCTTACCAGCGGCGGCCGGTAGCAAAATACCCGGTTATGATCGCTGCAAGGAGGAGGATAAGTGTGGTCCAGAGAGCGACAAGAATGGACAGGCCGGCCATATAAGCGATGACCACCGAGACCAGACCAAGAACCCGGCCCTTTTTATATGCCCCCCAGACAGAGATGAGGAGGAGGATGGCAGGAAGGATGATGAACAGCTGCCGGAGCCGGGGATCGGGATAGATCTCCCCCGTCACTGAGCCGATGAGGTTGAGGATCACTTCTTCAGGATCAATGCCGACAGCGGTCCAGATCCCTGAGAGGAAACCGAGCCCGATCGTGAACTGCCAGATATAGGTCCTGCTGCGTCTTGCCATAGTGCCGGTCCGCGCTGCCCGCTCTGCCCGGTCTGCTGCGGTCGGATCCGGGTCTCCGGATAAGATCGGGGGGATAATAAAAAAGAGATTGCGGTCAACGTCCCGCATAACGGCGGGTGGCGTGGGTTACCTGCCGCCGAAGAGTCTGCTGAAGAAACTCCCGATCGCATCGGGAATTCCCTGCGGATAAGCTGCCACCCCGGCGGGCATCAGGATTGGTCCGCGTCCGGTTCCGGCAGCGGTGTATCCACGTCCATCTCGTCCAGGTACGGCATCAGCCCGGTAACCACCGGCACATCATTGCCATCGGTCCCGGTCAGGAGGGTACCTGAAAAGACAATCTCAACCATGAGCGGGAACTCCCGGATGGTCTGTTCGAAGGACGGGTCGTTCTCCCGCGTGAACCGGAGGAAATCCGGCACACTGATAAAGGGCCGTTCAAAGACCGGCACGCTTTCATACTCTGAAAGAACCGTCCCGAGAGGACGGTTGCGGGCAAGGTCTTCCTCAAAAAACAGGTAGACCGTGACGCCGTACCTGCGGGAGATCTCGTCAAGCCGGCGGATGTCCACCCTCGTATTTTTCTCCACGCCAAGTACCTGCAGTTTTTCTGCCGGTGCCGACCCGGGAAGCGCCGACCATGCGTTCCTCTTCTTCATACAAAGTGATGGGAAGCGATCTTGGGTAAACCTATGGATTGCGGATGCTGAGGGTCGTAAGACCCGAAGCAGAAGAAGACCCATAAGGTTCTTCGACTTGATCGAAAGTCGTAAGACCCGTATTTTTCAGAAAGAAAAAGGAATAGTTCAGATGTTGCCGGAACCGGCCTGTTTCTGGACAAAGGCGTTCTGGATGAGGTCCTTGTTGTAGGCAGCGGGGACTATGCCGCTCTTTGCATACGAATACAGGGCGGTGACAAAGATCCCCTGCATTGCGGCGGCAACAACCGCAAGGACGATGACAAGGGCGATGAAGAGGACGAGCGCGATGCCAAAGAGCACGGCACTGCCCAGCATCATGGTGGCAAGGACGCCGAGGAAGCCGATGACACCGATAATGATAAAGACGAGCAGGATGGACCCGGACCCGATGATGGACTCTCCCCACGTCTTCCGGATCAGGGATGTCGACTCCTTAATTGCGTCAAAGACTCCCTTGTCCTCGAGGACAAGGACCGGCACGACGAAGAAGGTCACCAGGCCCCATGCGCCGCCGATAAGCCCGGCTGCGATCTGCCCGATAAACCCGCCCCGCTCCCTGATGAGCTGGAGGATGATGCCCACGGTTGCCGACAGCAGGGCCCACCCGAGGATGGGGGCGAAGTGTGAAAGGGCATTCGAGAGGCCTTCGCCGACCGACATGTCCCTGCCCTGCAGCCGGGCATTCACGCAGCTGATGAGTGCCGTGTTGAAGAAGATCACGACAAAATAACTGACGAGATAAAAGGCGAACAGGGCAACGTAGAAAACAAGTTCTCCCAGAATGTTCCCTATGATGAGCGGGATGATGAAGGTCGCAAGCACGATGAGCGAGATAATACCGGAGAGAAGCGGGAACACAAGGAGTTTCTTGTCCCCCATGAGAATACCCCAGCTCGTCCTGAAGAGCTCGATGCTCCTGCCAATGCTTTCAAACATACGATCAGCGTGGTCAGCAATACGGGATTAAGGTTATGGAATGAGCGCCGGGGGGGATTCGGATCACAGCATTTGTAAAAAGGGGGCGGGAAGAGAGTCAGGAGGGCGCCCTGCCGATATGGAACGTTGCCGTGGGTTTGAGACTGGTAAAGACCACATCGCTGTCCTGATGCGGCGAGACTTCGAACTCGCTGCCATCGCTGAAGGAGAAGGGCTGCCCGAAGCTTCCTCCCTGTTTAAGGGTAAAACAGGACGATGCCGGCCCGACGGCTTCTTGCGGAGTAAAGGTCTGATCGATCGTGATCGGGCAGTTGGCATCGGTCTGCGTGAAAGATACGGTGTGCCAGATTCCTTCGCCACCCGGCATCTGCATGAAGGCGACGGTCCACGGCCCCGGGTCATTGGTCCTGTTGTAGGCCATCTGAGCACCGGCAAAGAGCTGCCCGTCATAGATGAAATGGCAGTGCTTGCAGTCGGTCCCCCCCTCCCAGCACCCCTCAGACTCGGCGTGAATGGTAAGCGGGATGTTCGTTCCAAGCGGGACCGCACTATACACTGCATAACCTGTCGGGTTCTCATAGTCATAGGTGATGGGGATTGGTACGTTGCCGGTCAGCGTGAACGAGCCGAAATGGTCCGGACTGATAGAAGTGTCCTGCCATTCGCCCTTGCAGTCTAGGGTGAAGTAGGTGTTCGGGGGGTAGCTGACCGCACCAGCTGCTGCAGTCCCACCGCCACTCCCGCCACCATTACCGCCCGACCCGCCACCGGCCTGTGAGGACGTGCTTGTCGCGGGATTCGTACATCCTGCAACGACACAGAAGAGCAGCACAAATACGATACCGGCAATCCATATCCCTGATACCTTCACGCTTTTGTCACCTTGTCGCGGCTGTTGCCTGATGTCCGGGTATATCCGGGATAGGATAATAAAACAGAGGATTTGAATCCGGGGGACGAGAAAATTAAATCCCCAAATTCGGATAAAAATACCATTTCGGAATGAATTTAAACGCTTAATCCAAACCAGAAAAATACCTGAATCGGTGCCTGTTCTGGAGATCTCCAACGGGGAATTTTTCCGGAGTGAAGAGTAATACCGTGAAGATTTCATAGTATGGCATTATTGCAATCCTGCTGGTCGTTATTGCCATGGCACTTACCGGTTGTACCGCTTCAAAAACTGTGGGAACCGGAAAAAAACTGCAGCGGGGATACTACGGATTATCGGTGAAAACGGCCGGCTCTACCGGCCCAGTACGTCCTCGATGAATGCCCCCGCCTGTCCGATAGCTTCCTGCCCTTCGGGAAGCTGCTCGGCAAAGAGCTGCCAGCAGTGGAACATCCCCTCCCAGATCTCGGCCTGCACCGGTACGCCGGCCCAGCGGGCCTTGTCCACGAACGCCCCGATATCTGAGACCAGCAGCTCGTGCGTCCCGGCCTGCACATAGAGGCGGGGGAGCCCGGCAAGCCGGGCATAAATTGGCGATGCGAGCGGATCTTTCACATCGTGACCCGGAAGATAGGTCGTGCAGATAGCGTGAAGTTGTTCAGGGGAGATCCAGTCGCGGTCCCGGTTCCTGAGGAAGGATTCACCGGAAAAGAGCAGGTCGGTCACCGGTGACATGCAGACGCCGGCAGGAGGGAGGGGCAGGCCCTGGTCGCGGGCCGAGATCAGGAGGGAGAGCACCAGCGTCCCGCCGGCAGATATCCCCACCGGCACGATGTGGTGCGGGCTGTACCCTTTGGCGATCAGGAAGCGGTATGCGGTGACTGCGTCCTCGACCGCCGCCGGAAAGACATGTTCGGGGGCAAGACGGTAATCGACCGAGAATACCCGGGCGCGGGAAGCGCGGGCGAGCCGGATGCAGAGCCCGAGGTGGCTGTCGGATGAACCACTGGTAAAACATCCCCCGTGGAAGAACAGGATAACCCGCTCGGTCAGGCTGTCCGGCAGGGAGACCCAGATGCCCCGGAGCCCGTCCCGGATCGCCACGCCCTCGAGACGGTGATCGGACTCCATGACCGTCTCTTCCTGCATGCCGGCATAGAACGCGGACACATCCTGCCGCACAGAGACCAGAGGCTGTTTTGGGTCGGGTGCGTGGGACTTCAGGGTGGCAAGGAAGTCTTCCGGGGATTCGCGGATCATTATCTTTGGTTTGGGTGAGAAAGGATAATAAAGGGTTATGGTGCAGGAAGGGCTCCTGCCAGCGGAAATGCACACCATCAGGAGCGGGGATATCTGCTGTCCCGTCGTGACAGGTAATTATCGGTATTTTTTAATAGTTCTGGAAGATACTATCACCCTGTACCCCACAGTTTCCTGACAGGAAGGGAGCCAGGACGGGGACGTGATTCGATTATCAGAGGGAAGACTATGAGATTCTCACATATCGGTATTATTGCAGTTATACTCGTCGTGATTGCCGTTGCTGTTGCAGGATGTTCCGGCAGCAGCCCGACCGCCCCGTCAGGTGGGGGAACCCAGGCCACCAGCTCGTCATCATCCGGTTCGTCATCGTCCGGATCATCCAGCAGCTCATCCGGGGCAGTGAGCCCTTCCAGTCTTTTCGGAGGCCTCACCTACAACTGGATCGAGTACAAGATGAGCACCAGCGGCGGCAGCCAAGCAATGACGATATATATCAAGTATGAGAAGGGCGGCAAATGCACGATGCGGTTCGACCCTGCTCCCCAGGGAATGCCGGCCACCATGGACTGTACTGCCACCGGTGGAAAGTCCGTAAGCAACCCGAACGATATAAGCTCGACCAACCCCGATGTCAAGTTCATGGACGTAGGGCCTGATGTCGTAACAGTCCCGGCAGGGACATACACGGCCGAAAAGTACACTGCCACGATGAATGGCGCCACATCAACCTTCTGGGTTGTCAAGGGCACGGGCATGGTCAAAATGGTAGGCGGTAACAACCAGGGTTCCACGACCATGGAACTCAACGCCATCGGATAACCCGGGCACCCCTTTTTTATCTTTTTTATCCCAGGCAGACCCGTTAAATACGTTGAACAAGTCGCTGGACTGCACGATCCGCATATGCCCGGGCACAGTCAGATAAAAAAAGAATTTACCGGTTCAGGCCAGTGCAATGGATACAATGATTGCAGCAATACCAAGGACGATCCCGATGAGGGAAGAGATCCCTGTTCTGCCGGTCGCTTTTCTGAACAGGAAGACACTTATAATACCGAGCAGGACGGCAGCAATGGCGACGATAACGGTCAGGATCCCCCATGAGAGAATACCGAGGATCAGGCTCACGATACCCAGCCAGTTCCTTTTGCGTTTCGGTGCTGTTCCCGGTGCCGGAGCAGGGGCAGGGACTGATTCTGCAGCCGTTACGGGAGGTGGGACCGGTATCACGGGGGAGGACGGAACTTGCGGGACTGCCGCTGCCGGCTGTGCTGCTGGTTGTCGCCGCGGGAGGGGTTTTCCGCAATTCTTACAGAACAGATTGGTATCGGGGTTCTGGGTCCCGCACTCACTGCAGAACATACACAGCCTCCCGACCCTCGTTGCGATACTGATTGCTCAGGTCTTTACCCGGGCGTATTACCGTCTCTCCTGCAGGTTTCCCGCAGCCCGTATGACCCCTACTGCTGCTCATAGGGTGCTCTCCCCGACTCCCTGGCCGCTCGCCAGGCGTGCAAGGCAGGTCTGCTGGCTCATCTCGCCGACGAACATCCGGCTGATCTTCTCATTGCCCATGGCCGTGCATGCAGCAGGGTTATTGTCGTGGATCGCAACCTCCCACAGGCAGTCTACCCTCAAATAAGCCACCGGATCGGATGTCGAAGGTACCTCGTCACAGATCGAGGGGTCGTTCTTCTTCGATGCAATGAGACAGTAACACTTGGTCATGGGGGCGCCCCGCTGGATATTGGGGCACTGCGTGGTGTCCCCGGCCTGGACCGCGAAGAACTGGATACAGTGGTCCGCGTTAAATTCTTCCCCGGGATTGCTTACGAACATATAGATCAGCTTCCAGCCGGGACTGGAACACGGAGAGATGAGGGGATTTTTTATCCCCGCCAGGGCGATGTCTAGGAAGGAATTTCCGGAGTTTCCATTTCCTGAAGCCTGTGCGGCAACGGGACCGGTAACCAGAACCGACATCGCCACCAGGAGAAGGACGAGCACAAGGGGGACACGTTTCATATGCTTGTATGAGGAAGTCCCTTATCAAAAACATTATGTTTTCAAATTCACTTCTGCACCCTGTACCGGGCCCGGACGATATCCTCTCATGGCACCATGGTGCTCTGCAGATGGAGGAGTATGTGGGGGTGGTTTTTATAATGGGAATAAAAGGAGAGATCGTACCGAATGAAAAGAAGAGGGAGAGATACTTCTGGTTCCTGAGGGGTCTGCCCGCATTAAAGCCCGGATTTCCCCTTCGGATTCGCAGGGACGTTGGTGAGCTCCTCCGCCAGTTTCCACAGCCGTTCCTGCACGGTCCGGTTCCGGGTCAGCTTCGAAGACGGAACAGCTTTTTTACCATCGAAATACCGGCCCGATATCGGGGTAACATGAGGGGAAAGGGCAAGGTAGACGGATGTCTGTGCCCCTTCTTCCGGTGAGATTCCGGAAACACCGGGAAATGCAGTCTTCAGGATATGGGTATTGGTCACACCGGGATGGAGACAGTTCACGGTCACACCGGTGCCGGCAATCTTTCGTGCAAGCATGTACGTGAAGGTGATATCGGCAAACTTCGAGAGGGCATAGGCATCCCATGCCCGGTAATGGTACCATGCCGGGAGATCATTCCAGTCAATCCGGTCAACGTCTTCGTGAGCGCTCGAGGCAACCGTGACGATCCGTGCGGGCGCTCCCTTCCGGAGCAGGGGCAGAAGCAGACCGGTCAGCAGGAAGGGGGCAAGATAATTGACTGCAAAGGTCAGTTCGATTCCCTGCTCCGAGAACTGCCGGGTCTTCTGGTATGTGCCGGCATTATTGATGAGAACATTCAGTGAAGAATACCGTGTCAGGAGGTCTTCTGCCATCCACCGGATCTGGTCCATGTCGGAGAAATCCGCGGTAACCGTATCCGGTCTTTCGCCGCCTGACCTCTTGGCAAGCTCCCGCTGAGCAACCCGCACCTCCTTTTCGCTCTTGCCATGGATGATCACAGCAGCCCCTCCGCGGGAGAGGAGTTCGGCGGCCGTCGCCTTCCCGATACCGTCCGTGGAACCGGTGACCAGAATGACCGGTTGTGCCATGCGGAGAGTCTGGGGGGAGGGCGGGAATGAAGGTTTCGGTTTGATGATAACTTAAAAAAGACCCCGGATTGCGGTTACGAGGCCGGGAAGGTATTACCCGAAGTCGCGGATCTGCCAGTATTCGCATGACCGGTAGAATGACATCATGAGAGCATTCGTTCATAAATAAAATTTTATAAAAACCATGACCGACCGTCTAAGAAGGAAGATGATAACAGAGGGATAGGTTGCCGGAGACCCGCTCGCCTCAGCACAACGTACTGTATGTGTCAGCTTACCGACGGGGTCGGCATTCTGGCGGCTGACTGACCCACACGGCCCGAAAAAAACGTATTCAGATTTTATCAAAATAAAATTTCGGAACATTAATAAGAGATAGGATTTTTAATGCTGGTATCCTGACACCGTCTCACTCCCTGGGATGGAGACATCGTGCCGGGAATTTGAAACAAAAGGGAAGCGATCATATGAAGCTCTCGTATTACACACTTCTGGCAGCCGTCCTGATCGTGGCTGCCCTTGCATTTGCCGGATGTTCGTCTATCAAACCCTCGGGTACATCCACGTCTTCAGCCGGGACACCAGCACCTGCTGCAGTATCCGGGACAGCGCCTGCGGGTTCCGGAGGAACCTGCCCCGTAGTGACAGCCGCGACATCGTGGTCCGGCAAATGGGTCAGCTGGGGTTATAGCGATCCATGTTTCGATGCCCGGATCCATTTCTACCCGGCGACTGCTGACAACCCTACACCCTGGGAGAGCACGATGGCAGGCGTTATGGACTTCCCCGTCACCTTCACCCAGAACGGCTGCGACGTGACCGGGTCCATTACCGTTGGTCCGAACGGAACCCTCGTGGCGACGCCCGGATGCCCGATAACCCTCACCGGCAAGGTTGACAGCACGGGCGCTGCCTCGGGTACATGGCATGCGTACTGTAATATCGAAACAGACGGCGCAACATCATCAGATGGTACCACAGATTCCGGGTCATGGAGCCTTAACATGGAACCCGGCGGATCGACCTTTATCGGCACATTTGGGGTGTCAGCAGCAGATATGGCGAAATACAAAACAGACAACTGCGACAGCGCCAACAGCAACTGGGTCGGCAAGCGGGCATAACCAGTTTTTTCCTTTTTTTCAAGGATTATGAATGAGACCCTCTGCAGTATATCTCGGACTTGCGGGTATCCTGGTCATCGCCCTTGCCTGCACCGGATGCCCGACTCCAACGACACCGGAAAAGGAGGGGGATTTCGGGGCAAAACCGTCCGGTGCTACCACCGGCACGGCCTTTCCCCCGGTTGGCACCCTCCTGAATTATTCACAGGTATTCAACGGAACGTTCTCCTCGGTGGAGCACCCGGCATCGCTCCCCCCCTGAAAACGCTCCAGATCCGGAGTTCGGATCCTGACGGGTACTCGATGGATGAACTGGTGGCATGGGGATGAGGACGGGTCGAGCTCAGATAAGGCAAATTTTCCCTGGAGGTTACCGTCGATCTGTGATGCAGGCCTGCGGATCCTTGCCGGTATCCGTGTAAACGATATAATGGCTAATGAGAGTATTCACTCGTTCGTGATTCCTGACGAGAACAGTAACGGTATACGAAGCAAGGTGATCGGGGGATCTGTGTGTTCATTCAACAACACAGACTTGCCGTCTTCTCCCGGTGACAGGATCACGAATCCCCCTCATCCCTGACGCTCAATGACACGACAGAAACCAGACTGCTGCCTGGGCCTTCGGATCCTGCGATGCGTACTATATACGTATAGCATGCGGATACCCGTTTTATAATCGAACATCCAATAGAAATTTATACCCTTGCATCAGTGCCTTTCTTTCGGCATTGTCAACGGGGTTTTTTAAGATTTGGGGTGGAATACCGTGAAGATTTCATCATATGGCATTATCGCAGTCTTTTTAGTTGTTATCGCCGTGGCACTTGCCGGGTGTACTTTCAACAAGACCTTTGGAACAACATCGTCATTAGGAACAACTACGACTTCATCAGGAAGTTCAGGATCAGCGTCCTCATCCGGCCAGGCAGCATCCGCGTCCGCCACGGCAGCAACCTGCCCGGCGGTAACTGCGGCAACATCGTGGACCGGAAAATGGAATGCGGGGTTTGATACTGCAGTATGTAAGGATTTACGACCGGCTTTTTACCCTGCTACCACGGATAATCCCGATCCCTGGACGGATATGATCGCTCCTAATGGTAACCGCGCTATGTCGATCACATTCACGCAGACGGGTTGTGCTGTTACTGGTTCGGGAATAATAACAAGACACGGATGTCCAATTACGTATACAGGGACGGTAGACAGTACCGGAGCCCTGTCAGGTACCTGGAAGGCGTACTGTGATTTGGATTTTGGTTCAATATATACATCTCAAGATAACACCGCCGATAATGGCGTGTTTAATTTAAACATGGAGCCAGGTGGATCAACATTTATCGGAGAAATGATGGTGCATACACCCGATTTGGACCAGTCCAAAGCGAAGGAATGTCCCAATGGAAATAGCAACTTCGCCGGGAAGATTATCAGCAGGTCGGACCAGGCCGCATCCGGAACAAATACAGGATCGGCCAGTTCCGGAGGATTAACCGACAGCAGTACCAGCGGGAACAGTGGAACAAGCGGAACCACCGCAGGCAGCACAGGTACCGGGACCAGTGGAAGTACCCCGGCAACGGGATCCTCGGTCAGTGCTTCCGGTGTTTTCGGAGGCGGCTCATACAACTGGGTAGAGTATAAACTTACTGCGGTCGATCCGAATTTTCCAACCACCAAGAAGCAATCGGCCATGGACATGTACATCAAGTGGACCAGGAATGGTGTGTGCACCATACGGTACTCGAACCCCGTACAGGGGATGCCGGCATCCATGGACTGCAGTTCCCAGGGAGTCGGGCAGGGCGATCCCAATGATGTGAACACAGTCCCCTCAGGTACCACGTTCACCTACAACGGTCCTGATTCCGTGACCGTTCCTGCCGGGACATTTACCGCCAATAAGTATACCACTACTATACAGGATGGCAGCACGGAAACGGTGTGGATAGCAACCGGCGGGCCGGTTGTGAAGATGATGGGCAGCGGCACCGCGGGTACTGTATCCCTGGAACTCAACGCCCAGGGATAACCCGGGCCCTTTTTTTTATTTATTAAACGGGGGTTGATTGCCAGCCGTAACGGTAGGTTATGCCGGTACTATCCGTACATACCGCCTCACCACAAGGATTGTCATTTTTGAAGATTTTTATAAACCAGGTCTTCCCGGAGATCGTGCTCTCGGCCAAGACACCATACGTGGCAGTAGCACTTTCGATCATTATTCTGATGAGGTTTGTGGCATTAACTCCCAGACAATGAGTAATTTTCAGCGTGTAATAGTCACCATCATCGGTATAATCGACCGTGTCGAACCAGCAGGACATCCGGGCATTGATGGCGATCCCTTCAACGACCTCTGTCATCTGACATTCTTTCAGGGGCTTCTGATAATAATATTCCAGTGCATATTCCATGGGCTTGTTATGGTCCACATACTTCTGCATGGTTTCCGGATCAAGATTTTCCAGCAGCATCAGTAACCCGTCTTTCTGGATGAGACACATCGCTTTTACTTCCAGAAAACGAACCGCAAGTTCCTGTTCCTGGGATAATGCGGATCTCTGGTTCTGCCGGGTATCCAGATTTTCCAAGGCCTGTTCCAGAACTTTCTGCTGGGTCTCATACGTATCGGTATATTTTTTCAGCAGGTCCCAGTGTTTTTTGGAGATAGTAGTGTTGATACGGTGCTTGTTCATGGTTCAGGAGCTCCTGTGCTTTGAGTTTTCAGATGTACGGACTACCGGTATTCCGGATGAATTTTG